>CAZBDC010000234.1:0-7601 GCA_964490575.1 uncultured Anaerolineaceae bacterium | reverse complement strand
CCACACCCCCACCCTCCCCTACACTCTTTCCCTACACGACGCTCTTCCGATCTTGATGGAGACCCGGCCTGGCCTGAACCTTCTTTCTCCCTGGTGGGATCCGGGCATGGTTCGCCTGGATACCCTCTCGCGGCGCGAGTTTCTGCGTTTCAGCCGGCAGGGTCTGCTGGGGCTGTTTGCCCTGCCCTTTCTGGAGCGCAGCTCAGGCCGGGATGGGCTGGTGCCGCTCGCCAGCGAAGAAGCGCCGGGCAGCGGCCGGGTGCTGGAAAACAGTCTTTCCGTCTATGATCGGCCCTCCTTCTCGAGCAAACTGGTCAACATGTACTGGCGCGACCTGATCCTTCCCCTCAATGGGGTGACCATCGGCGACCGCTACCCGGAGCACAACCGGGTCTGGTACCTGATCAACAACCATGAGGGCTACGCCCATTCCGGCAAGGTCCAGCCCGTGTTCATCCGCCATAACACACCGCTGGCCAGCCTGCCGGAGAAAGGCCGCCTGGCGGAAGTCAGCGTGCCGTATACCGATGCGCTGAAGGATCCCAACCGGCCGGACCGCTTCGCCTACCGGCTGTACTACAGCGCCGTGTTCTGGATCACCAAAGTAGTCGAAGACCGGCAGGGCCAGAAATGGTACCGGGTTCCAGATGACAAGTATAAGAACGAGTACTACGTCAGCGCCGAACACATGCGCCCGATCCCCCCGGAAGAGCTGGCCCCCATTTCCCCCCACATCCCACCCGCAGAAAAGAGGCTGGAGGTCCGCCTGCCAGAACAGGTGCTGGTCGCCTATGAAGCGGAGCAGCCGGTGTTCATGGCGCGCCTGGCCAGCGGCGCGCGCTTTATCGACGGAGATTACACTACCCCGGCCGGGCGGTACATCACCAACCGCAAGCGGCCCTCGCGCCACATGGCCAGCGGCGACCTGGCCGCGCCCAGCTCGTTCGACCTGCCCGGCGTCCCGTGGGTCAGCTACCTGACCCTGAGTGGGATTTCGTTCCACGGCACCTACTGGCACAACGATTATGGCAAACCACGCAGCCACGGCTGCATTAACCTTTCGGCCCAGGCGGCGCGCTGGGTCTATCGCTGGACCACCCCGTCCGTACCGCTCAACGAACAGACCTGGAGCGAAGAGGACGGCACCCGCGTCGACGTCATCAGCTGACCACAATTCTTTCCCAGGCAGGTATACCCTATGTATTCACCCTTCAATGCAAATCATTTCACCCTCCGGCGCCAGGTGTTGGCGCTGACCGGCGTTTTCCGCCTTTACGATGAAAGCGGCCAGGCGATTGCCTACAGCCGCCAGAAGATGTTCAAGCTGCGCGAGGATATCCGCGTATATACCGATGAGAGCCAGAGCCAGGAGCTGCTGCATATCCAGGCCCGCCAGATCCTCGACTTCTCGGCCGCCTATGACGTGGTCGACAGCCTGGAAGGCCGGCTGGTTGGCACGCTGCGCCGGCGCGGATTCCGCTCCATCGTCCGCGACCAGTGGGAAGTGTTGGGGCCGGGCGACCAGCCGCTGGGCACCCTGATCGAAGACAGCCAGGGCCGGGCGCTGCTGCGCCGTCTGCTGTTGGGCTCGCTCCTCCCGCAGGACTATGACCTGTTGATCGATGAGCGCAGGGTCATGGACCTCAAGCAGCGGTTCCATTTGTTCCGCTACGAGCTCGACCTCGATTTCTCATTCGACGCCGGGCGACAGCTCGACCACCGCCTGGGAATCGCGGCGGGGATCCTGCTGGCGGCAGTGGAAGGAAAACAGGAGTCATAGGACAGCATGGCAAGCCAGGCGCTTTTTAGTGGATTGATCGTCGACGAGTTTGATAACCCGGTCGAGACGGTTTACGTCGGCAGCGAACCGATGTACGTGGTCAACGACCAGGGTTTCCGCCGGCACATCCCCAGCGAGCAGGTCGACCGCCAGGTGCTGGAGATCATGGCCGGGCAAATCAAGGGCAACGAAGATCTCCTGGGCGAGCAGGCGGCCAAGATGCTCGGACAGGAAGACATCTTCAGCCGGGCGTTCATCCAGAACCAGTTGAAAAACATCGACCAGCAGCTCGACCAGCTCTTCAAAACCGGCATCCCGGAAGAAGGGCGGGCCTACATGGGGATGATGGGCTTCCGTGTCATCATCAACGTACACGGCGATGTGGTCGGGCTGAACCAGCCCGGAACGATTGCGGATGACGAGGATCCGGACGGGTAGACAAATAAACCTCTGAAAGGCTAATAAAGGTTTTAGAAAACTCCGATATAATTTTAATGATGCCAGATTATGATTGGCTTATGCAAAATTATACCTGGAGAGTGAATGATGACACCCTCAGATTTTATTGTTGACGTTTCTGAAGCCGACTTCGAGTACGAAGTTCTTTCGTATTCGCAAAATATACCGGTAGTGGTGGATTTTTGGGCCACCTGGTGCCAGCCCTGCAAGCGGTTGGGGCCAATGCTGGAGCAGCTCGCCCAGGAAGCCCAGGGCAGCTTCCGTTTGGCCCGCGTCGATGTCGACGCTAACCCAAACCTGGCCCTGCGCTACGGCGTGCGCAGCATCCCGACCGTCAAGGCCATCAGCCAGGGGCAGGTGGTGGGGGAATTTGCCGGCCTGCAGCCCGAAGCGCGCGTGCGCGAATTCCTGGCCAAGTTGGCCCCACCCAGTGAAGCCAGCCTGGCGCTCGAAAAAGCCGACAGCCTGCTGGCGGAACACGAATGGGCCGAGGCCGAAGCGCTGTACCGTGAGCTAGAAGAACAAACCCAGAACCAACCGGGTGTTTTATTGGGCCTGGTCAAGGCGCTGCTCGCGCAAGGCAAAAGCGGCGAGGCGCTGTTTATCCTCAACTACTTCCCGGCCAGCCGGGAATATAACACCGCGCAGATCATGCGCCCCCTGGCCGAAGTGATGGTCAGGCGCGAAAAGAACGAACTTCCGTTCGAAACAGACCTGGACGCGATGTTCAACAACGCCATCCGCCTGGCCGGGCGCGGCAACCACCTGGCCGCCCTGGATGGGCTGCTGGAGATCCTGCGCCAGGATAAGCGCTACCGCGGCGACCGGGCCCGGTTGGCCTTCCTGGGCATCCTCGAGCTGCTAGGAGCCGAAGACCCCGACGCGCGCCAGTACCGCAACGAACTGACCATGGTGCTGTTTTAATCAGCGGACCAGGTGCAGGTCTCCCCACGTGGTGGGATCGATCAGGCTGCGCGAGGCCAGGTTAGAGACCATGCTCTCCTGCAGGTTCTGTGATGCATCATCATTATCCGAGACAGACAGGGCAAAGCCCATGTGCATACCTTCCACCGGGGTCATTTCGAAAACGGCCCAGGGAATGGCCGCCTCGACGCGCCAGACGCCGCTGTCCAGGCGCGAAGCAATCTGGACGGAGGGGCGCGGGCCGGCGATATTGCTCGGGAACCACAGGTAGGCCTCTTTGACCCGCTCAGGATCCGGGCGGCCGGGTGAGATGCCGAGTTGGAAATCATCCGGGCTGAGCTGGTCCCAATAAAAATCCTCCTGCAGTTTGGTATCGAGCAGGATTTCGAGGCTGTCGCCCTTGAAGAGGTTTTCCCCGCCGGCGTTCTGCGCGTAGCGCTCGTCGCGGACCTTGACCGCCACGTAGAGGTAATTGTGATCCCAGCCGACGTGGTAGGAAGCCTGTAAATCATCCGCGCCGATCCATTTCTCCTCGCCGAAGACGACATGCGTGGCCGGGTACTCGGTGGTGATATCCTTCCATTCGCTCCAATCGCCATCGAGCGTGGGTGGGGTGACCAGGAAATTGGCCACCACGGGCGTGCGCGGGCGGACGTTAGGAATGGTGACGGTCGGGCGAGGCGGCGCGGTGGTGGAAGTCGGCAAACCGGGCGGGGGCTGGGTGTTGGTGGGCGCGGGCCGGGTATCCGTCGCGGCGGGGAGTTGGGTAGCCATTGCATCGGCCACCTGGGTTGCCGTCAGCACCGGCGGCAGGGTGAAGGTAGCCGTGCCGCCCGGTGTAAATGCGAACAGGGCCGTCATGGTCTGGTCAGGGGCCGGGATTTGGGTCGCCGGCCCAGTGGGCCGGGTTGGCAGGTTGCAGGCCAGCTGGGCCGCCAGGAGCGCAACCAGGCCGAGCAGCGCGCGCGTTCGAAATTTCATAGAACCTCCAGGTCACCTGTTTCAGGTATCTCAGCGTTTTGCGAGGCCGGCTGCGCCGCCCAAGCAAAACAACGCGACTCGATCTACCTGATTATAGGGCCGGATCGATGGTTTGGTAAGAGCCGGGCCTGGACACGCGCGCCAGGGCTCATCCGGCTATATAATAAAGCATATGGAAAATCCCGGCGCAAGCGTACCGTCCACCGGCCTGGAGAAAGGCCTGGCCCTGGCTCCCCTGGAGAGCATCGATGTGCGCGTGGTCGTTTTCAGCCTGCGTGAGGAGCGCCTGCGCGTCTTGCTTTCGGCCTGCCAGGCGAGCGGCGGGGACCTGGCCTGGGAACTGCCCGGCAGCCCGGTTCCAGCGGCCGTGTCGCTGGAGGAAACCGCCACCCAAAGCGTCTTGCGCCTGTCAGGGCTGCGCGAGGCCTACCTGGAACAGCTCTACACCTACGGCGAAGCCGGGCGCTGCCCCTCTCAACGGCTGATTTCGGTAGTTTACTTTGCGATTATCCCGGCCGGCGCAGCAGCTTCACCGGCTGAGAAAAACGGCTGTCAATCGCAATGGTTCCCGGTTGACGAACTGCCGGACCTGGTCATGGACCATGCCGAGGTAGTCGCCTACGCGCTGCGCCGCCTGCGCTATAAGCTGGAGTACTCGGCGGTCGGTTTTCAACTCCTGCCGGAGCATTTCAGCTTAAGCCAGCTGCAAAATACCTATGAGATGGTCCTGGGGGAAAGACTGGACAAGCGGAATTTCCGCCGGCGGATCCTGCAGGCCGGGATCATCGAGGAAACGCAGCACCTGCGCGGTGGAGAAGGCCGCCCGGCCCGCCTGTACCGCTACCGGCCGGACGCGGTCGCCGAGGTGAAGGCCCGGCGCTTGTTTCCTTAAGTCGATCACGGCGAAGCGCTGCAGCCGGGAAAAAGGCATCACCCAGGTGACCTGGAGGCCAACATGAGCGAAATCAACTGGCTGGAACGGATCAACGGCAACCCCATCCCCTGGCTGCTGGAGGAGGATCGCGACAACCCAGGGCCCAGGTGGTTTACGCTGGTCAATGTGCTGGAGACGCCCGGCGACGCTCCGGAAGCGCTGTCGGCGCGGCGGGCGATCATGGAAAGCGGCCCGGTCAGCGCCATCCTGGCGGCGGCGCTGATCGACCTGGACTGGCTGGCGGACGAGCGCCTGCGGGGCGCGCTGGATTGGCTGGCGCGCAGCATCACCGGGCAGGGCATCGCCCCGGCCGAGGAGCGAGACGCGCCGGCCCGTTACTACAAAAGCGGCAACTGCGCGCCGGGGTTTGCCTGTGCGGCCAACGCGGGGCTGCCGTGCGCGTGGGGCGCGGTCAAGGCGGCCCTGGCGCTGGGCAAGGTGCCGCCGGCGCAGCGGACGCCCGAAATCGAGCGGGCAATTGCGGCCGCGCGCGAGTTTTTGCTCTCGGCGCCCCCGGCCCAGGCCGGCTACCCATCCGGCTATAGCACCAAACCCAGCCGGAGCTGGTTCCAGTTTGGCTACCCGCTCGCCTACGTCACCGACGTGCTCCAGAACCTGGAGGCGCTGACGCTGCTGGGCTGCGCGGGCGACCCGCGGGTGCGCGCGGGCGTGGATTTCGTATTGAGCAAACAGGATGGGCAGGACCGCTGGACGATGGAATACAGCTACAACGGCAAAACCTGGGCCGACATCGAACAAAAGGGCCGCCCGAGCAAGTGGGTCACCCTGCGGGCGCTGAGGGTGGTGAAACGCGTTTACGGATGATCATAGAAGCGAGGGAAACATGAAAGCTGCCATCATTGGTTCGGGTTTGGCCGGGCTGACGGCCGGGGCCGCCCTGGCGCAGGCCGGGCATGACGTCACCGTCTTCGAGCAAGACGACCACATCGGAGGCGTCACCGCGCCGTTCGAGCAGGAAGGCTTCCGCTGGGACCTGGGCCAGCTCCTGGTTGAAGGGTTCGGCCCCGGCGAGCCGGTCGGCAAGGTCCTGGCTGCCCTGGGCGTGCTGGAGCGCATCCGCGTGCGCAAGGATGACCGCCTGTACGTCTTTCCCGAGTTTGCCATCCACAAACCCGCCACCTACAGCGGCTTCCTGTGGCGGATGGACCGCCTGAAGGAGCAGTTCCCGGCCGAAGCGCGCGGGTTGGACCGCTACTGGCAAGATTACCTGCGCTTCACCCGGGTAATGACCTGCGCCCGGCGGATCGAAGAGAAGCGCGGCCTGGCGCAGAAAGCCTGGCAAGCGCGCCTGTACTGGAGCCTGCTGCCTTTCCTGACGCGCAAGGACTGGAGCGCGCAGCGCCTGATGGGCAGCTATTTCAAGGACGAGCGCCTCAAGGCCATCTTCATCTCAATCCTGGCCGATTTCTTCACTCCGCCCAGCCAGTTTATCGGCCTGGGCGTGTTTTCCCTGAACCCCGAACCGTCCTTTGACTGCCGGATGCCCAAGAGGCTGGCCAAAAACGCCGAGCAAATCTACCACTACAGCATCCTGGGCGGAATCGGCACGCTGGCCGGCGCGTTGGCGGAGCGCATCCGCGAGAGCGGCGGGCAGATCCTGACCCGCTGCCCGGTCGCCAGCATCGTGGTCGAGAATGGGCAAGCGCGCGGGGTGATCGACGCCGCCGGCCGCCTGACCCCGGCCGACATGGTGATCGCCTCGGGCGGCGCGAAAGAAACTTTTTTCAAGCTGGTCGGCGCGGCCCACCTGCCGGCCGATTTTCAAGACAAAGTGCGCCGCCTGCCGCTGATGGACTCGGTCTTCATGGTCCACCTCGGGCTGGATATGGACCCGGCCCCGCACGCGCCGGGGGTGTGCACCTACTTTTACGGCACCTATGACCTGGAAGGCGGGATCACCCGCGCGCGGGAAGGCATCTACCACGAGGGCGAGGAGGGTTTTGTCGCCCACGTGCCCACTCGCCACTCACCCGAGATGGCCCCGCCCGGCTGCCACGCGCTGACCCTCTACACCATCTGCCCGGACCGCCTGAAGGATGGTGATTGGGAATCACGCAAAGAGCAGTACGCCGACCGGCTGGTGGCCTGCGCCGAGCGCCACATCCCCGGGCTCAGGCAGCACACCTTCACGCGAGCCATCCTGACCCCGGAAGACTTCCGCAGCCGCACCCACCTCGATCACCACGCCTTCGGTGGGATCGCGCCCATCCTCGGCACGCCGAAGATCCCGCACCAGACGCCGGTGAAAGGACTGTGGTTCATCGGCGCGCAGAGCGAGAGCGGCGGCGGGGTCAACAGCGTCATCCCGGCCGCCTATAAGGTGGCGAAGAGGATCGCAGGATAGACGGCAAGAAATTCCGTGAGCAGTTTAAGAGTTAAGACGCTTGATCGCCGACTTAGCAAACTCTCGAATCCTACTGTTTGATGTTTTTTGGAGAGCTTCCTTCAAATTCGAGTTTAGACAAAAAGTAGTGCGGTCATCCCCTTGAGGAAAACCGCACC
>CAZBDC010000233.1:0-7626 GCA_964490575.1 uncultured Anaerolineaceae bacterium | reverse complement strand
TCTCACCCCGGACAACGAGCCAGTATTCTATCCAATACACTTCTTTTTGTCAAGGGTTGTCTGACAATTTCGACAGGGAACTTTTCGCCGGCCCGATCGTCTTCATTAAGCAGGCCACGACCCGGCCAGATCCTTAATTTCGATGATTTTTGTCCTTAAATGATATAATCGACTGTCATGAGATCCGTTTATTATCCTGCCGCCCGACGTCCCCGGCCAAGGTTTTCCCTTGAACAGGCCGTGATGGCCCTGTTGATCGGCGCCCTGATCTTCGCGGGCAGCCTGGTAGCCTTCCTGTTTGGTACGCAAATCTGGTTCGCCGGGCGCATCTTTCCCGGCGTGCAGGTCGCCGGCATCGACGTTGGCGGCCTGCGCCCGCAAGAAGCCGCCCTGCGCATTGGAGGCGGCATCCAGTATCCCCTGCAAGGAAGAATCCTCTTCCGCGATGGTGACAAGATCTGGGTCGCCTCACCGGCCGAACTGGGTCTTGTGCTGGATTCGGAAAGTTCAGCGCGTAATGCCTACCAGGTCGGCCGCAGCGGCTGGCTGCTGGAACGCGTGCGCACCCAGTTCTACGCCTGGTATTCAGGGCATTCGATCCCCCCCAACCTGGTCTTGGATCAGCGCATAGCATTCGCCTACCTCAGCAACCTGGCCAAAGAGATTGACAGGCCCACAGTCGAAGCCCGGATTGAATTACAAGGGACAGACGTGATCGTTCTTCCGGGGCAGGTAGGCCGTTCGGTCGACATCACCCGCAGCCTGGTGCTCGTTTCCCTGCAGCTTCAAACCATCCGAGACGCAGTGATTGACCTGCCAATCGAGGAAAGCACGCCGGTGATTCTGGATGCCAGCCAGCAGGCAGAACAGGCCCGCCAGATCTTAAGCCAGCCGCTGACAATCACCCTTCCAGAGGCCGAAGTGGGCCAGGCTGGTCCCTGGACGATCGATCAGGCGACCCTGGCCTCAATGCTTGTCTTTGAACGCGTGCAAACCGAAACCGGGACGCAATACCAGGTGCGCCTGAATGAGGAATCACTGCGCACTTACCTGTCTGGACTGAGTTCATCCCTCTCGCGCGCGTACCAAAACCCGCGCTTTATTTTCAATGACGACACCCGCCAGCTGGATCTGATCCAGTCGGCCGTGATTGGCCGGGAGTTGAATATCGATGCCAGCATCGCGAGCATCCAGGATAAACTGTATGCCGGTGAGCATACGATTCCCCTGGAAATTAACTATACCAACCCACCTGTAATCGATCAGACCCGGGGGGAAGAGATTGGCATTCGCGACCTGGTACACGCCGAGACTTCTTATTTCTATGGCTCCAGCGCGGAACGGGTGCAAAACATCCAGGCCGCCGCCAGTAAGTTCCATGGACTGCTGATCGCGCCTGGTGAAACTTTTTCGATGGCTGCGGCCCTGGGAGATATTACCCTCGACAACGGCTACGCCGAAGCCCTGATCATCGTCGGCGACCAGACCGTCAAGGGTGTTGGCGGGGGAGTCTGCCAGGTGAGCACAACGCTCTTCCGGGCCGCTTTCTTCGCCGGCTACCCGGTCGTCGAGCGCCACGCGCATGCTTATCGGGTCTACTATTATGAGAAAGTAGCCGGTAACCGGATCAATCCCAACCTGGCCGGCCTGGATGCAACTGTGTTTGTCCCCCTGGTGGACTTCAAGTTCACCAACGACACCCCCAACTGGCTGCTGATGGAAACCTACGTTGTTCCATCCGCCAGTTCCATCACCTGGAAGTTCTACTCCTCCTCAGATGGACGGCGGGTGGAGTGGGACACAACCGGCATCACCAACGTGATCCCGGCGCCCGAACCGCTCTATCGCGAGAACAGCGACCTGCCACCCGGAACAATCAAACAGGTCGATTGGAAAGCCGATGGCGCGGATGTTACCGTCTATCGCACCGTATACCGCAACGATGCCATCTATCTTCAGGATACGTTTTATACCCATTATTTGCCCTGGCAGGATGTTTTTGAGTATGGCCCAGGAACGGAGATCCCCACTGGGGATGAGTAATACCGGTCGAAAGGTCGGGAAGACGGTTTGAGCGGAATCTTTTGGTCTCTCTGAGGCCTGCCAGCAGTGGTAAAATTAGGCTATCTTTCTATGATATTTGCATGGTGGAGTAAACATGGTACCTTCAGACTTGTTAGAAATTCTGCGCTGCCCGGTCTGCGTCCGTGAACCAGGTAAAGAAGGAAACCTGGAACTGGTGAAAGACACCTGGCTTGTTTGCCAGGATTGCAGCCGCAAATACCCCATCGTGGACGACATTCCCGTGATGTTAATCGATGAAGGCGACAAGTGGGCAAACACTCCACTTGAGTCGCTCCCGGTACCCCCACCCAAAATAGGATAACCACCGGCAGATCAGATTCTCAGGTGGCAAAAATCCGTAAGAAGAGGTAATTACAATTAGCATGTCTCGCGCAAAAGCCCGCATGGCCCACACAAGATCGACCTCGCTCGACCGGGTTACACTGGTCGTCCTGGTTGTCTTTCTGATCCTCGCCAGTATTACTGCCATCGTTGCATTCAACCTGGTCCGCAACTTCTTCGCCTCGACCGGCATGATCCAGGTGCCTGGCGGTCCACCCATCTCCAGTAGTGGCAACTCCCAGAGCGGAGGAAACGTTTCGGGCGGAGAAGAGGGCAGCGTTCCTGCGCCCCAGGGGCCACTGCAGAGTGAAACCGATCCTACCGCGGTCCCATGGGATGGCGCCAGCCGGGTAACGATCCTGGTGATGGGACTCGACTTCCGCGATTGGGAAGCCAATGAGACTCCGCGAACAGATACAATGATCCTGTTCTCCGTCGACCCGGTCAGCAAGACCGCCGGGATCCTTTCGGTCCCACGGGATATGTGGGTAAACATCCCTGGGCTTGGGTATAACAAAATCAACACGGCTTACCGGTGGGGAGAAATCTATAACCTGCCGGGCGGCGGCCCTGGATTGGCCATGAAAACCGTCGAGCAGTTCCTGGGCGTGCCGATTAACTATTACGCCCAGGTCGATTTCATGGCCTTCGTCCGCTTTATCGACGAGTTGGGTGGCCTGGACATGCACATCCGGGAAGAGATCACGGTGGACCCAATTGGACCAGGCAACACCCGCACATTAGAGCCTGGAGTGCAGACCCTGGATGGGGCAACCACGCTGGCCTATGCCCGCATGCGCTATACCGAGGGCGGCGATTTTGATCGTTCCTCTCGCCAGTTGGAAGTGATTATGGCGCTGCGCGACCAGATCCTCCAGTTCAACCAGCTGCCCATGCTGATCAGCAAGTCCCCCAAGCTGTATAACGAGCTTGCCTCCAGCATCCGGACCAACCTTTCGCTTGACCAGGTGATCCAGCTGGCGCTGCTGGCTGCGCAAATCGACCGCGGGAATATCAAACAGGGCATCATTGGCCCGCCCAAGCAGGTTGAATTCGCCACCAACCCCGAGGATGGCCAGGCCATCCTGATCCCAATCCCAGACCAGATCCGGATTCTGCGCGACGAAGTTTTCGCCACCGGCGGCCCGGTTGGCCCGGCTGCGGTGGACAGCGATCCAGAAGCGCTGATGAAAGCTGAAAATGCCCGGGTGGTGGTGATGAATGGGACCACAACGGCCGGCCTGGCTTCGAAGACCAGCGAGCTGCTGCGCGGCGCAGGGATGAACATCGTTGGCGAAAACAATGCCGACCAGACTTATGGCAGCACCACCATCTACGACTACAGCGGCAAACCCTACACGATCAACTTCTTGATCCAGCGGCTCAATGTGCCGTCCAGCCGGGTGGTGAACCGGTTTGACCCCAACGCGGCGGTGGATATCGAAATTATCCTCGGCGAAGATTGGGCCAGCCAGCAGCAGTAGCCCGGCCGGTCATTCCTCAACCCGCACACGCCTAAGCGCCAGTAACGCCAGGCCGTTCAAAACCAGCGCAATGGCAGCGTTTGCGCCAAAGCCGAGCGTGTAGAGCCACAAACCGGCCGGCGCGCCGAGCGCCCGCCCCAGCGAAAACGCCGCCAGATTGGCGGCCATCAGGGTGGCACGAGACTGCGGCATCACTTCAGTCATCACCGGGATGTAGCTGACCAGGGTAAATTCAAACCCCAGGTAAAAGAGGAACAGGCCGGCCAGCCCTCCCCATAAATTCTGTCCCAACCAGGGCAGCGCCAGTGAGGCGAGGCTGGTCAGCGCCAGCCCAATCCCAACCGCCCGCTTCTTCCCGATCCGGTCGACCAGGGCGGCGGTCGCGCCTTCACCGCTCAATTCAGCCAGGCCAATCGCCGTCGCCGCCAGACCAAGCGTGGCAATATCCAACCCAAAGGCATCCCCCATCCACACGCCGAACACAACGTTCACCACCTCATTGGCCAGGGTAATTAACAGGCCAAAGGAGAGAGCAACCCACGCGACAGGCGAAGCCAGCACCTGGCCGAGGTTTCGCCACAAGGCCGGCGGCCGGCCTCCCGTGACCACCCGGTCGGCCGGGACTCGCCAGGCAAGCCAGGCAAAAACCAGCAGCCCCAATACGGTCAGCACCCAAAAAGGCGCTGTCCAGCCCAGGCGCGCAATCAATACGCCCATCAGCGGAACAAGCAAGATAAAACTGAGCGACCAGGACAGCTCGGTCAGCGCCAGAACCCGGCCTCGCCGCCGGTATGCGATGCGGTCGCCCAGATAGGCCTGCATTGCTGGTAGGAACACCTGGTTCCCCAGGTTGGCCAACACCAGCGCCACAAAAAAAGTGGGAAAAGATGGCCAAACGGCCACCAGCCCCACACCAAAAATGTAGATTCCCAGCCCCAACAACATGCCGGTCTTTCGGCCAAACCGGTCGGCAACCGGCGCCAGGAGCGGCCCAAGCATTCCAATAAAGGAGCGCCCCGACAGGGGCAACAGCGCCTCCTCCAAGGGAACCCCCATCCCCACGGCGAAAGCCCGTAAGAAGGGGTAGATCATGCGGTAAGTGGCATTGATGACCAGCCGGGCCACCACGAACAAGAAAACCAGCGGCATGGTGCTGGGCTGCTGGGGCTGCCCGGCCGCTTCGACCGGCGGCTCCACGTTTACTTCCAACGAGCAGTATCGAACTTCAAGAACTGCCGGGCCAGCATCCCTCCAAACAGGAGCGCCAGGAGCAGGATCAGGATAAAAAAGGCCTGGATGCGCACAGCGTCCGATTGAAATATCGGCGAATCAGGATGCAAAACATTTTCGATGCTGCCCAACCACACCCATAAAGCAATCCCAAATACCAGATTTGACCCACAAGCCAGGCGCAAATCTTCCATCAAGTACAGACCAACCTGGAGCAGCAAGCCGACCACGCCCAGGATCAGCGGAATCCGCCAGCGTGGTTCGTCCCAGAAAATCCCCCCCCAATTCATTTGCTGCACCCACAGTGACAGCGGTAGATAGGTCAGCCAGAAAACCATCCCGGTCCAGCCCAGCGCCAGCGAAAGGCGCTGCCAGGCGCGGCGGTTGGCGCGGGCAGCCAGGCCGACCAGCCCGGCCGCACCGGCCGCCGCAAAGGCCAATTTACCGGCCCACACCCAGGCGCCGTGAAAATAAACCAGGCGGGCGCGCTCGCCCAGAGTCCGTTCTACCGGCGCAAATGCAGTTACAAGGGCAATCAAGCCCAATACAGCCAGCATTCCCCACCATGCCGGGAGGCGTTGCTTCAGAGAAAGCTCCATTTATATTCCTCGACAAAAAAATACCCTCCCCATTTTATCTGGAGAGGGCAGAAAAGGAAAGAATCAACCGGGAAAGGTTAAGCCCCGGAAAACCACATGCGCCCAGGATGCAGCGGCTGAGCGAGGCCCCCGGACCAGACTAAGCAGGCTGGTTTTGGTTTACGTACTGCCCAAAATTCGTTTTCCGCAGCCGGTCAACCAGTTCAGACTGAGTCTCGCACCACAATGGCCGCAGCGGGCAGGTCTCTCCAAACGGGCAGGCGCCGGAGCTGTGCGTACACTCATTCAACGCGATCGGACCGTCGATTGCTTCGACGACCTCCAGGATGCTGATTTCCTCTGGCGTGCGCGCCAGCGATACGCCACCTCGCGCGCCGCGCGAAGTGTGGATCAGCCCCGCGATCGAAAGCTGCGAGATGATTTTGGCAAGGAAGGAGGGCGGAATGTGCTGCTCTTCAGCAATCTGGCTGGTGGCAGCTCGCTGACCCGGCACCAACTGGGCCAGGTAAAGCATAGCGCGAAGGGCATAATCAGCCTGACGGGTTATTTGCATCGAACGAATCCTCTTTTGGTAAAACAGGTAAGATTACTCTTTTTTATTCATACAGTTTATTCGAACGCATTTCCGCAAACAAGTGACAGAGGTCATCGGTGTAAGATGACCTTTTACTCAGGATTTATCCGAATTGAAAGGTGCTTTTTTACGCCTCTTTTATGTATAATGGAGCCAGGTATTTTAAGCCCAGGAGAAGCTGCGGATGACCCTCCCCAATATCGACATCAACTACATGACCGGGTTCCTGACCCGCCTGCTGAACACGCCCAGCCCGACCGGTTTTACCGAAGAGGCCATAACGATGACCGAAACAGCTCTGGCGGGCTTTCCGGGGTTAAAGCAGGCGCGCAACCGTAAGGGGGCGCTGCTGGTGGAATGGCCCGGGCAGCGCGAGACAGCGCCGCGCGCGCTGACCGCCCACGCCGACACACTCGGCGCGATGGTCAAGGAAATCAAGCCGAATGGGCGCCTGAAGCTGACAGCCATTGGAGGTTTTGCCTGGAATACGGTCGAGGGCGAAGGACTGATGGTCTTCGCTTCCGGAGGAGAACCAGTGCGCGGTTCGCTGCTCCTCAACAAAGCCTCCAGCCACGTCCATGGGCAGCAGGTACGCGAGACAAGGCGCGAAGACGATGTCATGGAGGTCCGCCTGGACGCCAGGACGACCAGCGCGGATGAAACGCTCGCGCTGGGGATCCGGGTAGGCGATTTCGTGGCATTCGATCCGCGGGTGGAAGTGACCAATGGGTTTATCCGCTCCCGCCACCTGGACGATAAGGCCTGCGTGGCCTGCATCGTGGCGGCCGTCAAAGCTCTGCACGACGCGGGTCTCCAGCCGGTCCAGCGCACACACCTGCTGATCAGCAACTACGAAGAAGTCGGCCATGGGGCTGCCACCGGTTTTCCGCCCGACCTGGCCGAACTGATCGCCGTGGATATGGCTGCGATCGGCGACGGCCAGACTTCCGACGAGTTCAGCGCCACGCTGTGCGTCAAAGATTCGGGCGGCCCGTACCACCACGGTCTCAGCCAGAAGCTGCGCAGGCTGGCCGAGACGCACAACATCGCCCACAAAGTCGATATTTACCCCTACTATGGTTCAGACGGAGAGGCCTACTGGCGCGCCGGCGGAGACGTGGCAGTTGCCCTGATCGGCCCAGGCGTGGATGCCTCGCACAACTACGAGCGCACCCACACGGAAGCCCTGATCGCCACAACCCAATGGATCCTGGCCTATCTACTGGCAGAGTAGCCATAAGTATGATAAAATTTGCCACCGGAACAGAGGCACTTTGAATCAGGAGGGATGGCCGAGCGGCCTAAGGCGCCTGTCTTGAAAACAGGTATGGGG
>CAZBDC010000232.1:0-7746 GCA_964490575.1 uncultured Anaerolineaceae bacterium | reverse complement strand
CTCTTTCCCTACACGACGCTCTTCCGATCTGCCAACTGTCGACCCGGCCCGCAGCGGGCTGCTCGGCACCTGCGTGGGCGGCTCGTTCGCGCTGATGGCGGCCGCCAGCCCGCGCATCCGCGAGCGGGTCAGCTATGTCGCCGCCTATGCGCCGTTCTCCTCGCTGTGGACCTTCGCGCGCGACATCGCTTCGGGCAGCACCCAGAGCGGCCCGCCCGGGGAGGAGGAACGCAGCCCGCGGCCCACACGGGCCGTGTGGAAGGTCGACCCGCTGACCCGTAAGGTCTTCGTCCACTCGCTGACTGCCTGGCTGGAGCCAGGAGAAGCCGCCCGGCTGCGGGCCGAGTTTGCTGAACCGGAAGCCCCGGTCGGGCCCGAACACCCGCCCGGGTCCGGGATCCCCGCCGGGTACACGCCCCCGGGCGGTTCGGAACCGCCCGGCGACCGCGCGATGCAAGGCCAGGCTGGCCAGCCGGCGGGCAGCGCCGTGCCCGAGCGCGGACCGCTGTCTGAGCAGGGCCAGGCCATCCACGCCCTGCTCAACGCGCCGGACGCGGACGCCGCGGAGAGCGCGCTGCGCCGCCTGCCCCCGGCCGAACAGGAGCGCCTGAGCGCGATCTCACCGCTCGCGCACCTGGCGGGGCTGCGCGCCCCGCGGATCGTCCTGCTGCACGACCAGGGCGACCAGGTCATCCCGGTGGGCGAGTCGCGCCAATTGGTGGCGGCCCTCGCGGGCCGGGCGGCGCTTGCGGGCCAGGAGGGAGTCCAATACACCGAGATGCAGTTCAGCCACCTCGACCCGGTCAAGGGCAAGCTGCCCTTCTTCCGCCTGCTGCGCGAGCTGGGCAAGTTCTTCCGCGCCGTCTACCCGATCTTCCGCCAGATGGCGTGAGCGGCGGCGCAGGTGGTTCTTGCGGCGCAAGTGGCGCTTGAAATGATTACCGGAAAGATGTACAATTAAATTCGCGAACCATCGCCTAAAATTTTCATCACAGGCGTTCCCAGGCGAACCCCGCAGCCGCTGGCGAAGATCCGTCAGCGGCTGTTTTTTTACAGAGGAGGTCCTGATGGCAAAAAAGATCGACAGGCAAGAACCCCCGCGCCACGCGCCCCTGACCGCCAGCCCGGCCGGACGGGTGGAGCGCAAGCTGCCCGGGGTGGATTTCGAGGAGGGCGAGCGCGAACGGGCCAAAACCCCCATCCGCTCGCCCGGCTGGAAACCCAGGTACAAAAACGTTGGCCCGATGGTGGTCAGCGTGCGCCCGCCGCGCGGGTTGAAGGAACCCATCCCGCTCAAGGTGACCCTGGTGCTGGCCCACCGCCCGCGCAAGGCCGACTTCTCGCACGTCGAGCAGGCCGGCAAAGCCGAGCGCCTGGAGGCGGGCGTGGTCTTCGAAGAGGTGCCGGCCGGCGACTACGCCCTGATCTGCCAGCCCAAGGGTTACCGGCCGTTCGTCCAGTTCGTCCGCTTCACCCGCCGCCGGTCGAAGATCGAGCTGGGCTCGCCGTTCGGCCGGGCGGACAGCCCGGAAGAAGAGGAAACCCTGCTGCGGCCCGGCGAGCGCCACCCGTTCATCGAGAACACCCGCCGCTTCCTGGCCCACTTCGGCTACCTGCGCGAAGACGCGCCCGGCCCAACCGACGCGCTCTCCGAGCCGGTCAGCGCGGCGCTGTGCCGTTTTCAGCGCAACTTCGGCCTGCGCGCCACCGGCGGGCTGACGGTCGAGACGCTGGTGTTGATGATGCGGCCGCGCTGCTCCAACCCTGATATCCCACCTTCGCCCAGGCCAGAGCAGCGCATCGCCAACCCGGGCACGCTCACCTCAGCCACAACAGGCCCGGCCGCTTCCAGCGCCGGGCCGGCCGGGGCGGAGGGCGACCCGATTGTCTTCATGGGCAACCGCTGGGACAGCCACAGCCTGCGCTACCGCCTGTTCGACGGCACCGCCGACATCAGCAACGAGTGGAGCGTGGTCCGCGCGGCGATGGACACCTGGGCCGCGGCCAGCCCGCTCAGCTTCAGCCAGGTCAGCGGCGGCGACTCGGACCTGGAGTTCGACTTCCGCCGCCCGGGCGAGTCGGGCTACCCCTTCGACAGCGGCGGCAACAAGGACGGCAACATCCTGGCCCATGCCTGGGGCCCGACCAACGGGACGGTCGAGTTCGACGACCATGAAGATTGGGGCAGCCGCAGCCTGCCGGCCGTGGCCACCCACGAGATCGGCCACGCCCTCGGGCTGGCCCACTCCGGCGTCGGCGACGCGACCATGTACCCCTGGTACGACAGCGGGCAGGCCTCGCTGCACGAGGTGGACGTGCGCGGGATTAAGAGCCTGTACGCGCCCACCTACCGCCACAACGGGCCGTTCGTCGCCTACCCGCTGTACGCCTTCCAGAGCGAGCAGGGCACCGATTCGGTCACCATCGACCTGGGCGAAACCCGCCACTTCCTGGCCTGGGGGACGGTCACCATGATCGACTCGCTGGCCGACCTGGACCGCGACAACATGGCCTTCATCGACGTCTACGAGGTCGACGGGGCCCGCGCCGGCTGGACGATCTCGGGCGGCGACCATTTCGGCTCGTCCGGCTCGCCCGCCAACGTCCACCAGGGCGCCTATGCCGGCTACGGCCGGCGGATCACCTTCCGCATCACCGCCGGGCACGTCGGCGACCTGGAAGCCTCCGGGCACGCCATTGTGCTGGTGCTCGACTGATAGGAGACAGGCAATGCCAACGTATATCATTTACGACAAAAATAACGGGGAAATCCTGCACGTCCACAAGGAATATTTCATGGGCGCCGAGCAGCCGGTGGCGGTGGACGAGAAGCAGCTGCTGGCAGAGCTGGGCGAGATCCTGCCCAAAGGCGCCGATGCGGGCATCCTGACGGTGGAAGAAACGCCCCTGCCCGTGAAGGGCTACCGCCATTACGTCGACCTGCGCACCGCCCGGCTGATGCTGGTGGAGCGCCCGCGCAGGGAAAAGGAGCAGACGAAATGAATGCCTATCGCGTGCACATCTTTTCCGGCGTCAGCGGCGGCAGCGAGACCGCCACGATCAACCTGGGCAGCCCGCGCACGTTCTACGCCTGGTGCCAGATCAACATGATCGACTCGCTGGCCGACTTCGACCGCGACAACGCCGTGGCGATGGATATTTACCAGGTGGACGGCGTCCGCACCGGCTGGATGGTCTCTGGCGGCGATCATTTTGGCGCCGCCAACACCGCCGCCAACGTCCACCAGGGCGCCATGGTCGGCTACGGGCAGCGCATCACCTTCCGCATCCGCGCCATGCACAGCTCCGACCTGTCGGTTTCGGGCACGGGGATTGTGATCGTGCCGTAAGAGACCTCACCCCTGCCCCTCTCCATTTTTTTCAAAAATGGAGAGGGGTGCTCCGGGTCCCTACGCTCCGGCGTGAGAACCCTCTTCACCCGCTCCGGCAGGTATTCGCCCGCCCGGCGGGCTCACAGCCCCGGCTTTCGGCCACCGCCGCGGGCAATACCTGCCGTCCCACAGGTCAGAAGACCCGGATTTGGAAATCCGGGCTAAAAGGCTGCCCCCAGGCGCCAAAGATCGCGCGCCTGTCATTGCGAGAGAGCGCCGGCAGCCCCCGCGTCCATGCCAACCCCCCGATGCTCCGGCGCGACCGAAGCAATCTACCCCCAGGCGCCATGCACGAATTGGCCCGCCCATGACCCGATCCGCGATCATGGATCGGGTCATTTGCAGTAAAATATCTTGGTCTTACTTCATATTAAAATAATCACGGAGATCCATCCTCATGGCTTCAACGAACTACAATAACTTCCGCGCCGCGATCTACACGCGTTCCTACGAAGTGATCCCCATGCGCGACCTCAACTGGCTCAAAGAACGTTTCGACGTGATGAGCCGCGCCATGAAAGTCGGCAAAGTGTACCTGGAATCGCATCGCGACATGGTCGTCGTCGATGAAGCGACCCTGGTCCAGGCGCGGGATTTCCTGCGGGCGCGCGGCGTGCAGGTTTCAGGCGGGATCACCGTCACGGTCAACGAACGCAACCGCTTCCAGACCTACTGTTATTCCAACCCCGAACACCGCCAGAAGCTCAAAGAAGTGGTGGAGCTGACCGCCCGCGTGTTTGATGAAATTGTCCTGGATGATTTTTTCTTCACCAACTGCAAGTGCCCCCTGTGCGTGGAAGCTAAGGGCGGGCAAAGCT
The DNA here is from genome assembly GCA_964490575.1 of uncultured Anaerolineaceae bacterium. GTDB lineage: Bacteria > Chloroflexota > Anaerolineae > Anaerolineales > Anaerolineaceae > DSYU01. Next base: position 3,536 of record CAZBDC010000232.1, on the reverse strand, counting down.
GGACGGAATTCCGCCTGGCGCAGATGACCCAGGCCGCCAGGGAACTGGTCCTGGACCCGGCCCGGGCGGTGAACCCGAAGGTGGAAGTGGTCATCAAATACCCCAACTGGTACGAGCACTTCCAGGGGCTGGGCTTCAACCTGGAAGAGGAACCCCGCATTTTTGACGGCATTTACACTGGCAACGAAACCCGCGACCCGGTGATGAGCAACCAGCATCTCCAGCAGTATGGGAGCTACCTGGTCTTCCGCTATTTTGAAAACATCAAGCCCGGCGGCAACCGCGGCGGCTGGGTGGACCCCTTCGGCAGCCGCTATCTCGATCGGTATGCCGAACAACTGTGGCTGACCTTGTTTTCCAAGGCCCCTGAAATCACGCTGTTCGACTTCCGCTCGATCCAGGCGCCGATCCAGGAGGAGCAGCGCGCCCCCTGGCAGGGACACGGCGCCAGTTTTGATTTCGATGCCGTGACCGCCCCCCTGCGCCGCCCGGATGGAAGCCTGCCGCCGGATGCCACCATCGCCTTCGCGGCCGGCGCGGCCTTTGCGCTGGCCGACCGGGTGCTCGGGCTGCTGGGCGCCCCCCTGGGCGTGAAAGCTTACAAACCCTATCATTCTCGCGGTGAAGATTTTCTCCACCATTACCTCGGCATGGTAGGCATCCCGATCGAACTGGCGCCCGAATTCCCGGCCGATGCCGCCACCGTGCTGCTGACCGAAGCCGCCAAGTTTGACCCCGGCATCGTGGCGAAGATCAGGCGCCAGCTGCTGGATGGGAAGAACGTGGTCATCACCTCTGGCCTGCTGCGCGCCCTGCAAGAGCTGACCCCGTCTTCAGCGCTGGGGCTGAAAGAGATTGTCGAGCTGGAATACACCGGCCGCAAGCAGATGACCCGTGATTTTCTGATCGGCTGGAACCAGGTCTATTCTGCCAGCCGGCCGGTCCTGGTGCCGCGCATCGAATACCTGACCAACGATTCCTGGGAGGAAATCTCCTGTATGGGCGGCGAGGCCGGAACGCCGCTGCTGCACTCGGCCCAGTACGGCCGCGGCAAGCTGTTTGTCCTGGCCATCCCCGATAACTTCGCCGACCTGTACGCCTTGCCGGCCGAGGTGCTCTCCCGGATCAAAGCGTTTGTGGCAAAAGACCTGTTCGTCCAGCTGGATGCCCCGGCGAAAGTCGCCCTGCTGGCCTATGACAACGACACGTTCATCGTCGAATCGTTCCTGGATGAGCCAACCGGCGCCCGGGTGGTGCTGGACGAACGGTTTACCCGGGTGCGCGATCTTCTTTCGGGGGAGGAATTCTCCGGCCAGGAAGTGCTCGACTGGCAGGGCCAGAAGACCGGCCGGTTGAGTTACGCGATCCCGATCAACCCGCATTCCTTCCGGGCCTTCCAGGCCGCTTAGCCGCTCCGCTAGCCTTCCTCCGGCTCCCAGTCGCAGTCCCAGGCGTGCGCCAGGAACTGGAAGCCGTGCCGGCGCACGATTGGGCCGCTCATCGGGCCGGCCTCGATGGTCGCAAAGAGGCAGCCGCGCCGCAGCGCTTTCTGCACGCGCGCCGCCAGCAGGGCCGTGTAGAGCCCGCGCCCGCGCCATTCCGGCAGGGTGGAGCCACCGTACAGGCTGGCGAACGGGTTGTTGGCGTAAAAATAGATCCACCCCACGCTGACCGCCTGCCCGTCGACATAGGCCGCCAGCAGGTGCAGGTGCCCGGGGATGGCCAGGTGCGCGCCCATCCGCGCGTGGATCCAGGCGAAGTTCTCGCCCCACACCTGCTCGAGCACGCCCTGCACATCCGCGAGATGCTCGGGCCCGGTCAGCACGCGCAGCTCGGCCCCCGTCCCCGGCTGGATCAGCCCGGCGGGCGGGCGGAGCAGCGTCGCGGGGGCCGCGCGCAGGTCGAGCACCATCACATCCTCCTGCTCGCCGACCACCAGCCCGCGCGCCGCCAGGCGCTCCTTCAGGTAGGGCGGCGTGTCGTGGTCGTAGACCGTCCAGGAGAACGGCAGCTTTCGCTGGCGGAAATAAGCCACCTGCGCGTCGATCACCGCGTCCGCCTCAGCCGGGTCCAGGTGGCTGAAAGTCACCAGGCTCGAGCCGGGCGCCGGGCGGATGAAGCGCACCAGGTGAGGAAAAACCTCTTTCTCCATATCCGGGATCTGGATCTGGACGCGCAGGGTCAGGTCGTACAGGGCGAGGAGTTGCTTGTGATTCATGGGTCCCTCCGGTGGGCGGTGGGCGGTGGGCAGTGAACAGTGAACAGTAAGAAGAAGTTTACCACCAACCGCCCACCTGCACCGTTTACAGTTTACCGTTCACCAATTCACCTGGCTGCGATGCTCCGCAAAGATACCTCTGGCTGACCGCGGATGAGCGCCCCTCGTAATCCGTTGAATCCGTGGTCATAATCCGTTGTCAGCCTCCCCCGCCCCTCCTCGCAAGCTTGATCGAGCGTCAGCTTGCAGGGAGGGGTGCCTTGCCTGGGGATGGGGCGGGTTCACACAGGTTTCGCTGACCGCGGATGAGCGCTCCTGGTAATCCGTTGAATCCGTTATAAAAATCCGTTGTCAGCCTCCCCCGCCCCTCCATCCCCTTCATCCCTGTTAAAATCTCTTCAATATTAGATAATATAGATCATTATCAATTATAATAAAACCAATGATTGATCCGCCCACACACAACGGGCAGGCATCAACACAGGAGGTTATTATGAGCCCAAAGAAAGACGCAGGTTTCACCGCCGAGGAGCGGGCCGCGATGAAAGAGCGCGCCCGCGAGCTGAAGGCTGAAGCGCGCGCGGAGAAGGACCGGGCGGCCGGGGAAAGCGACGTGCTCGCCAAAATCGCCGAGATGCCCGAGCCGGACCGCTCCATGGCCGCGCGGATCCACGAAATCGTCGCCGCCAGCGCGCCGGCCCTCGCGCCGCGCACCTGGTACGGGATGCCCGCCTATACCCTGGACGGCCAGGTCATCTGCTTCTTCCAGAGCGCGCACAAGTTCAACGCCCGCTACGCGACGTTTGGCTTCAACGATCCGGCCAGCCTCGACGACGGCAATATGTGGCCGACCTCCTTCGCGCTGAAGGCGCTGACCCCGGCCGAAGAGGAAAAGATCAGCGCGCTCGTCAAGAAAGCGACCGGCGCTCAGTCATCTCAATCATAGTTCAAAATTAAATTCAGGCTGCCGTAGATCACTGTTGCCAGCAGTCCAACAGCCGACATCACAATTCCCGCGATCGCCATCCGCCGTCTTGAGGAGTTCTTGCTCCTATTCCCCAAAATAAGCCCAACGACAGACAGGGGAAAACCAAAGAGAGGCTGAAGCCAGGCAACCAGGCAGAAGATGCCAACCACGAGCGAGGCTACAGCCAGGTCAGGGTTGCCAAGGGAAGCCGAGTCGCTCCGCCGGGTCCATTTTACGATCCCCAGGGCGCCCAGAATGATTACGAGGGGCACTCCACAGAGGATGAGAAGGATGATCACTTCATACAGATCGGAAGAGCGTCGTGTAGGGAAAGAGTGTAGGATAGGGTGT
>CAZBDC010000231.1:0-7863 GCA_964490575.1 uncultured Anaerolineaceae bacterium | reverse complement strand
CGTTTTGTGTGGGCGTCGCCCACACAAAACGAACGAAGTCCGAAAAGCATAAGTTTTGAAAGGAGATCGTCGTGATGTCCGAGTATTTTGCCAAGATAGAAAGCAAATCCGGTTTGAATCTTCTCCCCCACAATCCCTGTAAGCTGCTTGATTTTCAGCTCCTGGTCCTGCCCGCGGGTGAAACCTTCAGTGGCCAGACCGGCGAGCGCGAAGTCCTGGCCGTCATCCTGGGCGGTAAGGCCACCTTTGAGGTGGGTGGGCGGCGGTTCGAAGGCGTGGGCAAGCGCGCCAACGTCTTCGCCGGGAACCCGCATTCGGTCTACCTGCCGTGCGGGAACAGCTACACCATCCGCGCGCAGGGTCCGGTCGAGATCGGCCTGTGCAGCGCCCCGAGCGACCTGGGCGGCGACGCCTATGTGATCGGCCCGGAGCGGGTCAACACCGGCAAGTGGGGCGCGGCCAACTTCAGCCGCAATTTCCGCGAAATCCTGACCGCCACCCAGCAGCCCGACCTGCCGGCCCGGCGCCTGATCGTCGGTGAGACGCTGACCCCCTCCGGCAACTGGAGCACCTACCCGCCCCACAAGCACGAGGAGGATAAGGGCGGCGAGGCCTTCCACGAGGAAATGTACTTCTTCCGGGTCAATACGCCCGAGGGCTTCGGCCTGCTCCACCACTACGACCGGCAGGGCTTCGAGGAGAATTACACCGTCCGCCACAATACCATCCTGATGGCGCCGCGCGGGTACCACACCTACGTTGGCGCGCCCGGCTACACCTCTTATTACCTGTGGATGCTGGCCGGCGAGCACCGCACCCAGGGCGTGATGAACGACCCGGACGTGGGTTGGGTGGCCAAGACCATCCCGATGCTGCTGGAACTGGGGCACTGAGATGAGCATCCTGGACGCTTTTCGCCTGGATGGAAAAGTGGCCCTGGTGACCGGCGCCAGCCGGGGGCTCGGGCAGGCCATGGCGGTCGCCCTGGCTGAGGCCGGCGCGGATATCGTCGGGCTGGACCGCACCCCAGACTGCCGGGAGACCTGCCGGATGGTCGAGGAACAGGGCCGGCGCTTTATCACCATCGTGTGTGATATGCGCGAAACGCCGGTCGAGGGGTTGAAGGAGATCGTGGCCGGCATCGTCGCGCAGGCCGGCCGGATCGACATCCTGGTCAACAATGCCGGGATCATCCGCCGCGCCCCGGCGCTCGAATTTAGCGAGGCGGATTGGGACGACGTGCTGCAGATCAACCTCAAGGCCCTGTTTTTTCTCTCCCAGGCGGTCGGCAACGTCATGGTCAAGCAGGGCGGCGGGAAGATGATCAACGTGGCCTCGATGCTGTCCTTCCAGGGCGGCATCCTGGTCCCGTCCTACGCCGCGTCCAAGAGCGCCGTGGCCGGGCTGACCCGCTCGCTGGCCAACGAGTGGGCCAAACACAACATTAACGTCAACGCACTCGCGCCTGGTTATATGGCCACCGATAACACTGCTCCGCTGCGCGCCGACGCCAGCCGCAGCGAGGCCATCCTCAGCCGTATCCCGGCCGGCCGCTGGGGGGTCCCGGACGACCTGAAGGGCGCGGCCGTCTTCCTGGCCTCCCCGGCGTCCGATTACGTCCAGGGCGCCATCCTGCCGGTCGATGGCGGCTGGCTGGCCCGCTGAGGTCGCTTGCGCTTAGTATTGATTTCATCATATTGCGCAGCCCGCGCAATATGATGAAATCAAATAAGGAGACACCGATCATGTACGCCACTCCCTGTGAAAATGTCGTTCCCGAAACGATTGCCCCGGGCCGCGCCCGCTACATCACCTACACCGACCACCTGATGCTGGTGGCGGTGGATTTCGACGACGGCCCCCACGCGCAGCCCGACCCGCCCCATTCTCATCCCCACGAGCAGGTCACTTACGTGGCCGAAGGCGAGGTGCTGTTCTTCCTGGAAGGCAGCCCGACCCGCCTGGGACCCGGCTCGGTGGTGCGCATCCCCTCCAACGTCCCCCACTCGATCCAGGCCCTGACCGGGCACGCCCGCCTGGTGGACGTCTTTACCCCCATCCGCGAGGATTTCCTGCCAAAATGATCCTGCTAACCTTTCAACACGACGGAGCGTACCGCCTGGGGGTGAAAATCGCCCAGGGTATTCTTGACCTGGCGGCCGCCAACCAGGCCCTCCAGGTCCCCGGGCTCGCTGAAACGCCGGCTGCTTTTTACGCGGCCGGGCTGGCGGCCCTGCCTACGCTGGATAAGTTCGTCGACCAGGCCTTGCGGGAAGAAAACCGGGCCGCCTGGCTGCTGGACGAGGAAAAGCTGGCCCTCGGGCCGTGCCTGCCCCAGCCGGGCAAGATCATCTGCATCGGGCTGAACTACCGCAACCACGCGCGCGAGTTAAACATGGCCCTCCCGCCTGTACCAGTCCTGTTTGCCAAGTTCCAGAACGCGGTGGCGGCGCCCGGCGAGCCGGTTCCCCTGCCGCGGGTGGCCAGGAAGTACGACTACGAGGCCGAGCTGGCCGTCGTTATCGGCAAGCAGGCGCGCTATGTCAGCGAGGCCGAGGCGCTCGGGACTGTGTTGGGCTACTGCAACGCCAACGACGTCAGCGAGCGCGAGCTGCAAGGGATGACCAGCCAGTGGCTGCTGGGCAAATCGCTGGATAAATTCCTGCCGCTCGGGCCTTACCTGCTGACGGCGGACGAGGCCGGCGACCCGCAGAACTGGCCCGTGCGCTGCTGGTTCAACGGCGAGCTGCGCCAGAACTCCAACACGTCCGACATGATCTTCTCCGTCGCGCAGCTGATCAGCTTTATCAGCCAGTACATGACCCTCGAACCGGGCGACCTGATCTCGACCGGCACCCCGGAGGGGGTCATCCTGGGCAAGCCCCAGCCGCGCGCCTGGATGAAGGCGGGCGACACGATGACGGTCGAGGTCGGCCCGCTGGGGCGCCTGACCAACGCGCTGGTGGACGAAGGCCCGCTCGAATGAGGCGGCCGGCCGGCGGCGCAGATTCTACCTACCTGGTCACCGGCGGGCTGGGCTGCATCGGGGCCTGGGTGCTGTACCACCTGGCCCGCCAGGGCAGGCGGGCGGTCAGCTTCGACCTCAGCCAGGACCGGCGACGGGTTCACCTGCTGCTGGAGCCCGGGGAGCTTGGGCGGGTCACCTTCGTTAGCGGCGACCTGTCCGACCCGGCCCAGGTCCTGGCCGCGGTCCAGGAACATGCCATCACGCACATCATCCACCTGGCCGCGCTGCAGGTGCCCTTCTGCCGCGCCAACCCGAGCCTGGGGGCGCAGGTCAATGTGACCGGCACGGTCAATATCTTCGAGGCAGCCCGCCAGGTTGGGATCAAGCACCTGGCCTTTGCCTCGTCTGTGGCCGTGTACGGACCCCCGCCGCCCGGGCAGGCCGGGCAGATCCTCCGCGATGCGCCGCTGGCCCCGGCCACGCTGTATGGCGTGTACAAGATTGCCAACGAAGGCGCCGCCCGGGTCTACTGGCAGGATCACGGTATCAGCAGCACGGCCCTGCGCCCGTACACCGTCTATGGGGTCGGGCGCGACCAGGGCTTTACCTCCGGCCCGACCAAAGCCATGCTGGCCGCGACGGCCGGGAAGCCCTATCATATCCCCTTCAACGGCCCCTGCCAGTATCACCTGGCCTCGGATGTGGCCTTGCAGTTCATCGAGGCGGCCGACCAGCCGTTGGCGGGCGCGTATGCCTTCAACCTGGGCGGCGACCCTGTCGCTTCCACCCGAATTGTCGAACTGGTTAGCGAGATTTGCCCCGGCGCGCAGATTACCTGCGCCGCGGACCCGCTGCCCTTCCCGGCTGGGTTTGACGATGCCCCGCTCCGCCAGGCTTTCTCGCGGGTTTATGCCACCCCGCTCGAGGAAGGGGTGCGCGAAACGATCGACCGGTTCCGCGCCCTGCTGCGGGCCGGGCGCATCCAGGCGGAGTAAAAATGGAAAACTGGATTCTCACCCCTTCAAACAAGACTGGCAGGATCCGGGCTGTTTCGCAACTTTCCCCGCTGCCCAATGGCGCCGGGTACCAGGCGTCCAACGCCGGCGACGGGCTGGAATTCCGCTTTCCGGCCGGGGAATTGGCCTCCTTCCGGTTCCTGACGGCCGATTTCCTGCTGGCAGGCGACCAACTGGCCGTCTTGCTGATCCGGCTCCAGGAAGGCGAGGACGGGCCCGCGCTGGGGTTCAGCTTTGGCCTGCTCAACCAGTGCCAGGCGCGCCTGCGCATGCCGCTGGAGGCCGTCCAACAGAATACCTGGATGTACCCGCGCGAGGGGGCGCTGCTCAAGCCGCTGGTGTGGGGCCAGCGGGTGGACCTGGCGCGGGTCGACCGCCTGCGCCTGTCCCTGTACCGGTCCGGCGGGCGGGCAGCCACCTGGTTTATGACCCCCCTGGCGGCAGTCAAGGAAGAACCACCCCTGCTCACGGCGCCTTTGCTGCCCGCCGGCCCGCTGTTGGACGAGCTGGGCCAGAGCCTGGTCCTCCGCTGGCCCGGGCGCACCGCCAGCGAGCAGGAGCTGGTCGACCGCCTGGCCGAACAACGCCGTTCGTCCGGCGAGCGCCGCTGGCCGGAGGGGTTTTCGCGGTGGGGCGGCTGGCTGGGCCGCCGCTGGACGGCGACCGGCTTTTTCCGCACCGCTTTCGAGGAAGGGCGCTGGTGGCTGGTCGACCCGGACGGGCATCCTTTCTGGTCGACCGGGCTGGACTGCGTGGGTCTGAATGCCGAGACCGCTATCACCGGCATCGAGAGCGCGTTGAGCTGGCTGCCGCCGGCAGATGGCCCGTTTGCGCTGGCCTATGAGCGCGGGCATTGGGGGCAGCAGGCGTTCAACTACCTGGCGGCCAACTTTATCCGGGCGCTTGGGGCAGAATTCCGCGAACGCTGGGCCGAAATTGCCTTAAGCCTGATGCGCGACTGGGGCTTTAACACCGTCGCCAACTGGTCGGACTGGCGGGCTGCCAGCCGGGCCGGTTTTCCATACGTCCGCCCGCTGCGCGATGAATTTCAACGCAGCCGGCTGGTGTACCGTACCTTCCCGGATGTTTTTGACCCGGCTTTCCAGGCTGACGCCGATGAGTACGCCCAGCAGCTGGCCGAGACGGCTGATGACCCGGCCATGATCGGCTATTTCCTGATGAACGAGCCGACCTGGGGCTTTTCGAGCGAGCTGCTGGCCGAGGGTATGCTCTATAACACCCCTCAGTGCGCATCGCGCCGGGCGCTGGCGGAATATTTGCGTGAGAAGTACGCCTCGGACGCGGGTCTCACGGCTGCCTGGGGGATGGAGGCCGGCCTGGGTCAGGTCGCCGAAGGCGACTGGACCGCGCGGTTATCTCCTGCGGCGCTGGAAGACCTGACCGATTTCTCCGCCCGGATGGCCGAGCGCTTCTTCGCCACGCTCAGCGCGGCCTGCAAAAAGGTCGACCCACACCATCTCAACCTGGGCGCCCGCTACTACACCGTCCCGCCCGAATGGGTCGCGCGCGGGATGCGCGGCTTTGACGTGTTCAGCATGAACTGCTACCGCCAGCAGGTGCCGGCTGAGGAATTGGGCCGCATTCACGATCTGCTGGGGCTGCCTACCCTGATCGGCGAGTGGCATTTTGGCGCGCTGGATGCCGGCCTGCCCGGCAGCGGGATCGGGCACGTGCGCGACCAGGCGGCCCGCGGGCAGGCTTACCGGTTCTATGTGGAAAATGCGGCTGCCATTCCTTGGTGCGTCGGCGTGCATTACTTTACCCTTTACGACCAGTCGGCCCTGGGGCGGTTCGACGGCGAGAATTACAATATTGGCTTTCTGGATATCTGCCATCGCCCTTACGATGCGCTGGTCGATGCTGCCCGGCGGACCCATCAACGCCTCTACCGGCTGGCGGCGGGTGAACTGGCGCCGGTAAAACGCAGGCCGAAATACCTGCCGATGCTCTTTTTATGATCGCTGCCCCCGGCGCAGTGTGCAGCGCTGGCAAGTTGACCGGCCAGACAACTCGATGTTAAAATGAGTTTGTTCGCTTGATTGAAACTGGCATGCTGACTCATCCAACCAGGTCCGATAATCGGACAGATCACAAAGAGGGATTGCTCATGAAGAAAATTGTTACCTTTGGCGAGATTATGCTGCGCCTGTCTCCCCCTGGCTACCTGCGCATCACCCAGACCCCGAGCCTGGAAGTGAGCTTTGGCGGGGGAGAGGCGAATGTGGCCGCCTCGCTGGCAAAATTTGGCCTGCCGGCCGAGTACGTCACCCGCCTGCCCAACAATGATTGGGGCGAGACCTGCCTGGCCTATCTGCGCCGGTTTGGGATCGGGACCACGCATATCCTGCGGGGCGGCGACCGGCTGGGGATCTATTACCTCGAGACCGGGGCGGCCCAGCGCGGCAGCAAGGTCATCTACGACCGGGCCAATTCATCCGCCGCTACCATTCAGCCGGGCATGGTGGATTGGAAGACGGTGTTCGATGGAACCGGCTGGTTCCATACCACCGGGATCACCCCGGCCATCTCCGCCAGCGCAGCAGACGCGGCGATCGAGGCCGTGCGGATTGCCCACAAGCAGGGGGTGACGGTTTCCTGCGACATGAATTTCCGCAAGAACCTGTGGAAGTGGGGCAAGAAAGCCAGCGAGGTGATGCCCGAGCTGATGCGCTACTGCGACGTGGCGGTCGGCAACGAGGAGGATGCCAAGGATGTCTTTGGCATCGAAGCGCCTGAGACCGATGTGACCTCCGGCAAAGTGGCGGCCAGCTCGTACCGCTACGTATGCGATCGGCTGGTGGAGCGCTTCCCCAACCTCAAAACGGTGGCGATTACATTGCGTGGGTCGATCTCGGCCACGCACAATACCTGGTCGGGCGTCCTCCTGCACCAGGGCCAGTTTTATACGACCCGCACCTACGATATCGCCTATATTGTCGACCGGGTGGGCGGCGGCGACTCGTTTGTCGGCGGGCTGATCTACGGCATGTTGACTTACCCGGATCCGCAGCAGGCGCTCGATTTTGCCGTGGCGGCCTCTTGCCTCAAGCATTCCATCTCCGGCGACTTCACCGAAGTGACCGTTGCCGAAGTCGAAAAACTCATGAAGGGCGATGCCTCTGGCCGGGTCGCCCGCTAACAAGGAGAAACGTTATGGCCCGCTTTAGCCGTTTGGATGTCTACGAAGCGATCCTGTCCTCTGGCCTCGTGCCGATTTTTTACAATGGCGATCCCAAGGTATCCGAATCGATCGTCAGCGCCTGCCTGGAGGGCGGCACGCGCGTGGTTGAGTTTACCAACCGCGGCGAACATGCCCTGAAAGTTTTTTCCTACTTGAATGATTATCTCGAATCGATCAAGTCACCCGCCATCCTGGGGGTCGGTTCCATCGTTGACGCGCCTACCGCCGCTCTGTTTATCGCTCACGGCGCCAACTACATTGTCAGCCCCAATTTCAACCCGGAGGTCGCCCGGCTGTGCAACCGGCGCAGGATTCCTTACCTGCCCGGCTGCGCGACCGTCACCGAAATCGGCAACGCCGAGGAAATGGGCGTCGAGATCATCAAGATCTTTCCGGGCGAGACGATCGGCGGCCCGGGCTTCATCAAGGCGGTGCTTGGCCCGCTGCCCTGGACGCGGATCATGCCCACCGGCGGCGTGGAGCCGACGGCCGAAGGTGTGGCGCGCTGGATCAAGGCCGGCGCGGCCAGCCTGGGGATGGGCAGCAACCTGATTCGCAAGGACGCCGTCGCGGCCGGTGATTTCGCTACGGTTCGCGATAACGTTGCTAACGTCCTGCAGTACGTTAAGGACGCGCGCAAGTAGTTGGCCAATAGGAGTCTGGGTAACATGCGTTAC
>CAZBDC010000230.1:0-8006 GCA_964490575.1 uncultured Anaerolineaceae bacterium | reverse complement strand
GAGATAATGAGCGGTGACTGGAGTTCAGACGTGTGCTCTTCCGATCTCTCAGGGATGATGATCGTTCGAAGCCGCCCCACGGGCGGCTTCGAACGATTAAACCCTTTGCGCGCAACCCCAGCGGCATTTTAACGGCAAATTGCCATCCAATTATCAGGAAACGGTGATTGTATTGTGATATCAATTGTGATATATTGTAAATGGAAATGTCACACTAATCGTCTGAATGTCACGTTTGTGTCACAATCGAAAAAGGAAGGTTGAGCATGACCACAGCGGCGGCGGATGGACATGAAGCAGATGACTTATTCCTGTGCTTCTTTCCTGCTCAAACAGAATTCAATCTAGCAGAAACCGATTGGGAACTGGCCAGGGGAGATTCTCCAGCCTGGATACCTGATTCACTGGGCGAGTTTTCCAATCATGCCGTTGAATGCAACTGCGCCTGTAAATGAGGTAGGGGAATGAACGTCCTCTCCTGGCCGGCGATCGTGGCGCTGGAGATCACGGCGGCGTGTAACAACCGCTGCCCGGGCTGCAGCAACGTTTACGCGGAGGCGCGCCCGCGGCAGGTGACGCCGGCCTCCCAGTGGGAAAGCTGGCTGGCGCAGTTCGCGCCCGAGGCGGTCCAACTGCGCCTGACGGGCGGCGAGCCCACCCTGCACCCCGAGTTTGGGCGCATCTTCGCCGCGGCGACAGCCTATGACGCGTGGGTGACCGTCTTCACCAACGGGCGCTGGCGCGACCCGGCCGGGCTGGTCCGCCTGGTGCGCGGGCGGGCGAACTTCTCCGGGCTGCTGGTCTCGCTGCACGGCGCGCGGGCCGAGACCCACGAGGCCTTCAGCCACGTCCCGGGCTCGTACCAGGAGACGCTGGCCAACATTCGCCTGGCGATCGAGGCCGGCATCCCAGTGGCCTTAAGCACGGTGCTGACCCGCCAGAGCTGGCGCGAGGCGGCCGGGGTGGTGGCGCTGGCCCGGGCCCTGGGCGCACAGCACGTGGCCTTCAACCGCTACATCGGCGCGCCCGACCCGAACATCGAGCCATCCCTGGACGAGATGCGCCAGGTGATTGATGAGATCGAGCGGATGATCGCCGCGGGCGAGCCGATCCGCTATGGGGTGGGGGTGCCGCAGTGCTTCATGCCGAACGCCTCGGACGGCTGCCTGGCGGGGGTGGCCTACGTGTCGGTCGACCCGTGGGGCAGCCTGCGGCCCTGCGCGCACTCGCCCACGCTGGCCGGCTCGCTGGCGAATTCCACCTTCCAGCAGATCTGGAACGGCGAAGCCATGGCCGCCTGGCGGGCGCTGATGCCGCCCGAGTGCACGGGCTGCGCGGCCTACCCGGCCTGCCACGGGGGCTGCCGGGCGGTGCAGGAGCTGCGCCCGGAGCAGCGCGACCCGCTGCGCTGCCGCCCGGTGGAGGACCGCCCGTCCGCCAGGCCGGCGCGCCAGGTCCCGGCCGGGCTGCGACCCCGCCTGGCCTGCCGCCTGCGCCCCGAGCCGTTTGGCTACGCGGCGCTGGGCAACGGCCAGGTGCTGCCCCTGCGCGGGGCGGCGCGCGAGCTGCTGCTGGCCTGCAACGGCAGCCGGACGGTGCAGGAGCTGGCCGACCAGTACGGGAAGGTTGGCTTGAATTTACTGGGTGAGATGCTCCAGCGCGGGCTGCTGGAAGCCGGATAGCCGCGGCGTTTTCACATAGACGGGTCACTGTGACATTTGAAACCGCCGGGCTGGGATCAACAGGCGGTTTTTTGCTCTTTTCCAGGGATCGTTTGGGCAGCTTTAGCGGTGGAAGTCACGCTGCCGTCACCCTTTAATCGCTCATCTGTTCTATTTTGGCACGCAGGAGGCACGCTGATGTCCTTTGATCTCACCCGTAAATGGATTATGGTAGATACAGCGGTGGGCAGCAGCAGAGTAGATCGAAATCCTTCGACCGGCGCGCTGCCCGCCAGGGGAGGCGCGATGGACTATTCCCAACATGCCCTGTGGCGCTGCGCTCAGCGCAACCTGGCCCTCGATGACGTTCATTACATCCTGTTCTATGGGTCGATCTCCCACAAGGCCGGGGCCGTGATTTATTTCCTGCGCGACCGGGACGTCCCCCGCTTCGACCGGGCTGATAACCGGCGGATGCGGCTGGTGGGTACGGCGGTGGTCTGCTCGCCGGACGGGCGCACAGTCGTGACGGTGTGGCGGAACCGCAAGAATGGCCTGGGCAAGATCAAGCGCAAGCTGGATCGCTCGCAGCGCCCGGCCTGAGGGCGGCGCTGGTAAGGCTCGTTTTATGCCTCTGTTTTGCCGGAAAGGAGGCCGCAGATGAATGGTTGGAACGTTTTGCTGGTACTGCTGGTGGTCCTGGCGGTGGTTTATTCGAGTGTCACGGCGATCGACGCCGCTGCTTTACGCAGCCGCCTGGAAGAGGCGAATGCCAGGATTGAGGATCTCGAAAACCAGGTTGGCAGCCTGGAAACGCAGCTGAAACAGATCGTCGCGGAGAAGATCGCGCTCGAGCAGCAGGCTCAGGCGGGGGGCTGCATCCCCATCCCCGTGGTCGGGGAAGATGTCTCCGGGCAGTCGCCTGGGTCGGGCGCGGCGGACTCAAACCGGTATCCGAATTTCCTGGCGCTCCTGTGGGCCATGGGGGTCAACCTGGCCTGGCTGTCGGGCCTGGTGATCTACCGGTTGTACGCCAACGCCACCCGCGGCACGCGCCGGATGCGCCTGACGCTGGCCGAGGCCGAGGCCATCCGCATCATGCGCGAGGGCCGGGGATGAGCGGCGGTCCATCCTGGTTGAAATTCCGAGGCTGTCCAAACGTTCTTTTTGGACAGCCTCTCTTTTTCTTGCGCAATCTGCACAGGGACTGTAAAATTGTGAACAGTCCCTGTTTTTTTGTGCAATCGATAAGGGATCCCATCTCATCTCCCCGGAGGCAGTCTCATGTCGATCCCGTTCCCCAGCGACGCCTGGATCAAGGCCATGCAGGAAGATCTCAACGCCAGCCAGTCTTACCTGGACTCGGCCAAAAATTGGGAAGGCGACTTCGTCTTCATCATCGAACCGGGCGGCGCGCTGGAATCCCCCGTCCAGCTCTATATGGACCTCTATCACGGCAAGTGCCGCGAGGCCTTCGCGGTCAACGGGAAGGCCGTCAGCCCGGCCTTCCGCCTGAGCGGGCCGGTGGCGACCTGGAAGAAGGTTATGACCAAGAAGCTCGACCCGATGCAGGCCATGATGACCGGGCAGCTCAAGCTGACCGGCAACATGGGCATCATCATGCGCAACGTGCGCGCGGCCAAAGAGCTGGTCGAGAGCTGCACCCGCATCCCGACCGAGTTCCCGGTCTGAGCCGCGGGAGCGCGCGATGTGGTTCTTTGACAGCCCGCAGATTGTGTTCGGCGAGGGCGCGCTCGGCCACCTGGAGACTCTCCAGGGCCGGCTGGCCTTCATCGTCACCGATGCCACCCTGGCCCGCCTGGGCTACGTGGAGCGCGTCCGCCAGGCCCTGGCGCAGGCCGGGCTGGCGGCAGAAGTCTTCAGCGAGGTGGAGTCTGACCCCAGCCTGGAAACCGTCCAGCGCGGGGCGCAGGCCATGCTGGCAGCCGGCCCGGATTGGATCGTCGCCCTGGGCGGCGGCTCGGTGATGGACGCGGCCAAGGCCATGTGGGTGCTCTATGAGCGCCCCGACCTGACCGCCGAGGAGATCAACCCGATCGACCGGCTGGGGCTGCGCCAGAAGGCGCGCCTGGTCGCCATCCCCACCACCTCCGGGACCGGCTCGGAGGCCACCTGGGCGATCGTGCTGACCGACTCGCGCGAGCAGCGCAAGCTGGGGCTGGGCAACCGCGAGGCCCTGCCCGACCTGGCCATCCTTGACCCCGAGCTGGTGCTGGCGCTGCCCGCCCGCCTGACCGCCGACACCGGGCTGGACGCGCTGACCCATGCCGTGGAGGGCTACACCTCGACCTTCCACAACGACTTCTGCGACGGGCTGTGCCTGCAGGCGGCCCGCCTGGTCTTTGCCCACCTGCCGCGCGCCTGCGCCGACGGGGCCGACCTGGAGGCGCGCGCCCACCTGCAGAACGCCGCCGCGATCGCCGGGTTGGGCTTTGGTAACTCGATGGCCGCCCTGGCGCACGGCATGGGCCACGCCCTGGGCGGGGCGCTGCACATCCCGCACGGGCGGGCGGTGGCGCTGTGCCTGCCCTATACCATCGAATACTGCGCCCACCCCGACTTCGGCCCCACCCGCTACGCCGACCTGGCGTTCACCCTCGGGCTGCCCTGCGCGGATGAGGCCCAGGCCGCCGCCGCGCTGGCCCAGGCCATCCGCGCGCTGGAGGAGCAGGTCGGGCAGCCGCTGACCATCGCCGCCTGCGGGGTGAGCGAGGCAGATTTTGATGGGGCGCTCGAGCGGCTGGTCGACCACGCCCTCAACGACAGCCAGACGGTCATGGCCACCCGCGTGCCCGACAGCGCCGAGCTGCGCCGCCTGTTCCACGCCGCCTACCGGGGAGAGAGCGTTGATTTCTAGGTCTGCGCCTGCTGCGCCGCGACCTCACCCCGGCCCTCTCCAAAATCAAGGATTTTGGAGAGGGGGAGATTCCTGGTTCCCACGCTCCCGCGTGGGGAACCCCGCTCCCGGCGCTCCGCGCGCCCTTTACCGGGCGCAAAGAGGATCCCAACGGAGAGACTGTGAAAGAATAGCTTCTCGTGGAAAACTGTCAACGGACTTTGGGAGCGGATTGAGCGGATTGTCGACAACCAACTACTCTACTGGCCGAAGCCAGGCTGGCAGGAACAGCCACTACCTGTCCACCCGGTTACCTGGGCGATGCGGACTGCCTCTGGGAATAATCAGTTCAATCGGTTCCCAAAATCCGCTGACAGCTCTTTGCCGGCCTACACCTGTTTGCCTGCCGAAACCTGGCTGCATTGCGCTGGCAGAAGAGAGGCTTGCTTCGTATAGCCAGATCGTTATCACGGATTGTAATGACGGATTGCGCGCATGCAGACACCTGGAATAAAGGACGAAATCCGCATGCGTTTTGATCTTAACCAGTAATTCGGGCTGTGGCGCCACCACAAAGTCCGCAATTGGGAGATGAAAGATGACCTTTGGCAGCCTGCTGCGCGTTGACCTGACCACCGGCGAAATCCGGCCGGACCGCATCCCGGAGGACTACGTCCGCGACTACGTGGGCGGCAGCGCCCTGGGCGCGCGGGTGCTGTGGGACCTGCTCGACCCATCCCTCGACCCGCTCGACCCGCGCCAGGCGCTGCTGTGGATCACCGGGCCGCTGACCGGCAGCGCCGGGCCGACCACCGGGCGCTTCACCATCTGCGGGCGCTCGCCGCAGACCGGGCTGTGGGGCGAGGCCAACATCGGCGGCTTTGTCGGGCCGGAGCTGCGCTTCGCCGGCTGGGACGCCGTGCTGGTGACCGGGCGCGCCCCTGAGCCGGTCTACCTGTGGGTCCACGACAGCCAGGTTGAGCTGCGCCCGGCGGCCCACCTGTGGGGGCAGGCCGACACGTACGAGACGCAAGGCATCCTCCGCGCCGAGACGGGCGAGGCGCGCGCGAAGGTGGCCTGCATCGGGCTGGCCGCCGAAAACGGGGTGACCATGGCCGGGATCTTCTCCGACCACGGGCGGGCCGCGGCGCGCACCGGGCTGGGCGCGCTGATGGGCTCGAAGAACCTCAAGGCGCTGGCCGTGCGTGGCACCGGCCGGCTCTCTTTTGGCGAGGACGAGGCCTATAAGCGCCTGCGCACGGCCGCCAACAAGGCCCTGGTCGAGCAGAACATGACCGCCGTGCTCAAGGCCACCGGCACGTCCGGCGCGGCCGATTACCTGCAGATGCTGGGCGACATGCCGCAGAAATACTGGACCGCCGCCACGTTCGAGGGGGCCGGCCAGGTCAGCGGGGCCGAGATGGCCGACACCATCCTCACCCGCGCGACCGCCTGCCAGGGCTGCGTGATCGCTTGCGGGCGCGAGGTGCATATTAAGGAAGGCCCCTACGCGACCGGCGAGCCAACCAAGGGTCCCGAGTACGAGACCATCTGCTCGTTTGGGCCGCAGCTGCTGGTCGACGACCTGCCCACCATCACCGCGCTGGGCGAGCGCTGCGACCGCTACGGGCTGGATACCATCTCGGCCGGCAACACCATCGCGCTGGCTTACCTGCTCTTCGAGCGCGGCCTGATCACCGAAGCAGACACCGGCGGGCTGGCGCTGCGCTGGGGCGACCCGCAGCCGTGCTTCGCGCTGCTGGACGCGATGGCCCGCCGCGCGGGCTTCGGCGCGCTGCTGGCGCAGGGCTCGCGCGCGCTGGCGGCACATTACGGGGTGGAGGAGCTGGCTGTACAGGTCAACGGGCTGGACGTGGCCATGCACGACCCGCGCGCCATGTCGGGCCAGGCCCTCTCTTACGTGACCTCGCCGCGCGGCGCCTGCCACAACCAGTCCGACTACTTCACCATCGAGCTGGGCGGCTCGCTGGACGAGATCGGCATTCCCATGACCGACCGCTTCAGCGACCTGGGCAAGGCCGGCTACGTGGCCCGCCACCAGCACTGGCGCACCATGCAGAACGCGCTGGTGATGTGCTTTTTCGCCGTCGTCCCGCCCGAGACGGTGCGCGAGCTGGTCTCCGCCGCGACCGGGCTGGCGCGGACGATGGACGAGCTGCTGCAGGCCGGCGAGCGGGCCTGGAACCTCAAGCGCTGCTACAACCTGCGCCTGGGGCTGACCCCCGCCAGCGAGAAGCTGCCCAAACTGCTGCTCGAGGCGCTGCCCGACGGCGGGCAGGAAGGCCACGTGCCCGACATCGCCGCCATGCTGGACGAGTATTACGCCGCTTCTGGCTGGGAGCGCGCCTCCGGCTGGCCCACGCCGGAGAAGCTGGCGGAGCTGGGGCTGGCGTTCGCGCGGGGGTAGGGGAGGACCTATCCCCCTCGGTCCCCCTTCCCGAGCCGGGAAGCGGGAAGTTCACAGGTTGGGTCGGGTTGGGTGGGCGACGCAGTCACCTACCCAATCCGACGCACAAATTGAAGCAGGAATCCTACCCACACTTGCGAGGACAGAGCCAATGCCAAAAAAATCGGTCATCATCATCGGCGCAGGGATCGCCGGGTTATCGGCGGGCATTTATGCCCAGTTGAACGGCTACCAGAGCCGTATCTATGAAATGCACACCCAGCCGGGCGGGCTGATGACCGCCTGGAAGCGCAAGGGCTACCGGATCGACGGCTGCATCCACTGGTTGACCGGGTCGAGCAAAGCCTTCCCCCAGTATTACAAGATGTGGGAGGATATCGGCCTGATCCAGGGCCGCCAGATGGTGGACCCCGAGGTGTTTATGCGCTGGGAGAGCAAGGACGGCCAGGTGCTGTGCCTGTACACCGACCCGGCCCGGCTGGAGCAGCACCTGCTCGAGCATTCGCCCGCCGACCGGCGCCTGATCCGCAGCCTGTGCCGCTCGATCCGCGCGTTTGCCAACATGGGGGCAGAAGAGCCAACCAACCTGTTCGAGAAGGCCCGCGCGGCGCTCAAAATGATCCCGATGCTGCCGCATTTCCTCCAATGGGGGCGGCTGAGCATGAAACAGGTCGGCGAGAAGTTCACCAGCCCGTTCCTGCGGCGGGCCTTCACCGAGCTATGGTTCCCCGAGATCACCGCGATGGGCCTGTTCTTTACCCTGGCGATGCTCTCGAAGCGCGGCGCGGGCTACCCGCTGGGCGGCTCGCTGCCCATGGCAGAGGCCGTGGAAGCGCGTTACAAATCCCTGGGCGGCGAGATCTTCTACGGGGCGCGGGTCAGTGAAATCCTCACCACCCCCGGCGCGGATGGCAGCCCCGCCCGCGTGACCGGCATCCGCCTGGCGGATGGGCGCGTGGAAAGCGCGGACACGGTCATCTCCGCCGCCGACGCGCACGCCACGCTCTACCAGAAGATCGGAAGAGCACACGTCTGAACTCCAGTCACCGCTCATTATCTC
>CAZBDC010000229.1:0-8055 GCA_964490575.1 uncultured Anaerolineaceae bacterium | reverse complement strand
GAAGAGGAATCAGGCTACCAGGCACGGGCAGTTAAGCTGGCTGCTGTTTACGACCGCAACCGGCGCGGTCACCCCTATTCCTACTTCTCGACCTACAAGCTGTTCTTTCTGTGCGAGCTAACCGGCGGCGCGCCGGTCAACAGCCTCGAAACCGGAGGCGTGGCTTTCTTCAAAGAAGATAATTTACCTGAGTTGTCAACCAGCCGCGTGACGCCAGAAGAAATCCACATGCTTTTTCATCATTATCGCAACCCAAGCCTGCCCACTGAATTTGATTAGCCGCCAGGCTGGAACTTTTTCCTGGCGCTTACGTTAAAAAAAGTAGGACCCCTTGATCGATGATTCATCCGGAGCATAAAATGAAAACCCGAACTTTCCACCGCTTCCTGCTCGTGATCAGCGCCCTGGCTGTGATGACTGCAGCCTGCTCCCTGCCGACCCTGACCCAGAACCGCCCAGACACAACTGATCCAGATGCCCAGGT
The DNA here is from genome assembly GCA_964490575.1 of uncultured Anaerolineaceae bacterium. Classification (GTDB taxonomy): domain Bacteria; phylum Chloroflexota; class Anaerolineae; order Anaerolineales; family Anaerolineaceae; genus DSYU01. The sequence goes on along the minus strand of CAZBDC010000229.1, from coordinate 7,571 downwards.
CAAGACTGCCGCCGTGCGCACCATCGACGCGATGATGACCGAAGTCGCCACAGGGCAGATCGCCACCAGCACCCCTGGCGGGCCGGCAACCGCAACCTCACAGGCGCCAACCCTTGCGCCGACCGCCACCCAACAGCCCCCTCCCACAGCCATCGTCCTGCCGACTTCAACGGCCACCTCGATCTGCGACCTGGCCGGCTTTGTATCAGACGTCACGATCCCGGACGGCTGGACCACCACGACGGGAGCGTCGTTTGTAAAAACCTGGCGGCTGAAAAACAACGGGACCTGCACCTGGACCCCCGGCTATGCCATTGTGTTCGATTCAGGTTCTTCCTACACCGGCCCGGCTTCTGTAAATCTAGATAAAACCGTTCCGCCCGGCCAGACCGTCGACATTTCGATCAACCTCACAGCGCCAGGGTCCCCTGGATCCTACAAGTGGAATTTCAAGCTGCGCAATGCGGCCGGGTTGATCTTTGGCCTGGGTCAGAATTCCGCTACGTTCTTTGTAGATTTTAAAGTCATTGGGATCACCCCAGTTTCAGGCGAGTACGATTTTGCCGCCAATTACTGCCAGGCTGAATGGACTGGCAACGGCGTGCCCCTGCCCTGCGTAGGAACTGACGGCGACTCAAAAGGATTTGTGCTCCTGAAGACACGCCCAATCCTGGAAACCGGCTATGTAGACGATGAACCGGCTCTGTTAACGAACCCGCCCCTTGTTAACGATGGGGTAATCCGCGGCAAATACCCGGTCCGTACCGTGAAAAGCGGCGACCGGTTTGTCACGGTTATCGGCTGCGAGCACAACGCCAGCAAATGCAATGTCCGCTTCCAGTTGGATTACCAGATCGACAACGGGCCGATCCAGACGCTGGCCGGTTGGAATGAAGTGTATGATAACAATTTCACCCTGATAGATTACGACTTAAGCAGCCTTTCAGGGAACAATGTCCGCTTCATCCTGACCGTCCTGGCTAACGGCGCTTCAGATAATGACCGGGCTTTATGGCTCTTACCCCGCATCGTAAATAATACACCCTGACCCTCCTGCAAGCGCCCCGATTCGATAAAAAATTGAAACCCAGGAAACGATTTCTCCTGGGTTTCAATTTTTGCTATAATTCTAGAACGAATAAGCTAATATCGTGATATCGCCAGATCGAATGGGACTGATGAAATGTTTAGAACAGGCTGCGAGCCATCAACAGCAGCCCAAACAGGGCCAGCGGAATCCCAATCACTGCACCGACAACCGTCAGGCTGACGATGACACCGACCACAATAAATACCGCTCCAAGGATCAAACCGACCAGCCGGCCAGTCATCTCGATGATGAAAGCAACCAGCCCCCAGATCGCCCAGAACGGCCATAAGAACCAGGGAACACGCTCTTCTTGTCGCTTCATAACTACCTCCATCTTCATATACGAATAACTGGGTGGAAAGTTGCATACTGACCGGATACACTCTTTGGATGGCTTACCCCACCGCCAGGTTCGCGATTACCGGCGAACGCTTACTTTGAGTTACAATAATTTTTAATGAACCCGAACCTGCTTACACCGTACCAGATCGAATTAATCGAGCAGCCGCTGGAATCCAAATTGTTCCTGGAAGGCCCGGCCGGAAGCGGAAAAACCACGGTCGGCGTCGGGCGCCTGCTGCGGCTAATTGAGGCGGGTGTCCCAGCCAGCTCAATTCTGCTTTTGTTCCCTCAACGCACCCTGGCCATGCCCTATCGTGCAGTGCTGCGCTCAGCAACCGACATTGTAGGTGGGCAAGCCGCGCTGCTGACCGTGGGCGGGCTTGCCCGCAGAACAGTTGACCTGTTCTGGCCGCTTGTTGCGGAGGAAGCCGGGTTCGCGCGGCCCGAACTGCCACCGTCTTTCTTGACACTCGAAACGGCGCTTTATTTCATGGCCCACCTGGTTAACCCACTGCTCGACCAGGGCCTGTTCGATTCGGTCACCATCGACCGCAACCGGGTTTACAGCCAGATCCTCGACAACTTGAACAAATCGGCGATTATTGGCTTTGACTATACCCAGATCAACGAAAGGCTGCGCAACGCCTGGCCCACCGACACGGCCCAGATGCACGTCTACGAAGACGCCCAGCGCTGCGCGACCCTTTTCCGCGAATACTGCCTGCAAAATAATTTACTTGATTATTCGCTGCAGATGGAGGTCTTCCGACGCCACCTGTGGCTCAATGAAATCTGCCGGGCGTATTTGCAGGAAAGCTATCGCTACCTGATCTATGACAATGTTGAAGAAGACCCCCCGGTCGCTCACGAACTGTTGCTAGAGTGGCTGCCCAACTTCGATTCGGCCCTGTTAATTTACGACCAGGATGCCGGCTACCGGCGCTTCCTGGGCGCCGACCCGCAAAGCGGCTACAGGCTTGTGGATGAATGTGATCAGCACCACATTTTTACCGAAAACCTGGTCAGCGCCCCGATTCTAATCTCGTTTGCAAACCAGTTTGGCCAGGCGCTTGAGCGCACCCAGCAAGATAGCCCGCGCCCATTGCCATCCGAGAAACTTAACCTGGCAGTTACCTTCCCAGACAGGTTCCCGCGTTTCTTTCCGCAAATGCTTGATTGGGTCACGGACAGCGTGGCTGGGCTGGTTCAAAACGGAACCCCGCCTGGTGAGATCGTCTTGCTGGCGCCACTCCTGCCCGACTCGCTGCGCTACGCCCTGACCTCGCGGCTGGATGCACTTGGAATCCCCCACCGTTCTCACCGCCCATCCCGCGCATTACGCGAAGAACCCGCTGCCCAGGCCTTGCTGACCCTGGCTGCGCTGGCCCACCCGGAGTGGGGAATCCGCCCTTCGACCTTCGAGGTGGCCTACATGCTGCTGCAAACCATCGATGGATTGGACCTGGTCCGCGCTCAACTGCTGGTCGAAGCAGCCTACCGGCAATATTCTGGAGGGAACGTTTTCACGCCATTCCAGAGAATCCGGCCCGAACTTCAGGAGCGCATCACATACGCTGTTGGCAACCGCTTCGAAGCGCTGCGCACATGGTTGGAAAATGATGCAGCCGAGCCTGCGACAGAGCTCGATTTTTTCTTCAGCCGCCTGTTCGGTGAAGTCCTTTCGCAGCCAGGTTTTGCCTTCCACGCCAATTATGAAGCCGGCACGGTCTGCGCGAATTTGATTGAGTCAGCCCAAAAATTTCGCTGGGCGGTTAGCGACAGGGCTCCGGTCCCAACGGACCCGGCCATGCCGGAGGCACCTCTGGGGCAGGAATACCTCAAGATGATCCACGATGGGGTTCTGGCAGCCCAATATGTCGAGTCGTGGCAAATTCCGCCGGACGACGCCGTGCTGATTGCGCCGGCTTACACATTCCTGCTTGCCAACCAGCCGGTTTTATACCAGTTCTGGTTGGATGTGGGCAGCACAGCCTGGTCAGAGCGGCTTTACCAGCCGCTGACCCATCCTGTGATTCTCAGCCGGCACTGGCAGCCCGACCGGGTCTGGACAGACGTGGACGAGTTTGAATACAATCGCGAGACGCTCTATCGCCTGGTACTCGGCCTGGCCCGGCGTTGCCGCCAGCGCATTTACCTGGGCTTTTCTGATCTGGGTGAAAACGGATTCGAGTCACGCGGGCTGCTGGTACGCGCGATCCAGGTGGTATTGCAGCAGTCCAGGGGATATAACCCATGAACGAGAAGCCGCTCTATTCGCTCGACCGCCTCCGCCCAACCCAGCAAGAAGTGGTGACCGGTTACTCGGGCGGCCGGATGGGCATATCCGCTGTGCCCGGCAGCGGGAAGACCTATACGCTCTCCTATCTGGCTGCCGATATTATCGCCAGCGGTGACCTGGACCTCAACCAGGAAGTCTTGATCGTCACGTTGGTCAATTCGGCGGTGAGCAACTTTACCCAACGGATCAGCGCCCTGATCCAGAGTGAGGGTCTTCTGCCCAACATGAACTACCGGGTCCGGACTCTGCATGGACTGGCTCACGACATTGTCCGTGAGCGCCCAGGCCTGGTCAACCTGGCCAATGATTTTTCGATCATTGACGAGGTAGAGGCGAACAAGATCCGCGAACAGGTTGTCCTGGCCTGGATACGCGGTAACCCGGGCTTTTTCGAGACGTACCTCAATCCTGAGCTGAGCGACTTTCAGCTAAACAATGCCCGCAGCAGAGACCTGCCAACCCTCGTTCAAGATATAGCGTACAACATCATTCGTTTTGCCAAAGACCGCGAGCTGACCCCGGCAGATCTGCGCCACCACCTGGAGAACCTGCCGGCCCCACTGCCCCTGGCTGAGATGGGCTGCGCGATTTACCAGGAATATCAGCGCTCGCTGACTTACCGCGGCGCAGTCGATTTCGACGACCTTATCCGCCTGGCCCTGGCAGCTCTGCGGGCCGATCCTCATCTGGTCGAACGCCTTCACTACCAGTGGCCTTACATTCTGGAAGATGAAGCCCAGGATTCAAGCCGGCTGCAGGAGGAAATCCTGCGCATCCTGGTTGGTGATGATGGGCATTGGGTGCGGGTCGGCGACCCCAACCAGGCCATTTACGAGTCTTTCACCACGGCTACTCCGCAGCACCTGATCGACTTCATCCACAGCCCAGGTGTGCTGCGTAAGGAACTACCTGTTTCAGGGCGTTCCTCCCGCTCCATCATTAACCTCGCCAATTACCTGGTAGATTGGACACGCCAGCAGCACCCCAACCCCGCCGTCCGCGATGCCTTGCACCTGCCGCACATCCGGCCTACCGACCCTGGCGATCCCCAGCCCAACCCGGCCGACGAAAGCGGGCAGGTGTACTTCCATACCACCCGCCTGACCCCAGACGAGGAAATTGAACGCGTGATCAACAGCGTGATGCGCTGGAAAGCAGTCCAGGATGAGCTTCCAGAGCCAGAGCGTGAAACGCTGGTCCTGCTGGACCTGACCAATCATCGCGGAACCACCATTGCTGGCGAGTTGCGTAAGAGCGGGATTGAGCCGGTTGAGTTCCTCAGCACGACGATGCCCACGCGTAAGGCAGCCGGCACTTTGACCCTTATCCTGCACTGCCTGGCTAACCCACAATCCGCCGCGCAGTTAGCCAAGGCATTTCAAGTCTGGCGGCGCGACGAACAGGGAGATGCCGGCGCTCAGCCGGTCAATAAGCAGGCTTTTGAACTGCTGCGTAAGCTCAAACACGTCGAAGACTATCTTTACCCACTCCCAGGCAAAGATTGGCTGGAAGACAGCGAAATGGTTATGGATAAGCCTCTGGTTCGGCAACTCCTGGTCAATTATCGGGAAATGGTTCGCCGGTGGCACGGCGCCGTCTTGCTGCCGATTGATCAGGCCCTGCTGACCATCGCCCAGGACTTGTTCAAGGAGCCAGCCGACCTGGCAATCGCCCACAAATTAGCCAGCGTTTTACACCAGGCAAGCCAGAGCCATCCCTCCTGGCAGCTTCCAGAATTGAGCGCCGAACTGGAGGTAATCGCCCTCAACAAGCGCCGTTTCTTAGGTTTTAGCGAGGAGGATGCCGGGTTCGATCCCAACAAATACCGCGGGCAGGTCGTGGTCACCACCATGCACAAGGCCAAGGGGCTTGAATGGGACCGGGTTTACCTGCTGTCTGTCAACAACTTTAATTTTCCCTCCGGGGCGCAGTATGACCAGTATATCAGCGAGAAATGGTACATCCGCGGGCGGCTAAACCTGGAAGCGGAGGCGCTTGAACAGCTAAAAGTCGCCCTTTCGCGGGATGAGTATGTGTGGTACGAGGAAGGCCAGGCTACCCTGAACGCTCGCACCGAAACCATCCGCGAACGGCTTCGCCTGCTGTATGTCGGCATTACCCGCGCGAAGCGCTCTCTAGTTGCCACCTGGAACACCGGCAGGAATGGCAAGCAACAACCTGCCCTGGCCTTCCTTGAACTGCAAAATTTTCTGGCCCAGGATTAAGTGATCTGAGGAGATTACCCGCTCATGAATCCTTTCGATGAATTTGAATTCAGCCAGAGCAGTTTACAAGATTTCGTCGACTGCCGGCGGCGCTTTCAGCTGCGCTACCTGATGCGAGTCGCCTGGCCTGCCGTTCAGGCCGAGCCAGCCCGCGAGAATGAGTTGAACATCCAGCGCGGCGAGCGCTTCCACCGCCTGGTACAGCAGTACCTGCTCGGAATCCCCAAAGAGCGCCTGGGGCGCATGGCATCAGCTGACCCAGACGGGCACCTGCACGCCTGGTGGGAAAACTTTTTGGAGATGATCCCAGACACCCTGAACGGCGCCCGCCACGTCGAGGTAGCCCTGTCTGCTCCATTAGCAGGCCGCCGCCTGATCGCCAAGTACGACCTGGTGCTGGTCCAACCAGGCGGACAGGCGACGATCTATGATTGGAAAACCTCCGCCCCCCACCCACGGCGGCTCCATCGCCCAAAGCGGGGTTGGCTGAGCGAACGTTTGCAAACCCGCATTTATCCTTACCTTCTCGTAACTGCCGGGGCGGCCCTGAACGGTGGGCAACCTTTCTCGCCTGAAAACGTGCGCATGATCTACTGGTTTGCCGACCCCCAGCTGCCACCGGAAACCTTCACCTATTCCAGAGCACAGTGGGAAGAGGACAGGCTTTTTTTACAATCGTTAGTGAACGAACTGGTGAAACTCGCCTCCCAGGATTTCACCCTGGCTACCAACGAAATTCCCTGCCGCTACTGCGTATATCGCTCCCTGTGCAACCGGGGCGTCAAGGCCGGCGAGCTTGACGGCGAGAACCAGCCTGAATTCAGTGATTCTGGGATGGAGTCGTTGGATTTCACCCTGGAACAGATTGGCGAGATCAGTTTCTGATGCCAGACGGGTTGCTGCGCCGGTGGGTTGAGCCCGACCCGATCGAAGTTGGCCCGGAGTTCCAGGCCGGTATTGGCGGGCACCCACTGGTGGCTAAAATCCTTGCCCGCCGCGGTCTGAGCGACCTGGCTGCTGCGCGGGCGTTTTTAGACCCGCAGGCTTATCGCCCAACCGCGCCTGAAAGCCTGCCCGGGTTGCCAGAAGCCTGCCGGCGAATTGAACAGGCCCTTTCAGGCGGCGAGAGGATTTGTGTGTGGGGTGATTTTGATGTCGATGGGCAGACCGCCACCACTCTGCTGGTCTCAACCCTTCGCGCGCTAATCCCCGAAGGCGGCCACGCCGCCGTGGATTACCACATCCCGGTCCGGGCGCGCGAATCACACGGGGTTAACTGGGAGAACTTGCGGCCAATCCTGGACGCCGGAACCAGCCTGGTTGTCACCTGCGACACGGGCATTTCCTCACTGGAAGCCCTTCGCCAGGCTCGCCGGCGCGGCGTTGATATCGTCGTCACCGATCATCATGACCTTCCCGACCAACTTCCCGAAGCGCATGCAATTGTTAACCCAAAGCTGCTTCCTGCCGGCTACCCTTTGAGCGGGCTTCCAGGGGTCGGGGTGGCTTATATGCTGGCTGAGGCGCTCTACCGGCGGGCCGGGCGCGGGGAGGAAGCCGGGCAACTGCTGGACCTGGCAGCGCTGGGAATTGTTGCCGACCTGGCCAACCAGAC
>CAZBDC010000228.1:0-8072 GCA_964490575.1 uncultured Anaerolineaceae bacterium | reverse complement strand
ACCCTATCCTACACTCTTTCCCTACACGACGCTCTTCCGATCTAGTAGCCGGCGATATGGGGATAACCAAACAGGGTATCGACCATCCCTTTCAGCCGGCTGTAGAACTCTTCCAGGGTGCGGGGACCTTCGCCATAGCCCCAAGAATTTTCGGCAAATGGGCGCCTGTCTTCTGGGATCCATTTAATGCCGCCAAATTCATCCACGATGTATGGCTGGCCTTCATACGCGATCTCGCGGTCAGGGAAATTGCGCCACGGCTGCCCATCCTTCAGGGCCAGAAGTTGTTTGAGATTCTCCGGGCTCTGCTCGTAGGTATGAACAGTCCACAGGTCGGTGCGGGCGTGCGCATAGCCAGAGGCATCATTGACCGGTCGCGTTGGGTCGAGTGAACGGGTCAGCTCGTAGGCGTCAATGTGCAGGCGGTTATGCTGTCGCCGGTCTCCGATGTCCCAGGTTTCGTTGAAAGGAGTCCAGGCGATGATCGATGGGTGATTGCGATCACGGCAGACAATCTCGCGCCACTCGCTTAAGAAATTCCGTGCGCTGTGGATCTCTTTGACATCCAATCCCCATGAGGAGGACTCTCCCCAGGTGAGGTAGCCTAATCGATCAGCCCAGTAGTGAAAGCGCTCTTCAAATACTTTTTGGTGAAGCCTTGCGCCGTTGAAACCGGCCTTCTGTGAAAGCTGGATGTCGCGTTTTAGGGCAGCGTCATCTGGCGCAGTCCAGATCCCATCGGGATAGAATCCTTGATCCAGCACCAGGCGCAGGAAAATGGGCTGGTTATTTAAATAGACTTTGCCATCCTGAAGGTGAATTTTGCGCAGGCCAGCGTAACTGTTGACCTGATCAATCTGCCCGCCGGTTTCGTCAATGAGTTCAAGGTCGAGATCGTACAAGAAGGGCGATTCGGGTGACCACAGCCTGGGACGCTGCACCGAAACAGCCAGCGGGATGCCATCTACCGCAGGGGCAGTGACTTTGTTGATTACTTCTTTGCCATCTCTTATCGTAACCCGCAATGAGAGGCCATGCCGGTGCGCATAAAATATTGGAACGAGGACAAACTGCGATCCGTCGAGATCGGGGATGATCTGGAGGGATTTTAGTCCATGAGGGTCGACCGCTTCCATCCATACTGTTTGCCAGATTCCGGTTGTGCGTGTATAGTGGCAGCCGCGCGATTGGAAATCCGGGCACTGCTTTCCACCCGGTTGGTGTCCGGCCCGCAGTTCATCCCGCACGTAGAGCACCAGGTCATGCTCCTGTCCAGGATGGACGAAACGGGTTATCTCAAAGTTAAAAGAAGCCGTTCCACCCCAATGCCGCCCGGCACTCTGCCCGTTTATGAAGACTTCACACTCAAAATCAACGGCTCCAAAGTGGAGGATAATCCGCTTCCCGGCCCAACCGGCTGGCACGGTCAGCTTGCGGTGATACCACATCATTTCGATGAAATCGGTGTGCCCAACTCCAGATAAGATGCTTTCTGGGCAAAAAGGCACCTGGATGGTGCGGTCGAAACCGGATGTGCTGGGCAGGCCGCGCTGCATCCCGGATTTACCCGGATCGAATGTGAAGGTCCAGCCACCATTCAGGTTAACCCACGGGTCGCGCTGAAATTGCGGGCGCGGATATTCGGGTCGGGGCAGACTGGCGGTTTGCGAAGCAGGGTTCATTTGCATCTCCTGTGGTTAGAAAAGTTAATGACAGTCGCTGGTTCCTCGATCGGAAAAGATTCCCGAGGTCGAAATAAACTCCCAATTGTAGTGACCGGGCAATAATTCAAACTTCAAGACGCCATGGCTTTCATTATACCGAACTTCGCTGTTGAGCTTCGTCTCCGCAAACCGGCGGAGATACGTGCCACCGGTTCCGACCACAAACTGGCGAACCCCGGCTGGATCTGGCAGGCCGTCGCCATCCATCGGCGCAAAGCGCTCGTAATTGTGATCGTGGCCGTTCACAACGATTTCTGCGCCGTATTCGACTGCTATTCGCCAAAAGGTTGAGACCGAACCCGTTCCGCCGGTTATCCCTGAACTCCAGCGAGGATGGTGCCAATACAGCAGTGTGCATTTTTTTCCTCTGTTAGCCAGGTCTTCGCGCAGCCAGGCTGCCTGGTGGGATTCGGAACCGCAGCCGACATCATTACAGTTGCTGTTCAAGGCGACGATGTGCCACTCACCAAGATTATAGCTATAATATCCAAGCCCGGCCGGTCCTGCCCGGTCGCCAAAATATTCGTAATAGGGAGCACCTGCCTCGGTCATGTAATCGTGATTGCCCGGACTCGGGCGTATCCGGTCAAAGAAGCGGCCCCAGGTTGGGGCAAAGCAATTCTGGTACTCCGCCCTGGCCCCAATGCCCTGCACGTTATCACCGGCTGTGAAGATGAACGCTTGTGGAAAGCGTTCCAAAAGCGAAGCAGTTTCTTCATCCCCGAGATGTTCGTCGCCACAATAAGCGATATCTCCCGCGCCGATTAGAATAACAGGGGTCGGCGTGGGAGAAGTTGTCGGCGTCGAGGTCGGTTCAAGCGTGGCCGTGGCGGTTGGCGACGGGGTGAGCGAGGGTACGCGCGTTGGAGTCAGGCTTGGGACGGGCGTATCGGTTGGTAGGGCAATGGTAGGATACAGCGTGGGTGTTGGCGCGCCGATAAAAGGCGTTGAGCAGCCGGCCAAAAGAATTACCAGACCAAGGATAACAACCGGCAACCGAGGCACAACCGTCATCTTAATCGGATTTCGCAGCTCTCATAAAGATGAACCGTCAGAGTTGATCAATTTTTCAAGGAGCGCTCGCGCAGCTTCCTCTGGGCCTGTCCGCTCTTGTCCAGGAAGGCCAAGTCTCGTGCGCATTTGCCCGACATAAATTCCTTGATCGAAAAATGTCTGGAAATATTCCCAGGCCAGTGGATCGTGGAGATCCTGGTACTGTTCAGGTCCAAAAACATTGGCGAAGTAGGTATGAACCAACCCAGAAGTCGTGGTGGTGCCTTTGCTCATCACCGCTCCATCTCGGAATGTGTTCACAGCTTCGGTAGCCGTCGTGAACCGCTGCAGAATCGGATGGTCGGCGTCGACCGGGTCGTAGTTGTTTGCATACAGGACCAGGTCGGGCCTGTACCCTCTCATAATCGTTTCGTAGGTTGTAACTGGCAGGACAACCCGTGCGTTCACCTGTGCGGGGCTCATAATAATGGTGCGATCAATCTGGCCAAAGGCAAAGCCGGGTTGTAAGTCATCCAGACGAACGAATGCCCCGGTCTCGGTGCCAAATCCGGCAACTGTCCCACCATCTTGAAGGCTGAGGGAGCCCATATCATCCGCAATGATGGTCATTTCTCCAATGGTATCACCGGCAACAGTGCGCAGCGCTTCCAGGGTTTCTGACTTACCTGCTCCAGTGTCACCCATAATCAAAACTGTAAAGCTGCCCTTGTTCCGAATAGATAGGTTCACCATCGCCCCGTGGTAGGGCAGCCTGCGCAGCTTCATCATCTTGATATTGTGAAGGGTGAGAATCATTTTCTTGAGATAGCCAAAATATCCGTATTTTGGATTATCTGGGACTGCCCCAACCAAAACGCCGTCCAGTGTGTCGTCATCATAGAAGATGGTCTGGCTCTTGCCCAGCTTGGGGAATTGATCTTCGGGTACCCCAAACAGGTAAATCGCGTCTGGCCTGCGTTGTAGATCTTCGTCATCGGCAAGCTCAAACAGGTTGCACAGCGAGAAGCCCAATTCGAAAAAGCCAAGCGTAAAGTAAACCATGATGACCAGCGGCCCAACCTTGGCTGGATAGCACAACCATTCATCTTTCTTATGGATGTTGATGAATTCTAATGGGTTCCGCCCAACCCGCTCGAACACGCCTGAACGTTTGTTCATCGGCGGGTTGAAAATCAGCGGAGGATAAATGAGAACCTGCCGGATGATCGAAATATCGTCTAAAACACGAAAATGACCGTTTGGGTAAGGGATTTCCTTGGCCATTGCGATTGTGGCAATCTCAGCACCTGCCCGGACCTGGCGGTAAATACGGGGATGATTCCCAGTGATGTTTTCCTGGATATCCCGGTACGTAGAGCGCACAAGGTGGGTCAGCGCTTCTACTGTGTTGTTAAATGTTCGATAAGGACGTTGGTCGTACTGTTCACCATGAGAATCGCAGATTATGAGCCGCTGCATCTCGCGCCAGTAGTTGTACAGAAACTCGACGAAGGCGTTGAACAGACTTGGATTGCGGAAAAATTGTTCTGAGCCTTGTACTACCCGCTGTACCAGTTCTGCCGGGAGCTTGGTCAGATAAATTAATGTTTCGATCAATAGGCGAATATCTTCGCCGTTGAAGTCTTTGTTTTCGAAGATTCCCAAGAGATGCGAATTTCGGTGAGAAAGCGTCGTGAGAGTTTGCGTCAGCATCTGCAAGAAAAGCTTGCTGGAAAGAAGCTCGGTTGGTGTGTCGCATACCCGGTCTTTAATCCGAATCACGACTTTATCCTTAAATATCCGGTAAGATCCGTTTTGCATCTCTCTACCCTCTAAATCGTTAATTCCGCAGCTGCTTCGTTAAGACCTTGGTCCAATTGCACGATTTTTCCAGCTTGATGGTTTGCTTAAAAGGAAAAATTGATCCCGTATTGTAACCCTGAATAGAAGCGATCGTCAATGAAAATATTTTATCGATCTAGGTTCGCGCAAGCAAATTTTGCGCTTCCTGAACAGCGTCTATTCCACCGACCAGGGTCAGGAAATCTCCGGTCTCGATGCGAGTGTTGCCATGTGGGACAATGAGTTCGCCATTGCGTCTTAAGGCGAGGATAAGAACATCCCCTGGAAATTGGATCTGGCGCAGGGTTTTCCCGGCGAATTTTTCATTTTCCACAAGGACTTCCGAAATATCTTTTTCGTCGTTTGTCCTGGTCAACAGGCTGTAGGTGGCAGGGTTGCGTGACAATATCACTAACATTGCTGCCAGATCCAGGGCCGGGTTGACTGCTGTTACCCCAATATTTTCAAAGCGGTGTAAAAAGGCGACATTCGTCAGATGGGCAACGATATTTGCAATCCCATAGTTGTGCCTGGCAACCGAACAGGCAGAGAAAGACCGCTCAGGATCGGCATAGGTACAGATGAAACGGTTTGCTTGCTCGAGATAAGGCCTGGCGTTACTATCATTCTGTTCCACTGCAGCTTGACTTGCTTTAATACCTGCGGCCAGCGCACGCTTGACGCGCTCTTTGTCTGGGTCGAGCAGCATAACCTCTTCTTTATGGGCCTGAAGCTGCCGGGCTGTTTCTATGCCCAGTTCGCCAGCTCCGCTGATCAGCACCAGTCGGCGTTGAATTTGTTCGGCAGATGGGGCAAAGCGAATAAATATCAATGGCGAGATAGTAACCGTCAGAATTGCGACCAGGATAATGGCCGAGTTCACCTGCGGGCTGATGACATTCAATCTGGTACCAATCGCGCTGGCGGCAATAATCAGCGATAGCCGGGAGGATAACAGGGCGCCGCCGGCAAAAGATTCGCGCAGGCTAAAATTTGTACGTAACAAAAGTGCGGGAAGTAGTTTAACCAGAATGGCAACGATCGTCAGCACTGGAACCAAAATCAGGTCCTGGGCCGAGGTAAATAAAACAGCCAGGTCGAAATCTATCCCTACGGTGATAAAAAAAATGGGGATTAAAAAGCCATATCCGATGGTTTCTAACTGAGATGCTACATCTGAATCGGCAGGCGTCGAGAGGAGAGAGATGATTGCTCCTGCTAAAAAGGCCCCTAAGATAACTTCTGTCCCTAGCGCTTGTGAGAGGACGACGAATGTCATCATAATGGCAAAAGCAAAACGAACTTTGATCTGGGCTGTGGCGTGGCTAAGGTCTTCAAGTGTTTTTCGGACGCCAGGAATACGATTAAAGAACAGCCCGAACCGATACGCCATAATGAAGACGGCAAATAGCACACCAATTAAGAGAAGATCAGGAGTTAAACCAATCGAGAGGATCGCGACCAGAATTGTGATTAACAGCATGGTTACGAAGTCGGCAATCAAGGCTGCCACCAGCAAAGTTTGACCGTAACGGCTTCGCACCAGTCCAGTTTCTTTTAGGACCGGCACAACGACTCCCAGCGAAGTGGTAGATAAAATTAAAGCCATCATCCACGGATTCTGGACCAAACCGGCGACCAGAAGACCAAAGCCGCTGGCTGTTGACAAAAGAAGGGTCAATACGAACATGGCCAGGCCAAGTATAAATGGGTTCCATTCGCGGTTCTTAACCGGTTGTCCTATTCTTTGGGCTCCCAGGCTGGAAAAATCAATCTCCATTCCAGCCAGGAACATGAGATATACCAGACCGAATTCGGATAAGAAATGAATGACGGGTTCTTGAGCAGGAAAAAGGTTCAGGCCACTCCGTCCAACGACGATTCCGGCAGCTATCTCCCCAACCACAATTGGGATCCGAAGGCGCTTGAATCGCCGGAGGATGATCGGGGCAATAAGCGCGAGCACAATGAGGATAAGCAAAGAAATAAAATTATTAGATTCACTCATGTTTCCATCTCGGTGATAATTTTTTCTAGACCTTTCATAGAGAAAACGCTAAACCGGCGGGGTTGGCCCGGCCTGGTCGATCATATCGAAAATGCGATTAATTTTCTCGGCACGGAACCTGGAACACAAAGATTCGATCTTCAGCCCGGATCGCAAGATGATCACTTCTTGACGACCACCGTGTTTCGTAAACATCACGGAGACCAATTTCCAGCGGATAATTTATCTTCTCGTCGATCGATAGAACCCAAAGAATTCCGCGGCGATCGAGATAAGATACCATGCGATTGTCTGGAGACCAGTCGGGAATACTTACCGATGGAGTGCTGAGGATCTTGGGGAAGGAATCGGGCGTCACAGTTTGTACCCGGCGCTCGATTTGAAGGTTGTCTTGAAGCACGCGGTAATGGCCTACTGGGGTAGGTGTCAGAATTGGTCCAGGCGGGGCGGTTACATCGATCGCGTAAGCAAGCCGGCATTCTTCGCCGCAGCTCGTGATTACCTGCACCGTTTGGTCATTTCTCCAACCGATAATGGCTTTCTGGCTGGTGCGCTGGTCGGTCTGGGCAAGATCAGCAGGGAACAGGTCGATCAGCTTTGAACCATCTTGATTGACCACCATGATGGTGTAAACGCTCTCATTGGGGCGGAAAGCCAGGAAGGCTAACCATTCGCCCGATGGAGACCAGGTGAGATCACCATTCACGAGAATTGTTGGCGCCAGCTGGCGATGTTCAACAAAATCCGGGCCCTCGCCGAGCATTAACACCCCGGTGAACCATGATGAACGTTCACCAGGAGCCAGGTATGCCAGATTCGAGGTGCCTGGCTGCCAGGCAAGTAAATTCCCCTGCAGCCAGGTTGTTAGTCCTCCCTGGCGCCGCTCAGCCTGCAATGTGTGCCACTCGCCGACCATGCAGCCGCGTGAGGCAACCGCCTGGTATCCGGAAGGGTCGAGCGTAGCCGTAGGGGTTACCGTGCCTTCTCCTTGCAGGGTAGGCTGCAAGGGCAGCGGTCCACAGCCGGCGAGCAGCCCCGCTGTTACAGCCAGAATGCTGAGCGATAAAAAAAACGATGGGGGTTCAAGGGATTCGGCCCTCGCTTATGGAGGAAAGCTCAAGAGCTTTCCTGCCATGTAAAATATCAGCGCATGAACTTGAAAGTTCGGCTCCACCCAATTTTTCTAGTTCCCGGAGAAACACTTCAGTGGAAATTGGGTTGGATTCGATAACCAGAACATCCCACAGTTGGTCGAGAGATTTTCCCTGCCGCGCTAATTGGTAGTCCAGATGGTAGGCCAGCACCCCTCCACCATAGCGGACTGAGGTATCAGCCTGCGCGGTATCCTGCGCAGATGGTCGGTTAGATAATTTGATCAGGTCGATTGGGAGAACCTGGCCACCAGCCGAGATCTTTTTAATTGCCCTTTCCATCTCGGTTAAAAATTCTGCTTCTGTCCATACCCCCGCCTTCCAGAGTGCTTTGGCTGCATAATACATTGTGAA
>CAZBDC010000227.1:0-8205 GCA_964490575.1 uncultured Anaerolineaceae bacterium | reverse complement strand
TGCTCATCCTCGGGCAGTTGCCGGGCGATGACCCGCGCCTGGGAATACAGGTCGGCGAGCGAGGCGTAGATGTAGGGGCTTTCGCGCAGGATCTCGGCGAATTCAGCCGCCGTGACCACCAGCTGGTAGTGAAGGTCGCTTTCTTTGAAGCTGCTGGACAGGTCCCAGGTGTTGAAGTTGCCGTTGACCTCGCGCACCTGGTTCGTGTCGGGGTCTTCCCAGCGCAGCTGGACGGTGGCGATGCGGCCTTCCGCGCCCGGCTTCAGCCGGACGGTGTACAGCGCGGCGGCGGTGTGCCCGGCGCCCAGTTCCCCGGCGTCAACCGTGTCGTCGCGGAAGTCCTGGTCGGCGATGGCGCGGTTCTCGTAGCCGATCAGGCGGTAGCGCGCCACCACGTCGGGGTTGAAGTCGACCTGCACGCGGGCGTCGCGGGCGATCACCTGCAGGGTGGAGGTCAAGTTTTCGACGAACAGCTCGCGGGCTTCATCCAGGGTATCCACGTAGGCGTAGTTGCCGTTGCCGCGGTCGGCAAGCTGCTCGAGCAGCACGTCGTTGAAGTTGCCCATCCCGAACCCGACCGTGGTCAGGTAGATGCCTTCGTCGACGTAGCCCTGCACGTACTGCAGGATTGTCTCGGCGTCGGTATTGCCGACGTTGGCGACCCCGTCTGAGCACAGCACGATGCGGTTGTTGGCGTCCTCGCGGAAGGAGGCCAGCGCGTGGCGGTAGCCCAGCTTGAGCCCGGCCTCGACGTTGGTCGAGCCTTCGGTCTGCAGTTCTTCGATCGCGTTGATGATCACGCCGTGGCGGTCGCCGCGGGTTGGCTTGAGGACCGTGCGGGCGCTCGACCCGTAGACGACGATGGCCACGCTGTCGCGCTCGTCCAGCCGGTTGACCAGCAGGCGCAGCGCGCGCTTGACCAGCTCCAGGCGGTTCTCGCGCGCCATCGAGCCGGACACGTCGATAACAAAGGTCAGCACGGATGGCTTGCGGTCGAAGTCGTCCACCGCGTAGCCCTGCACGCCAAAGCGCAGGATGTACTCGTCCTCCTCGAAGCCCTGCGGAGAGGGCGCGCCGTCGGCGTAGATGGAAAAAACGGCTTCGGACGGCGCCCGGTAGCCCTGGTCGAAGGAGTTGACGAACTCTTCCACCCGTACGGCGTCGTAGGGCGGCAGGAAGCCGTCATTCAGGTAGCGGCGGGTGACGTTGTAGGACGCGGTGTCGACGTCCAGGGCGAAGGTAGAGAGATGGTCGTAGCGCGCGTCGGTCTCGGGGTTGACGCCGTAATCCTGGAACTCGTTGTCGGCCGGGGGGCGGAAGGCGGGCTCTTCTTCGGAAGCCGGGGCCAGGGTTGCCTGGGGCCGCGACTCTTCATATACCGGCAGTTCTACCGCTGGCTCCTCAGCCGCCGGCCTCTCAGCTTCGGCGGGAGCCTGGACGATGGCGGTCGGGGCCATTGCGGGCGCGCAGGCGCTGCTCAGCGCCAGCAAGAAAAAGACGATCAGGGAAATTAAACGGTTGGCGTTCATCGGGCATTCCTCCTTGTGAATGGTTCAGCTTGGTCACAGGATAGCATGCCCGGTCGGCGCAGGCTTGACGTCCGGTTGATGTGCGCCTGACAAAAGGTTGACAGCCGCGCCCGGGCGTCTTAGCGCCGCAGGGCCGTTTCCACCAGGTGGGCGGCGGTCAGGTACAGGTTGTACCTGGCAGGTGGGAGCAGGTTGGCGTACTTGAGCGCGCCCAGGCAGGCCAGGGTGAGGGCCAGGTGGTATTCGCGCGGGCGGGCCGGGTCGAGCAGGCAGCGCCCGGCGATGGCGTGCAGCGCCTGCAAGAGGGGCTCGTCGCCCCGCTGCCACAGGTCGAGGTAGGCCTGGGACGACCCGGCCCGCGGGGTCAGCACGTGGGCGATCAGCTCGGATTCGAGGTGGGCAAAGTCGTACAGCGGGTGGCCCTCGCGGGTCTGGGCGAAATCGATCAGCCAGACCAGGCTGCCGGGGCCGACCAGCACGTTCTCCAGGTTGAGGTCGCCGTGGATGACTGAAACCGAGCCGGGCACGGTCTCTTCCAGCAGGGCAGGCAGCGCCTCCAGCGGGTCGGGCAGCCCGAAGCGGTCAAGGGTTTTCGTCCAGCCGCGCAGCAGGTCCATGCGCGCGGCGCTGACCCGGGCCAGGCCGGTCCGCTGGGGCGGGCGCGCGCTGCGGCCGCGCAGGCCCAGGTGCGGGCGCCCGGCGATGGAGACGCCCAGCAGCGAGCACGACTGGCGGTCGGCGCGCATCTCGACCTGGCGGAAGGGGCGCACCTCCACCACATCCCCAACCGAAAGCGCCAGGCGAGCCGGGTCGTCGTTTTCGGCGATCACCCGGGACGCGCGGCGCGCCTTACTCTCGAGCGGTTCGAGCACGTAGTGCGGCGGAAGCAGGCCGTCGTACTCCTGCCCCAGCCGGAAGGTCATGGCCCGGCGCTGCATCCACCAGTTTGGGCCAAAGGTCTCGAACAGGCGCTCTATCAGGGCAGGGTCCGGGTCTGCCAGCAAGGCCCGGCGCAGGCTGACCGGCGGGCGGCCCGGCTCGGAGATGAAGGTGTACTGCACTGCCGCGGCCTCGCGGCTGCCGGCCAGGGCGACCGGTGGGCGCTGGATGCGGGCGGTCATGGGTGGCAGGCGGTCCTTGACGAAGGCTTCGTAGCTGGCAAATTCCTGGCGGATGGCCGCCTGCGGCCCCAGCTTGACGATGGTCAGCGCGTCCGCGCCGCCGTCTGGCCGGACCGGGCGGATGAGGAACGTGCGCGCGCCGGAGTAGCCCGAGAGAAACTCGTTTTCGATCACCAGGCGGCGGTAGGCCGCGAACAGGGCCTGCAGGAGCCCGCTCTCCTCGGCTGAAAGCGCCAGCCCGGGCGGGCAGTCGATATCCAAACGCCTTTCGGGGGCGCGGACCGCCTGGATCTGCCCCGGGGCGACGCGCGCGCCGCCCAGCAGCGGCCCGGCCGCGGCCAGCAGCAGGCAGCCGCAGCCCAGCAGCGTCCCGATTACCCCGGTGAAGGCGGCCTGCGCGCGGCTCATCCCCAGGAACGAAGCCACCCGCACGTCGATCCCGCGCCCATAGGCCAGCGACTCGCGCGCGCTGCCGGGCATGCCCGCGGCGGGAACCCAGCGCAGGCGCAGCTGGATCGACAGGCGCTGCTGGCCCGGCGCGCGGGGCGAAAGCGTCCAGCGCCAGGCCACTTCCTCGCCGGGTGGGACGAAGCGCTCCTGGTCGCCGCCCGGGGCAATCTCGAACCCGACCCCGTCCAGGCGGGCGACGGCGTACAGCGCGTAGCCGTTTGGGCGCGGCACCGGCACGGACTGGGTCTGCAGGTCATGCTCGGGGAACTCGGCTTTGGCCACGTACCCGTCTTTGGACGGCACCAGCGCCAGGCGGATCACGTCCGATTCGCCCATGCGCAGGCGAGACGGCCATTCCAGCTCGACCAGCCGGTCTTCGACCAGCGGGGCCTGGGTGGGCTCGATCACGGGAGCGGCGGTGGGCTGCTCCACCGGCGGGGGTCTGGTCTCCACTTCGGGCTCAGCCGCCGGCTCCTCAGCCGCCGGCTCCTCAGCCGCCGGATTCTGGGTGGCTTGTTCCTCAGCGGCCGGGGTGGGGGCCATGGCCGGCGCGCAGGCAGCCAGCAGCGCGGCGCACAGCGGGAAAAGGATCAGGAAGCGCGCCAGGCCGCGGGCACTCACGGCAAGCCCCCTGCCGGCAGGGTGAAGAGGGTGGGGGCCAGTGGGACCCGGTCGCCGAGGATCTCCGCCGTTCCCCACGCAAAAGACAGCGCTGCCAGCGAAGCCAGCACCAGCGCCAGTCCAACCAGGGCCAGGATCATCCGCGTACGCCGGGACATAGGTTTATAAATAGTATAATACGAATGAGACACCAATTTCTAGTACCTTCAGGAGCCTTGATGACGATCTGGGATGAGTACCCGGCCGATTACCGCCAGGCCGAGGTAGAGGCGGTCCTGTCCGCCGCGCGGGCCGGCGAGTGCGTCGCGCTGGTGGGGCTGAGCGGGGCCGGCAAGAGCAACCTGATGGGCTTCCTGGCTCACCGCTGCCAGGGCGCTGGCGGGCTTTCGGTGGCGCTGGTCGATGGCAACCGCGCCCGCCCGCCTACGGCCGTGGGGTTATTCGGCCTGGCCCGGCAGAGCCTGGGTGGGGCCCAAGCGCCGGCCGGCGAGCTGGCCGCGCTGGAAGAGGCTGCCGGGCAGGTTCTATCCCGCCCGGGCGCGCGGCTGTGCCTGCTGATCGACCGTTTCGACGCGCTGAGCGAGGCGGAGCGCGCCCTGGCAGCCGGCCCGCTGCGCGCGTTGCGCGACGCTTATAAGTACCGGCTCACCTTCGTCATCGCTGCCCGGCGTCCGCCGGATCCGCACAGCGAACTGGCCGAGCTGTTCTATGCCCATACCCTCTGGCTGGGGCCGCTCAGCCGGGAGAACGCGCTGTGGAGCGCGGCTCATTACGGCGCACGGCGCGGGCTGAACTGGGAGGCGGGCCTGCTCGCGCAGCTTGTCTCGCTTTCGTGGGGCTACCCGGCCCTGCTGCGCGCCTGCTGCGAGGCCTGCGCTGCCGGCGCCCCGCCCGAGCTGGAGGCGCTGCGCGAGCACCCGGCCGTCCAGCGGCGCGTCCAGGAGTTCTGGGCCGACCAGCCTTCCCCGGACGACCTGCGCCGCTCGGGGTTGAGCGGGCAGCCGCTGTTGAGCGCCGCCGCCGCGCCGGTCCCGGCCGCCAGCCCCGACCTGACTGCCAGCGAGCACCGCCTGCTGGCCTTCTTCCAGGCGCACCCGCAGGAAGTGTGCGCCAAGGATGACCTGATCCGCGCGGTATGGCCGGCCGACCGGGTGATCGACGGCCTGCGCGACGACAGCCTGGCCCAACTGGTCCGCCGCCTGCGCCAGAAGGTCGAGATCGACCCGGCCAACCCGCAGCATATCCTCACCGTACCCGGGCGCGGGTACCGTTACCTGCCCTGAGGCCGGCCGGAGGACTGCGCGATGACCAAGAAGAAGAGCAAGCGCCGCAGCCAGGCCCTGTTTGCCAGCCTGGAAAAGATCACGACGCAGGCGAGCACTGGCGTGACGCAGGCGGGCGCCGGCGGTGCGGCGGAGGATGAAGCGAGCGACGACCTGCCGGGCCGGCCATCGGTCGACGCCGAAGACCAGCCGCTCGACCTGGACAGCCTGGCCGACCAGCCGATCTGCATGGCGCCGGACACCAGCCGCTCGCTGCGCATGAAGAAATTCCGCACCCAGCTGCTGCACCAGTGGCTGGCGGCGAACTTCGCCCCGTGCCGGGCGCTCGACATCGGCGGTGGGAAGGGGCTGCTGGCGCACCTGCTGATCCAGAGCGGCTGGCAGGCGGCGGTGGTCGACCCGGTCAGCCAGGCGCTGCCCGACAAATACAAGGATATCCGCTCCAATTCGCGGGTAAAGATTGCGGCGGGCGCATCCGTCCCGCGCATCGACGCGGCCTTCGCGGTCGAGATGGCCCAGGATTACGATCTGCTGCTGGGCATGCACGCGCACGGCAGCAACGCCAGAATCATCGACGCGGCTGCCCTGTACGGGTGCGGCTTCGTCATTTTCCCCTGCTGTGTGATCGACGAGCCCTTCTTCCCGCGCCTGGGAGTGCACTGGATCGAGGCGCTGGCAAGCTACGCGGTTTTCAAAGGGCTGGCGGTCTTCCCGTTCCGGATCAACTTCAAGGGGCAGAACATCGGCCTGTGCCACGTGGGCGCGCGGACGCGTTTTCTGGCCAATCGTTCGGATGAAAAAATGATATAATTTTGGTGCGCAGCCGGGCCCGTAGCTCAGTGGCAGAGCGCGCGGCTCATAACCGCTTGGTCGAAGGTTCGATCCCTTCCGGGCCCACACAAAACCTACCAGGTCTGAACAACTTCATCCATCTGCGAGACCGAGCCAATCCATTAATTCGCTCTCGTACTTTTAGGTAATCGTGGTATAATTAATTTCGACCTTTAGAAAGATGATTGCCCGCCATCTTCTTCTTGAGATGGCGGGTTTTTGTTCCCTACAAGGCTGCGTCCTCTCCTGGGAGGATATCGTCCATCGTACAACCGGTGGGATCGCTAACAAAGAATAGTTTTTAGGAGTCAATGAAGATGGAAGTAAAGCTTTATGTAGGGAACCTTTCCTACGACACGACGGAAGATGAACTGCGCAGTCTTTTCACCCAGGTTGGTACGGTGAGCGAAGTTGCCCTGATTAAAGACCGGGATACGGGAAGATCAAAAGGGTTTGCATTTGTCACCATGGGCAGCCAGGAAGAAGCCAACAAGGCCATCTCCCAGTTCCACGGCAAGAGCCTGGGCAACCGCGAGCTGACCGTAAATATCGCTCGCCCGCGCGAAGACCGGCCACGCACCGGCTACGATAGCAACCGGGGCGGCGGGAACCGCGGCAGCTCCAACCGGGGCAGCGGCAACCGGCGCTATTAGAAGGACATATCGATTGCACTGCTGATCCTTCAGGATTGAGCAGTTGTGGTTAAACCATCACAGCTTTCCTCACCGGCCATCCGGTCAGGAAAGCTGTGGTTTTTTCGCCCCATCGAGCGCCCCGCGGTTGAGCCTGGCTAGCCGGCTACCACGCGCGTCGAGCGGGCCAGCGCCTGGCGCATTTGCTCAATTTGCGCCGGCGAGTGGATGGCGTTGAAATCGTTCGCGTGCTTTTCACGCACGTGTTCCAACGCCTTTGCAGTCACTTCTTCCAGCGTTTCACCTTTCACAACGAAGGGGCAATTCAAGCCCATATCTTTGCAAGAATACCGAATTAACATGGTTCCCTCTACATGGCGGCCATATTTACGCCCAAGGCTTTTAGCATCCCAGACATGCGCCGGTTTGGCGAGATGGGAGAAACATCCTGCTCGATCAGGATCTTTCCGTTGTTAATCGTGAATTCGTAATTTGCATTGGGAAAGATGACAAACTTTTTCGAGCCCGGCACAACGCCGATGCCCATTTTTCGCAGGTCTAACTGGCCCGAGTTGGTTCCGCTGCGCTGCACGGTGACCTTTACCACTTCTTCTTCAACCCGGATATTGCTCAACGAGTGAGCCAGGTCAGGAAAGGCGACTTTGAAACGGCTGACCATATCAAGCATGGCTTCCCTGTCCATCGGCTGTGGCATGAAACCAACCAGGCGGTAGTCTTCGGAAAGGTATTGTTCAACCTGTTCTATGTTGTTCGAATCGAGCGCCGCAAAATAGGCTTTTACAATCTCTACCTTATCCATGTTTGTACTCCAGTTGAAAAAAAACAGGCTGTCCACACAATGATGCAGACTGCCTGGCGAGGTATTCTGTGTCACGATCGGGCAAATATTTACGATCTGACTCTAATTATACCATGGTTCGGAGCGATTCGTTCAAGCAACGCCATTCCTGTTCCCGGGAAGATCTTCGCCGGCTTTTATGCTGCAGCCGGCGGCGGTTAATACCCTGGCTGCTTCGTTTAACCGGTCTGCTTTCACCAGAAGATAGTCTGTCTCGTAAGTCGAGATGGCAAACAGGCTGATACCTGCCTGGGCCAGCACGCCGGACAGTTCCGCCAGGATACCGACCAGGGCGAAATCCAGCGGTCCCTCCACTTTCAGCCCGCGCCAGCCGCTTTCCGCCTGGATATCGCCCGGGACGCTGGCTGCGGGGCAAACCAGCGAAAGCTCGTCGCTCGTGCGGGTGATCGCGTAGAATTCGCCGCTCAGCGCCCAGGAGGGGATGGGCGCCGCTGCCGGGAGCCGGCAGACGGACAGTGGGGCAGGCAGGATGGATAAGGTAAGGTGGATCATGGTTTCCTTCTACAAGGTGTTGGGGGCTGAACGCCAGCTGCGACCGTAGGCAAATCGTAGGTTTCGCGTAGGTTTGCCGTCAAGTACTTCTGGTAATGTCCTGGTACTATTCTTTTTAAGGGCGACTTCTCTTCTTCTCCTCCTTAAATGATCGCCGGGGTCGGCGTCCCCGGCGATCACAATTTAACCGGGCAAACGGTACGGTTAAATCAAAGAGGGCCTGGAATTTCCAGGCCCTCTTTGATTCTTTGGTAATGTTAGAAATTCGTTGGACGAGGATCGTCCGGATCAAAGTCGCGGGGAGGCATGTCTGTATCGAAATAGATCGGAAGAGCGTCGTGTAGGGAAAGAGTGTAGGATAGGGTG
>CAZBDC010000226.1:0-8249 GCA_964490575.1 uncultured Anaerolineaceae bacterium | reverse complement strand
AGGCAAATGCTTTACTGTTTGTGCCCTCTGGTGTAAAATCGCTCCCGTCAGGTACAGAAGTAAATTTTTGGCACTTTGAAGTAGAATAAACCGGTTCATTTCGCATCGAAAAATAATCCATCCCATACTGCTGGCAGGAGGAATAATATGCCCCGAATTCGATGTCACTATCTTGATTGCGTTTTTCTTGACGAAGGATACTGCAGCGCTGCTCAGGTCGAGATCGACCCAGACACCGGCTGCAACACATATAGTCCAAATGCGGAAGCCGCAGCCGGAGATGATTGGGATGACGATGAAGAATTGGAAGAGTGGGAAGAATTAGAGGAAGAAGACGCTGACGAGGATGAAGATATCTGGGCTGGCGATGACGATGAGGAATATTAAGCCAGTTTGCTCAATTCCACGATAACCCAAATCTTATCGCCCAAAGACAAGCCCCGGATCCACCTGCCGGGGTTTTCTTTGAAAGAACAGCCCTATATTGCGATCGGGCTGACCTGTGAATCCACCCGCCAGGTCGTCATCACCCGCGCAGAACAAGCCCCCCTGCTGGAGAGTATCCGCAAGATCATGGCCAACGACCGGAACTTTGACTGGTTCCTGCTCGCCCGCGCAACGATCTGGTTCAGCATTATGGCCTTCTCTTTTTATACCGTTTATGCCGCCACGCACTTAGAAGCCGGCGAATACGCTGTGGGCATCGTCACCAGCGTGCTGCTGTTTACTCAGGTGCTTGCCAACCCGCTGCTGGGCTGGGTCGCTGACCGCTGGAGCCGGAAAGGGGTGCTCGAAGTTGGAGCAGTTTCAATCTTCATCAGCGCGCTAACTGTCCATCTTGCGCCATCGGTCGAGTGGCTTTACCCGGCCGTTATTTTGGCAGGCCTGGCGAATACGCTGATCGCCCCGGCGACCATCGTGGCGCCCCTGTTCGGCGGCTGGTTAGCGGATGTACATGGCTATCCTTCGACTTTCCTGCTGGCCTCCTTCGCCGGCCTGGCGTCAGCGTTGATTTTTCACTTTTTGGTAAAAGATCCCCAAAAGCAGACATAAAAGTTTTCGAATTAGGCCGGATAAAAACAGAATACAACCTGAAATTTCGACTTCGATGTACAATTCTAGTGTGGAAAACCTGTCTCACCACTCGAACCAGTTTAGCCCAAGAAAATTACCATAACTAAGGAGGAGGTCGATGACCGATTGGTATCAGCTCGATTCGCAAGAAGTGATCCACAAACTCGAAACAGACGCCCAGTCTGGCCTGACCAGTGACGAGGCTGCCCGGCGTCATGAAAAACACGGGCCCAACGAACTGGTGGAGCGCGGGACAAAAAGTCCATGGAAGATCCTGTGGGAACAATTCACCGGGATCATGATTGTGATCCTGATTATTTCTGCCGGCATTTCGATTATCCTCCACGAATATACAGACGCGTTGGTCATCATGATCATCGTGGTTCTTAACGCTGTGCTGGGCTTCACCCAGGAATACCGGGCTGAACAGGCCATGGCTGCCCTGAAGAAAATGGCCGTCCCCCACGTTCGAGTGCGCCGCGATGGTCGGGTGATCGAAATCAGCGCCCGCGAGCTGGTGCCCGGCGATATCTTCCTCATCGAAGCCGGCAATTCGATCCCGGCGGATGCGCGCCTGATTGAAAGTGTCAATTTGCGCATCCAGGAAGCGGTTCTTACCGGCGAATCGGAAGCTGTTGAAAAGAATACGGCCCGGCTTCAAAAAGATCAGCTGCCCCTGGGAGACCGGGTCAACACCATTTACATGGGAACAATTGCCACTTATGGGCGCGGAATGGCGGTCGTGACCTCCATCGGCATGGATACCCAGCTCGGCAAGATCGCTGACATGATCCAATCCGTCGGGTCCGAAAAGACCCCGCTTCAGCGCCGGCTTGACCAGCTTGGGCGTGGACTGGCACTCGCCGCCTTAGGACTGGTGGCCATAGTCTTCCTGCTTGGCCTGCTGCGCGGCGAAGATCTGCGGGTCCTGATTATGACAGCTATTAGCATGGCAGTCGCTGCTGTCCCTGAAGGCCTCCCCGCCGTGGTAACGATTGCCCTGGCTCTCGGCGCCCAGCGCATGTTGCAGCGCCGGGCATTGATCCGCAAACTGCCCGCGGTTGAAACCCTCGGTTCAGTAACCGTCATTTGTTCAGACAAAACCGGCACATTGACTGAAAACCGAATGACGGTTACCTACGTGGATGTGGCCGGAAATTCCCTGAACTTAAAAGAACGCCTGCGCAACTTCAGCCCAACCGTCACGCTACAAGACACAGTCGAGCCGCTGCTGATGGAGACCCCGGCAGTTGTGATGACCCTGGCCGGCGGCGCACTGTGTAATGATGCGATCCTCGAGCCCATTCCAGGAGAAAAAGGCAGTTTTTCGAGCATTGGCGACCCCACCGAAGGCGCGCTGGTGATCGCAGCCGGCCGGGCCGGGTTATGGAAGTCTGAAATGGATCAGGCTTTCCCGCGCGTGGCCGAACTGCCCTTTGATTCGGACCGGAAGCGCATGTCGACCGTCCATAAACCGGTCGAAGAGAAGGTCCCTGATCTGCTCAATCCATTCAAAGATGAGCGTCCAGACTTCTTCTCACCCGATCACTACCTGGTGCTGACCAAAGGCGCTGTCGACAGCCTGCTCGAGGTTTCAGACCTTGTCTGGGATGGCGGTGAAATTTTCCCGCTTGACGAAGCCTGGAAGGCCCGCATCCTGAAGGCCAATAACGAAATGGCGCAAAATGGGATGCGGGTGTTAGGGGTGGCTTTCAAACAGCGCGACTCGGCCGAGATCAACGAGGCGGTTGACCCGTTGGAAAGCGGGCTAATCTTCATCGGCATGGTCGGCATGATCGATCCGGCCCGCCCAGAGGTTCAGACGGCCGTTCGCACCGCTCAGGAGGCAGGCGTGCGCCCGGTGATGATTACCGGCGACCACCCACTGACGGCTTCGTACATCGCCCGAGAGTTAGGCATTGCCCAACGTGGAGATACGCTCACCGGGAATGACCTGAACAAAATGAGCGTTGAAGAGTTAGAAGCGGTGGTGGAACAAATTCCGGTTTATGCCCGTGTCTCCCCCGAGCACAAGCTGAAGATCGTCCAGGCACTGCAGGATAAAGGGCACATCGTGGCGATGACCGGCGACGGCGTCAACGACGCGCCAGCTCTCAAGAAGGCTGACATCGGTGTGGCAATGGGGATCACCGGAACAGACGTATCGAAAGAAGCCGCTGATATGGTCCTGCTGGACGACAACTTTGCGACGATCGTGGCAGCGGTTGAGGAAGGCCGGCGGATTTATGATAATATCCGCAAGTTCATCAAGTACACGCTTACTTCCAACGCTGGCGAAATCTGGGTGATGCTTCTGGCGCCCTTTGTTGGAATGCCTTTGCCGCTGACTCCACTGCAAATCCTGTGGGTTAACCTGGTCACAGATGGTCTGCCAGGTTTGGCCCTAACCGTCGAAAAATCCGAGCGGAACACAATGCAGCGCCCACCTTACCCGCCCAATGAGAGTATTTTTGGACGGGGTATGACCCGGGATATCCTTTGGATCGGTTTATTGATGGGGATTGTCTCGCTGCTGGTTGGGTTCATTTACTATCAGATTGACCCATCCACTTCCCCAGCCGTCTGGCAAACCATGGTCTTCACCACCCTGACCCTTGCCCAGATGGGCAACGCCCTGGCCACTCGTTCCGAACGGGACACAATTTTTGAAATTGGATTGTTAACTAACAAAGCCATGCTGGGATCGGTCCTGCTTACCCTGATTTTACAGTTGGGTGTGATCTACCTGCCATTCCTGAACCGAGCTTTTGAAACCACTCCACTCTCGCCCACCGACCTGTTGATCAGCCTGGCCGCCAGCATGGTAGTCTTTATCTGTGTCGAGGCAGTGAAAGTGCTGCGGAAACGGATAAGGAAATAATTGGATCTTTTTGGTTGGAAATGTAACCTAAACCGAAGCTGTGCATCTAATTGGATCATAAGAGCGAGATCGGTTTACAAGGGTTATTGCCTGGCCTACTACCGCTCTCCTTGAAACTTCTCGAGGTGAACATGAGCCGCAAGAAAAAGACACAGGTATCGCAAAAGAGTATAAAAAAGAATCCATCACCCATTGGGATGTGGATTGGTTTAGGCGTTGTCCTACTGGCTGGTTTGCTGGCTATCCTGCTCATCCGCCCGGAATCGCCAGTTGAACCGCTGCCCATGGAAATTTCTGTGGTCGAGGCAGCCGAGGCGCGTAACGCAGGGGCGTTTATCCTGGATGTGCGAGAACAAGATGAATGGGATGCACTTCACATTCCGGATGCAACCCTCATTCCGTTAGGCCAGTTGGAAAGCCGGCTCAACGAAGTGCCCCGTGACAAAGAGATCGTGGTCGTTTGCCGATCGGGAAATCGCAGCGCTGCCGGGCGGGATATCCTGCTGCAGGCCGGTTTCGAGAACGTCACCAGCATGGCTGGTGGGATGAACGAGTGGAAAGCCCAGGGTTTCGCAACCGCCAGCGGCCGTTGAGCCCATTTTCATACCAGTCTGCCAGGGATTGATCAATTTTTGATCTGATCGTATCCCTGGCAGGTTATATTAAAAGATAATTCCTCTCAACCCACAGGGTATCGAGAGGAATTTTCGCCAGGCTGGGGGCAAAGGATTCGAACCTCTACAAACAGATCCAGAGTCTGCTGTCCTGCCGTTAGACGAGCCCCCAGGGAACTCAAGCGGTTGTTATTTTAACACCCTCTCCCAGGTTTGTCCAGGGTTTACCGGGCATCAGTCCGTTGAGCGAGACAGTTCTTCAAGCAATGCCACTGCCGCCAGAACCCGTTCCAGGACCGTTTCGCGGGGGATTAGTTCGATACTCTCAAACAGCGGCGGACTGACTCGCTGTCCGGTCACGGCTACGCGCAGAATCCCGAACACCTGACCCGCGCTCAACTCCAACTGTTCCACCAGAGCCCGCATGGGAGGCTCGGCTGTTTCCAGGCGCAGGTCGGGCAATCCGGCCAGCACAGCATAGATCCGCCGGGCTACCTCAGCCGATTGCGCAGCCGTCAGTCCTTTCGCAACCAGCTCATTTGGGTCGGGTTGGACGGTCTCCTTGAAGAAGAAACCCGCCACTTCGGGCGCGTCGGGCAGCACAGTCACACGCTCGCGGATGAGTGGCACAATTTTCCGCAGTAAATCATCATCGACCACATAGCCTTCCCGCACAAAAAATGGCCGCAGGCGCCGCGCCAGATCGTCCACCTCGAGCGTGCGGATGTGGGTTCCATTGAAGTGGTCGAGCTTCGTGAAATTGATCGCTGCCGGCGAAGGGTTGAGCTTTTCTAAACTGAACTTCTCGACCAGTTCCGGCAGGGTGAAAAATTCGGTCCGGTCGTCATAGCTCCACCCCATCAAGGCAACCCAATTCAGAACGCCTTCCGGGATATATCCCAGGTCTTCGAGATCTTTCACGAAGATGGAGTGACCATCTTTCAGCAGGTCCGACGACTCGCGCTTGCTCATTTTGCCTTTACCACTGGGCTTGAGAAAGACCGAGAGGTGCACCCAGGCAGGCTCTTCCCAGCCAAATGCGCGAATGATCAATGCATGCAGCGGGAGCGAAGGCAACCATTCCGAGCCGCGGATCACGTGGGTGATTTTCATCAAATGATCGTCGACCATCGCCGCCAGGTGATAAACAGCAAACCCGTCCGATTTCACCAGGATAGCGTCGTCAATCCGGCTGTTGTCAACGGTGATGGTGCCTCGCAGCAAGTCAGTCACGCTGGTCGTGCCCTCAGCAGGTGTCTTAAACCGGATGACATGCTTCTCGCCAGCTGCGACACGCCGGGCCGCCTCCGCCGGATCGATCCGGCGGCAGGTGCCAGGGTATAACGGCAGTTCTTTGCGCTTTTGGGCTTCCTGGCGGGATTTTTCCAACTGTTCCGGTGAGCAGAAACAATAATATGCCCGCCCCATCTCAATCAGCTGCCTGGCATACCTTTCATAGATCTCTTTACGTTCGGATTGGCGATAAGGACCATAGGGGCCGCCCACATCGGGGCCCTCATCCCATTTCAAACCAAGCCAGCGCAGGCTATCGATCAGTTCTTGCTCAGCGCCTTCCACATAACGTCTCCGGTCGGTATCCTCGATCCGCAAGATAAACTGCCCTCCAGTCTGGCGGGCCAATAAATAGTCATAAAGTGCGGTTCGCCCGCTGCCGAGGTGGGTATGCCCGGTAGGTGAAGGAGCAAACCGCACACGTACGGGTTTCAATGGTTGGGTCATTTCTTCTCCTCGCCGGCCCGCAGGTTACGAAGGATTGCTCCGAATTCTCCGGCGGCTTCCCGACCGGACCGGTTAAAATTATTCAATCGATTTCTGGCGAAGGGCCACGCTCTCCACCAAACCAATACCAAGAGCCAGGGAAAGCAACGAACTGCCACCATAGCTGATAAAAGGCAGCGTCAACCCGGTAACCGGGAGGGCCTTCAGGTTGACGCCGATATTCACTGCTGCCTGGAAAAAAATCAGAAAACCAAACCCATAGGCGATCAAAGCGCCAAAAGTGTCGCTGGCCCGGCTCGCAATGCGGAAACAGCGCAAGATCACAAAAACGATCAGGCCAATGACAATCACGGTGCCCACAAAGCCGAACTCCTCCGCCATTGCGGCAAAAATGAAGTCTGTATGGCGAACTTTCAAGTAGCGCAGCTGCACCTGGGTTCCCTGCCCATAGCCCATGCCAAACCACCCGCCCGAGCCAATCGTGATCAGCGCCTGATCGACATTGTAAGTTTCGCCATGCCGGGCATTGGGATCTGGGAAGAGAAAATTCACGACCCGCTGTACCTGATACCCTTCAATCAGTGGAATGTTATCGATCCCAACGAACAAGAGCAGGCCAAAAAACAATATCGCCGCAAGGAGCGCCAGCAGGCCAAAGATCAACAGGAATTTGGGTGGCAGACCGCCAACCCACATCATCGCAAACCACATGACGAACATTACGATCGAGGTACTCAGGTTGGGCTGGAGCAAAATCCAGAGTGTTACCCCAAAAGTGATTGCCAGGCTTTTTCCGATCCAAAGGAGATCCTTTGGAGCCTCGCGTTGACTGGCAAAATAAGCTGCCAGAACCAGGATCATGATGATCTTGGCGAGCTCAGAAGGTTGGATCAGGATCAGGCCGGTATCTACCCATCGCGCCGAACCAAAACGGGCCTCTCCGTATACAAAGATCACAATTAGCGAAAGGACCGCGAAACCATACATCAAGCGCGCCAGCGAATACCAGTAGTGATAATCGATCGCCGCCGTGATCAGGATTACAACCAGGCTGACGGCGATAAAAATCATCTGCCGCGAAACCAATGGCGCCAGAATTTCGTTCCCGGCAATCGCTGACCGGATCATCGCCACGCCAAAAGTGCAGAGCAAAATGACCGTTCCGAACAACCAGTAATCGAAATATTTCCAAATCTCGCGTCGTTCCATCAGATCTGTCCTGACCTGTGCAAGCCGCTCCCCGCAGCGCTCATCTGGCCATCCTGCGCCGGGTGGTGGCTTTTAAGGGAATATCCGCCAGCAGGCGGTGTTCCCGGCCTTCTTGAGCCATGGTAATGCTCACCGCAGTCGGATCAATATCGATATGGCGTGAAATCACTTCCAGCAGCTCGTTTTTCAGGGCTTCCAGCTCTTCTGTGGTCAAATCAGTCCGGTCGTTAATTAAAACAAGCTTCAGGCGTTCCTTTGCCTGGCCGGCGCTTTTATTTTTCTGTCCCGTCAGCCACTCCAGCCAACCCGCCATATCAATTGCCTCCAGAACGCATCATCCGAACAAACCGCTTAAAAATGTCCTCTTTCTGATCTAAATTCAGAAAAGGTACCTGCTCGCCATTCATCCGGCGCGCAATGTTGCGAAACGCTTCTGCCGCTCTCGATTTGCCGTCCATCGCAACCGGTTGACCACGATTGGTGCTGACCACAACGGTTTCATCTTCTGGCACAATCCCGATCAGTTCAATTGCCAGAAGCTCAATCACATCATCGGCTGTAAGCATATCACCCCGCTTAATCATCGCCGGGTTCAGCCGGTTTAGAATCAGGCGCGCCGGGCCCTTTTCCTCCGCTTCGATCAGCCCGATGATCCGGTCAGCATCCCGAACCGCAGAGACTTCCGCATTGGTCACAACAATCACCATATCCGCAGGCGCAACCGCATTCCG
>CAZBDC010000225.1:0-8296 GCA_964490575.1 uncultured Anaerolineaceae bacterium | reverse complement strand
ACCCTATCCTACACTCTTTCCCTACACGACGCTCTTCCGATCTTAGCAATCTTATTTAACGCCGCCTGTCTTATGGCATTTGTCTTCTTCATATTCCGGCGCAAATCGACCTTGACCGCTATGGGCTGAAGCCTCTCAACGAGTTTCGTCCATCGTCCGCCGCAGGATTTGCAGCGCATTCAGATTGCGCACAGGCCAGGCATTTTTAAGCACACCTGGCCGATCAAAATGCGGCGCCGCAAAGGTTAGATGAGCCCCATCCTGCTGGAGTCCATGCCCTGGCAGATCCTGGACCGCCAGCCAGTAGTTCCACAGCGGAACGTCGTATTCATACGCCAGGCGAGCAAGGGTTGCATTGATGGCATGGTCGCCCTCAATATTATCCGCTTTGGTGCCCAGCACTGGTAAAACACGTTGTTCGAGCGAGAGCTCGATCACTTTCCGCATGTGCCCTTCGAATGTCTTCGGATTCGACGCGTCATTCGTACCGATCAGGATAAATGCCATGATGGGACGATGCAGGCGATATTCGCATGCCAGCGGCGACTCACCCTTCCGGCATACTTCCCGGTCCGCCCAAATCGGCGAAAGCAGTGAAGCAGCCGTAAAACCCGGTTTGGCTGCCAGGCTCAGCCGGTTGAAGGACCCGCGGTAATAATCGATCACTGGCGCCAGTTCGTGTTCATATACGCCGAGTGAATAATACTGCTCCCCGAGGTCAAAATCACCCAGGAACCAAGTTGTTTGACTTTCGCAGTCGCCAATCTTTGAGAAAGCTTGTGGGTTATGGCCCAAAGCGATTCCATCTCGCAAAACCGAGCGGGCATGCGGGCTTAACTCGGGCAAAATCGGCAGGCTTTGCCAGTCTGTAGGATCAATTCCTGGAGCAGGCGTGCGGTCCGCTTCAGCCGGAAGGGTTTCCATGGGCGTTTGGATAGGCGGGCTCGGGGTAAGAATTGGGCTGGGTGATTCTTCTGGCCGTTCATCAACCGGCTCTGCCCCCAAAGGTGTTTCGCGAACAGGCGCCCAATCCGCAACTGGCAATCTGTCCGTGGCAGTCGGCGCACCGGGTAAATTTGTCGCATCGAGATCACGCTGACCAACTGTAACCTGACAGCAACTCAGCGACAGGCTGAGAATGATTCCCAACCCCGCTCGGACACCGATCTTCCGGGCAAACCGCGAACAAATACCCATTCTTAATCTAGCCAGGATTCAGGAAATCCCGCTTATCGATCTTCCAATACAGCATATTTTCGACAGCCTGATCAAAAACCAACCCGGCTTTTTGTAGCACCCGCTGAGAAGGCAAATTCTCGCGCAGAGTTTCGGCAATCACTCGCTGGCAGGTCTCCTGCCGGAAAGCCCATTCCACCAGGGCACGGACCGCTTCGGTCATATACCCCCGGTTGCGGTAGTCTTCGTGCATGGCATAGCCTACCTCTACGGATCCCAGTGGACTCGGGGCTCCCTTGAAACCACAGACACCTACTGCACGCCGGTCTTCTGCGCGGACCAACAGAAAGTAGGTATACCAGGGATGTAGATGGGAATCAACCCGGTCCATCCGAGCAATTTTGATCATCATCGCCTGCCGCGATTCGGTTGAGAACACCTCAGGGTCCAGCAGAATCCCCAACTGCGCGGATAATGTTGCGGGGGCATGAAGTGCCAAATCCAGCTGGTTGCGGTTAAGCCCAAAAAGGAGCAGGCGCTTGCTTTGCAAAGTCAGCATCGAAGAATCTCCATTTACCTCTTCGTATGTCAGTATGCCAGGATCACCTTTATAGCTCCATCTTCTTTCGAGGCAGCCATTTCCATTCCGTGCTGAACCGCTTCAAAGGGCAGCGTGTGGGTGTGGATCCCGCTCACATCCACCCTCCCACTGGAGGCCAGATCGATCGCCTCCTGAACGTCAGCCTTGTTGCTCATCGTGCAGCCTATCAGGTGGGCCTCCTTAATGATGACCTTATATCCAAGGAAGGATAGCGGTTCTGCAGTCATAAGCGCCACCAGCACCACCGTCCCACGTTTCTTAATCAGATCCAGGGCAAGGTCAACCAGAAACGGGTCATCCGCTGCCACAACGACCACATCGGCCCCACCACCGGTCAAATCTTTGACTTTGCTTTCCAGGTGTGGGTCGGGCAGGAGAAAATCGTGCGTGGCGCCTATCCGCTCGCGAGCTGCATCCAGGCAGTGCCGGCGAATATCCACAGCAATCACCGGCGCAGCGCCACGGGCGCTTGCCACCCCACAAACCATGCCACCAATCGAGCCTGCCCCCAGAACCACCAATGATTGCCCGGGTTTCAAATCCGCCCTCCGCGCCACGTGTACGCCGATCGTCAGGGGCTCAATCAGGCTGCCCTGGGCAAAGCTCAACCCGTCCGGCAGAGCAAATACTGCCTCCTCAGGCGCTGTAATATACTCGCCAAAGGCGCCTGGCCAGGCCTGCGTCCCAAGGACTTTCTTGGACAGGCACAGGTTGATATCCCCAGACCGGCAGTATGCACACTCGCCACATGACCACTGGGGGTCCACGATCACTCGATCGCCTGGGCGAAAGTGGGTCACGGTCTCTCCTGTTTTCACCACCACCCCAGCCATCTCATGACCAAGTGTCACCGGCGCCTTCCGGAACGGGTGGGTGCCTTCGAAAGCATGAACTTCAGAACCACAAATGCCAACGACCTTCACCTGGATCATCACTTCATCAGACCGGGTCAGTTCGCGTAATGGCGCATCCTTTAAGATCAAACGCCCGACAGATTCAAGATAAGCTGAACGCATAAGGTTTTCCCTCCAGATTTATGTCAGCGCCTTCCGCAGCCATACCCTCACCCGCATGGGCAGCCAGGCATAAAACAGTCGCCTGGCAGCATAACGCAGGTGCAGCCAGGAGAAACCTGGCCCGACTTCGCGCTCCCGGACTTTAATCATATCCGGGTAGCAGCGGTCGTCATTCACGATACTCTTTCCCGACTCGTGCAGGCGGAAATTTGCCCACCGGCGCGGCAAGTAACGCACCTGCGAAATCTTTGCCAGCTTGACCCACAAGTCATAATCAAAACCGAAGAACAGGCTCAGGCTCAGCGGGCCCACTTCGCGGTAAAGGTCGGTCCGGAAGAAAGTCGTCGCCTGGGGGATATGGACGGATCCGCGCAGCATGCGCCGGTAATCCGTCTGGCGGGCAGGAAACTGCCCAATGACCTGCCCCGCGTCATCGATCACGCTTGCATCCGCATACACCATCCCTACTTCTGGATGCTCCTGGAGAAAAGCCACCGCCTCCGAAACCACGCTTGCAGAAGCATAGGTATCGTCCGAGTTGAGCCAGGCCAGGATCTCACCGGTAGCACGGTCAAATCCCTTGTTGAGCGCGTCGGCATGGCCTTTATCTTTCTTAGAGACCCACCAATCCAGGTGCCCGGCGTATTTCTGGATAATCTCAACACTATGATCCTTTGAGCCCCCGTCAACAATGAAATACTCGATATTCGGGTAATCCTGCTCGAGCACAGACCTGATGGTGTCTTCGAGGTATTTCCCCTGGTTATAAGAAGGGGTAATGATTGAAACTTTTGGAAGATTAGCAGAAGCTGTCATTCGCAGGTTCACCGCCCTGTGGAGGGATGGAAAATATGTTTTTATTTTACTCGAGTTTCAAAAAGGCGACCTGCCAAGCCGTTACCGCCTGTGCATTTCGGCCAGAAATTTCTCCCGGTTGGCCGCGCGAGCCGTCTTACCCGAGCTGGTCTTGATCATCCAGCGCGGTCCAACCAAACGGATATGCCGCAGCACGACAGACGAACCGCGGTTTACTGCGAGGCGGATGGCTTCTTCGAGTTCATGACAGCAATCATCCTCAACCAGCTGTTCCTCGGGTAAGTCAACCTCGGCCACCAGGGCCACTTCTTCTGTACCCAGATCCTCATTATAAATGCCAAAGGCGACCACGCGCCCCGGGTGCACGCCCGGGACCTCGCCTGCCAGAAACTCGATATCCTGGGGAAAGATATTACGCCCGCCGACGATGATCAGGTCTTTTTTACGCCCGGTTACATACACCTCTCCACTCGCCAGATAACCCAGGTCTCCTGTCAGGTACCAGCCATCTACAAATGCGCTGGCAGTGGCGTCGGGCCGGTTGTAGTAACCTGTCAACATGCAGTTCGAACGCACCGCCAGTTCACCCACCCACCGCTCGGGTAGCGTTGCATGATCCGAGCCTACCACGCGCACTTCTGTCCCCGCAATCGGCCTGCCACAGGACAACATTTTTACAGATAGATGAGATTGGTTTGAAAAATCTTCGATAGGGCGAGCAAATCCCTCTGTTTGCAGCGCTATAACGTCCACATTATCAATTTTAACTGGCTCGCCGATTCCCCCCTGGGTAACCCCAAAGACATTCTCTGCCATTGCATAAGAAGTCGCCAGCGCTTCTGGCCGAAACCCATAACGGCCAAACCGCTCTGCAAACTGCATGAAACTGTGAAAGTGCATCGGCTCGGAACAATTGATAACCGCCCGCCAGGAAGCCAGATCAATCCCGTCCATCTGCGAATCGCGGATTTTCTGGGCGCAGAAGTTATAAGCGAAGTTCGGCAGCCAGGTAAGTGTGCCATGATAGCGCGAAACCGCCTGCATCAGCCGGACCGGGGCTTTAACCCAGTCGAAAGGCGACATCAGCACCAGAGGGACCGCTTCCAGGATCGGCATCAGAAAACCAGCGATCAACCCCATATCGTGGTAGAGCGGCAGCCAAGAAACGACTACATCTCCGGCCTCCAGGCGAATTGCCTGGCAGTAGCTGTCCAGTTGGTTGAGCAGCGCCCGGTGTGAGATCGCCACCCCTTTTTGCAAACCGGTTGTACCAGACGAATGCTGAAGAAAAACGATCTCATCAGGACCCCGCAGCATTCCCCCCACAGTATCCAGATCAGGCTGTTGGACAGGGATAACTTCATTGGACAGGATGACCGTACGTAAAGGGTTACCCCTCTCAACCAATTTTTCGCCAATCTCATTGTTGAACCATGGATAGCTTACCAGGGCAGCCGGTTGAGTGACCTCAACCAACGCCGCAAGGTCCTTACGGTATCGGTCAGGCAATAATTTTTCAGTCAGGAAGGGCATGATGGAGGGAATTGCCCCATACAAAATAGCGCCCCAGAAAGCCCCGATCAGATCGAGGCCATGTTCGAGGATCAGAATGACCACCTCGCCCGGTCGAATCCCCCGCTCGGCATAAACCCGGGAATATCCGGCGGAAATCTCCATCAGTTCACGCGTGGTGACTGCACGATCGGGCTGCCCGGCTTCGAGCAGGTACAGGCAGACCCGGTCTGGATGATTCCGGTAGTGATCGATCAAGAGACCGCAGGTGGTTGCAGGGCCTCCAGGGGTCGGGAGGTTCGCATTTACCTTATCCTGCACCGGTTACCGCACCCCACCTTTTTTCTGACGCCCCTCCACCAATTCTGCAAGCTGGCCAAGCGTGTCGAAAGTGTCTGCATTGAGCTCGGTGTCGTGAAGCCGGACTTCAAACCGCTCTTCGATAAACATGGCCAGGTCAACCAGGCTGAACGAATCAACCAACCCGGAGGAGATCAATACCGTGTCACCCTCCAGCCTGCGCTGGGGCTGCTTGAGAATTGTGCCTGTAATATAGTCCGAGAGAGCGCTTATGGTTAAGTCAGACATAGATCAAATCTCCTGTCAACAGGTAGGTTTTCAAGAATACGATTTTACCCGGTTGAACCCCAGGTGACAATCACACAATCGTCCAATTACCTGTTCAATTCACGCCAGACAGAGTCGAGCGCCTGCAGCCCGGTAAAAGAACGACGGGCCCAGGCTTCAGTGGTCAGGTAGCCTCCCGGGCGGGTATCGTCAATGCCTTTTCCGGGTAAATCGCGCAGCGAGCGCCAGAAATTCCATAATGGCAGGTCGTAATCGTGCGCCACCCGTGCCATCGAGCGATTCAGGCGGTGATCCCCCTCCAGGTTATCTCCTTTGGTGGAAATGATCGGCACCACCCCATTCTCCATCAGCACCTCAACCACCTGGCGCATGTAAGCCTCATGCTTAACATCATCTCCCCCCTGCCAGTTGGTGCCGAGGTTAATAAAAGCAATGATCGGGCGGTGCAAGCGAATCTCACATGCCAGCGGGGTCTCACCTTCCTCGCACATCTCCGGGTCCGCCCACACCGGAGACAGGACCGACGCAACACTCATCCCATCTCTAACGGTTACGCTGTCCCGCTGAAACGAACCCTTGAACTGCTGTATGGTTTCCTCCAGGTACTCATAGCCCTCTCCCAGGAAGTAACGGTCGCTATCATAGACCCCCATAAAGACGGGCGGCTCAGACTGGCAGTCTCCAATGGTGGTAAAAGAGTGGGGGTCGTTGCCCAACTGGCGGCCGAAGGCATAAATTTCTTTCGCGCGCGCTGAAACAGTTGGGATCAGCGGCCATTCCGGCCAATACTTGGGATCCAGGCGGGTATCAGGCGTCGGGCTCGCCTCCACTGGAGGTTGGGCGGTTTGCGCAATCTGGGTTGGAAGGTCATTTCCAACCGAGAGTTCCTGCGACGGCTCTACCGCTGGCGCTGCAGGTTTGGTTTCCTCAGTAATGCCATCTTCTGCGGCTGCCCTGGATTCTTCCTGTTCCTCCGCCTGTTGCGTTTCATGACCGGGCAAAGGCGAAGATGTTTCGCCCGATTGTTCAGCAAGATGTTCTTGCGGCGCCGGTTGATTGACTGGTTGAGTGGTTGCCGTTGACCCACCAGAGATACAGCCGGGCAGCGCCAGCAAAACCAAAATCACCAGAGCCAACCAGGACCGGTTGATGACCCATTTCATTCCAGGTTATCCCCTAACGAACATACTTCCATATCTTTGTGCCAATCAATTCTGCCAGGCGTGCTGTTCCCTGCCGGTCAAGATGGATGGCGCTGTTCGTAAATTCATTAACCGGAACCAGATCCCAGGCGTCCAGATACCCAAAGCCCGCCTGGCGGGCTTCCTCGGTCAGCCAGGCGCGATATTGATCATAAGCCTGCCTGGGATAATAAAAATTATACCGGATCTCACTATTCTGGCCGCTGCTAATTAAGATGGGCTCGTTTACTACCAGTAGAGGTATGTCACCCAGTTCAATCTGTGCGTTCGTTATTGCCTCAAACACTAATTCATCTCGGCGCAGCAGCTCCTGGCCGTGGAAAAGCGGGTCAGCCTCCAGGTCAATCTGAGCCCGCGGGTAATCAACCGGGTAAACCTGGTCGACCCCGGTAGCAGCCCACAATACTCCGTAAAGCTGCAAACGAAGCAGGTCGGCTAAATCTTTTCGCCGTCCAACGATCGTGCGCTCCCACAGTCCTGCCGGACTGAGACCTGACTCGGTCAATTCCAGCCGGTAGCGCGCAGCTGCCGCAAGCGCTTCGCCCGGGTTATGCTCGACAAGGGGTACAGCCAGCTGTTTATCCCGTGGAAACGCCTCCAGCGTGACCAACCAGACGATCAGGTCTGGTTGGTAAGCCCTGGCCCGTTCCAGGATCATCAGATCCTTGGTCAACGACAGGGTTGGATAGCCCAGGTTATAAAAGCGAGCAGATTTCCCCTCTCGTCCTGAAAGGTCATTCAACTGGCCTGCCAGGGTTTCCTCTGGCCGTAAGAGTGTACCCCATACAGACGAATCACCCATCAACAACACCCGAAACTCACCGGGCGGCTTGGGTGCGCTGACTTCGTGCGAAGCAAACATCGCGTCCAGGTCAAACAGGCTGAAATTGTATGCCTCGCGGGGTGCTTCACCAAATGGAAAGCGGGAGCGCCCGGGGAACAACCCATTATAGGCAGAAATCCGTCCAAGATGCGGCGTTTCCCATAAGGCAAATAGCAGGTTCGCCAGCGCAAACAGCAGGAGGGCCTTCGTCAGGACACGGTGAGGCTTTACCATCCGGCGCCTGCCAGTCTGGCCATTATCTGGAACGCAATTTGGGGAGTCGGCAGTGCAAACCATACCCAACCCAGGGTCACGTAGTGGAAAGTCAGCAAGGTTGATCCGACACCCAGGCTGCGCTGGACCAGCGGTGAAAATTTACGCGCGGCAAACCATCCACGCGTTTGGTCCGTCCAACGGTTCTGGACAAACAAACCCAGCCCATGCCACAGCCCCCACAGGATAAAATTGACGGTCACCCCATGCCACAGCCCAATCAGCAGCATAGTTGCCACCTGTGAGATCGGAAGAGCACACGTCTGAACTCCAGTCACCGCTCATTATC
>CAZBDC010000224.1:0-8360 GCA_964490575.1 uncultured Anaerolineaceae bacterium | reverse complement strand
GGCGACTGCGTCGCCCACACAAAACGACACAAGTATCAAAAAAGAATACAGGGCGGTCCAGGTTCTGCACCCGGACCGCCCTTATTGATTATGGAATTTGGTTGTTTATATAACTGGCGAGGGATTACGGTTTAGACCCGTTCAACCCTGCTGCGCGCCGCAGCGCATCAGCCTTATCTGTCCGTTCCCAGGTCAGATCCAGGTCATCTCGACCAAAATGGCCATAGGCGGCAGTCTGCCGATAAATTGGGCGGCGCAGTTGCAAGTCACGGATGATCGCGCCGGGCCGTAGATCAAAGTGCTCGTCAACCAGCTTGGCGATCTCCTCATCAGGGATCAAGCCCGTACCAAATGTTTCAATATTGATGGACAGCGGGCGAGCCACACCAATCGCATAGGCCACCTGAACCTCTACACGTTCAGCCAGACCAGCCGCCACTACGTTCTTGGCCACCCAGCGCATCGCGTACGCACCCGAGCGATCGACTTTCGTCGGATCCTTCCCCGAAAAAGCGCCACCGCCATGCCTGCCCATACCGCCATACGTGTCCACGATAATTTTTCGCCCGGTTACACCCGAATCACCCATCGGGCCACCAATGACGAAACGCCCGGTTGGGTTAATAAATACCTTAAGCCGATCATCAACCATGTCAGCCGGGAGAGTCGGGCTAATAACGCTTTCCATGATCTGCTCGCTGATTTCAGCATGTGAAATCTCTGGCGCGTGTTGTGTGCTGATTAAAACCGTGTCGACGCGAACGGGTTTGCCATAATGATATTCAATCGTCACCTGGCTCTTGCCATCAGGCCGCAGCCAGGGAAGTTCGCCGCTCTTGCGCACAGCCGCGAGTTTACGGGCCAGGTTATGAGCCAGGTAGATTGGCATCGGCATTAATGTCGGGGTCTCGTTGCAGGCATATCCGAACATCATCCCCTGATCCCCGGCGCCAACTGCCTCAATTTCGGCCTCGGTCATCTCACCCGCCTTAGCCTCCAGCGCCTTATCCACCCCCATAGCAATATCACCCGACTGAGCCGCAATTGCGGATAGCACTGCGCATGTATTGCCGTCAAACCCTTTGTCGGTATTATCGTACCCAATTTCCTTAACCACTTTTCGGACCAACTCGTCGAAGTTGACAAACGCCCTCGTGGTTATCTCCCCCAAAACCATCACGAAGCCAGTCTTGGTTGCCGTTTCGCACGCTACCCGGGACATAGGATCCTGCTCGAGGCAGGCATCCAGGACCGCGTCACTGACCTGGTCGCATAATTTGTCCGGGTGCCCTTCTGTCACCGATTCCGAAGTGAACAGATACCGGGCCGATTTCATAAAAGTGGTAGTCATGAATTATCCTCCTGAACTCAAAAAAAAATTGCCCCTATTTCGGAATCACGAGGGGCAACATACGCATCGATTTGCGCTTTCGGCTGCCCTCTCATCTTCCAGTCGCTCCGTCTGACGGAATTAGCACCTTAGTAAAACAACAGCTGATGAAACTGCGTCTTACCAGGTTGCCGAGGTATCATCGGGCCGGTCCCTCCACCTCTCTGGATAAGAGTGCCGTTTGGGGCTATTCAATTGGATATTATGATAACATAAGTCCGCTTCACTGTAAAGACCAGCAAAAAAAATCTATTCACGCTTAAACGTGTAAGTATCAAAGTCCCGCGCCACCACAGTATCAGGGAAAACTGCCTGGGCTTCTTGCAGGACATCCTTTTCGCGATATCGGCGCGAAATGTGTGTGAGGACCAGGCGCTTCACCTGTGCCCTTTGAGCCAGTTCTGCCGCCTGGCGAGCGGTCAGGTGGGCAAAATGCCGCGCCATCTCACGCTCATCCTCGAGGTAAGTGGCCTCAATCACAAGGCCATCCACATCCCGCACAATGTCCACCAGTGTTTCCGTATCCCCAACATCACCCACATAAGCCAACCGTGTGCCAACCCGTAAATCGCCCAGGACCTCGTCTGGACTGACCTGTCGACCGTCCGGCAAAGAAACGGTCTTCCCAGCCACCAGATCCCTCCGCCAGGGGCCAGGCGGGATATTCAGTGCATCAGCTTTTTCGGGCAGAAACGGCCGCCTGGATTTCTCCTCAAACAGATAACCCAGGCTGTCAGGCGAACGGTGATATACCGGGAAGGCTGTCACCCGGAAATCGCTTTCTTCAAAAAAGGTTCCCGGGCCAATCGTTTTCAGTTCGATTGGCATAGGTGGTTGAGCGCCTCTCAATACCACGCCAAAAAGCAGGTCGTAAATCCTTTCTAACGCTGCTTTTCCACCGTAAATTTCCATCCCATCGATGGTTTCCCAGCGCATAAAGGTTGAGAGCAGTCCTGCCAATCCTAAAATATGATCGAGGTGACCGTGAGTGATTAAAATCCGGCTGAGGCGTTTGAAGCCAATCCCAGATTGAAGAATCTGGCGCTGGGTCCCTTCACCACAATCAACCAAGAAACGGTATTCGTCATGCTGCACTACCTGTGCAGATAA
Organism: uncultured Anaerolineaceae bacterium; assembly: GCA_964490575.1. Taxonomy (GTDB): domain Bacteria; phylum Chloroflexota; class Anaerolineae; order Anaerolineales; family Anaerolineaceae; genus DSYU01. The sequence goes on along the minus strand of CAZBDC010000224.1, from coordinate 5,860 downwards.
ACCCCGCTTGATCGACGGCGCCGAGGCCGATGTTCCCAAGAAAATGATTTCAAACAAGTAGAAATGCTTCCTTTCCCCACGGTTTGTAGGGCCTATTTTACCATCCGGCGCGGTATCGGTCCACAACCGCATCTGCCCACTGGCGATATGCCTGGTACGCAGAAGCGTATTGCCCCACCCTTTCCGGGTTCGGAAATACGCCTGCGGCTGGCTCATCGACAGCCTGTCGAATTGCATCTTGAGCATCCTGATAAATACCGACACCAATCCCTGCCAGAAGCGCCGCTCCGCGAGCGGTCGCCTCATCAATCCTTGATACGTGTATCGGGTGGTTAAAAATATCAGCCTGAAGCTGCAGCCATAAAGGATTCCGGGTCGCTCCGCCTGATGCCAGCAGGCGATCTACGGGTGTCCCCAGTGATAGCAATAGATCCAGGCCCTGGCGCAGTTCAAAAACCACCCCTTCCATCACCGCCCTGACCATGTGCGCTTTGCCGTGCCTGAGCCCCAATCCAAGGAAACCAGCGCTCAGACCCGGCTCCATATAGGGGGTGCGCTCGCCTACCAGGAAGGGCAGGAAAAACAATCCATCTGTTCCGCTCTCAACCCCAGCAGCGGCGTCTGCTAAATCGGAAAAATTTGAGCCAGGCCAGACCTGATCACGCAACCAGCGCAGGGCCAGCCCGGCCGAAAGAATAGCTGCCTCGTGATGCCAGGTTCCAGATAAAGCGTGGCAAAATAGATGGAGGCGAAGCAGCGGATCGTGGCGTGGAGTCCGCAAAGGGGCAAATAGCTGCCCACCGGTCCCGATGGTGCATGAGACGGTTCCAGGCGCAACAACACCCTGGGCAAGCGCCTGGAGTGACACATCGCTGCTACCAAAAATCACCGGGATGCCCGCCGGTAATCCACACGCCTCCGCTGCATCTGCCAGCAAATGCCCGGCCACTCCAGACGAGGGAAATACCGGCGGAAGGCGCTCAGGCCCAAGTCCCACCACCTCCATCAGCGGCGCAGACCAGGCCAGGGTATGCGGGTCGAACAGCAAAGTTGCCGAGGCGTCACCCGGCTCGGTGCCCAGGATGCCGGTAAGGACAAGCCGGACGTAATCTTTGGGCAGCACCAACCAGCGGGTAGATTCTGCGGCTGCCGGCTCATGTTCCATCAACCAGGCCCACGAAGCCAGCATAAACCCGGTTGCGAGCGGATTGCCCGTCCAGGAGGCCAGGCGCTCCAGGCCAATTCTTTCCTGCAGCCGCCTGACCTGATCTCCTGAGCGCTGGTCGGCCCAAAGAATTGCCGGGCGAAGCGGTTCACCACGCGCGTTCAGGCAGACCAGCGTGTGCATCTGTCCTGCCAGTCCAATCGCCGCTATCTTCCGCGGGTGAATTTTGGCCTGGCGGATGGCCTCGCCAATACAGGTGTATGCCGCCGCTACCCAGTCGCGCGGATCTTCCTCAGCCCAACCCGGGTGGGGGGTATGAATCGAATATTCACGACTTGCCCAGGCCAACAGCGTGCCAGCCCTGTCAATAACAACAGCCTTAGCCCCCGAAGTGCCAATATCCAACCCAATTAAGTATGAAGTTTTCATGTGACACAGAAATTATACACATGGGGGCGCATCCACTGCTGGCTGCGCCCCCATGAATTTGGTAATGGAAGCTCTCTTCCCTTAAACCGGCTATCTTTTACACTTTACCATCTTCATCGCCGGCACCCAGCTGACCAGTATAACTCTTGTGAAGCATCGGGGATGGCATGCCAACAGCGGCCTCCATCGCCGGAATGTACATTCCAGTGACATACTCTTTCAGCATCCGGCAAGTAGAAAACTGGGGCGCCAGGGTGCGGATGGACGCTTTGATCCGCGCAATCCACTCTGTAGGTAAACCATCGGCAGACCGGTTCTGATAATACGCGGGAATAATTGAATTTTCCAGGGTGTCGTACAGGCTGCGCATATCAGCATCATCCTGCTGGTAATGGTCTCCCAAATCGTTGTCAGAGCCAATCGCCCACCCATTGTTACCGTTATACCCTTCGCGCCACCAGCCATCCAGTACCGAAAAATTAAGTGTTCCGTTTAGCGCAGCCTTCATCCCAGAAGTGCCAGAGGCTTCATTAGGCCGCCTGGGTGTATTCAACCATACATCCACGCCCTGCACCAACAGGCGGGCCATGTTCATGTCATAATCTTCCAGGAAAACCAGCCGCCCGCCGGACCGGGCATCCTTGACCATCCGGTATACCTCCTGGATGACCAGCTTTCCAGGTTCATCCGATGGGTGAGCTTTCCCGGCAAAGATAATCTGAACTGGCATGTCAATGTTATTGACAATGCGAAGCAAGCGGTCAATGTCACGCATAATCAAATTGCCACGCTTGTATGTGGCAAAACGCCGGGCAAATCCAATTGTCAGCGAATACGGTTCAAGCAGCACCCCAGAAGCGACAACCTGGACTGGATGAAAGCCCCCGCTTACCCACTGGCGGCGGGCACGCTCAATGGCGAAATTGACCAGCTTGTTTTTCAAATGGCGCCGCACCGCCCACATCTCCGCATCCGGGATGGTATCTATCAGCGCCCAGGTATCTGGGTCATCAAGGTTGTCCATCCATTCAGCCCCGAGGTAGTGGTCGAAAAGAATTCTCATCCGCCGGGCCAACCAGGTACCGGTGTGAACACCATTGGTTACATGAGTAATCGGGACATCATCTACCCGGCGGGTTGGCCAAAGATGATGCCACATCTCCCTCGCCACCTTTCCGTGAAGCTCAGAAACCCCATTGGCGTACTCTGACAACCGCAGTGCCAAAACAGGCATACTGAATGTTTCTCCCCACGACTGCTGGTTTCGAGCGATATCCATGAACTGGTCGCGAGTCATCTTTAATTCGGAGAACACATGCGAGAAATACTTATCCATCATCCACAGCGGGAATTCATCGTTCCCGGCGGGAACAGGCGTGTGAGTGGTAAAGATATTCGATTTCCGGACCAGATCGGCCGATTCTTCGTAGGTTTTTCCATCTGCCATATATTCGCGAATGCGTTGGATGGTCAGAAAAGCAGAGTGTCCCTCGTTCATGTGCCAGACGACCGGGTTATAACCCAGGTGGCGCAACGCCCGTACCCCACCAATCCCCAGCAACATCTCTTGAGAAATTCTCAGGTCCTGATCGCTGGTATACAATCGCGCCGTCAGTTGGCGGTCAGCCGGGTTGTTCTGTTCCAGGTCAGCATCGAGCAGATAAAGCGGAACCCGACCAACCTGGACCTCAAGAATACGAGCATTGACCTTCCGCCCGGCCAGAGTCATCGAAATAGTCAATGGCCCCCCATCCTCATCGGTCAAAGGCACAACCGGGAGTTCCTCATAATTGAGCATCAAATAGCGTGGCTCTTGCCAGCCATCTTCAGTGATTTTTTGAGAGAAATATCCCTGTGTGTAATAAAATCCAACCCCCACCAAAGGGATACCCAGATCGGAAGACTCCTTCAGGTGGTCCCCAGAGAGAATGCCTAGACCGCCAGCGTAAACCGGGATCGACTCGTGCAAGCCGAACTCAAATGAGAAATAGGCAATCTGGTGCTCTGAAAGATTCGGATAGGTGCGGTTAAACCAGGTGTTTTCAGCCCCAATATAGCTTTCAAACTGGCGCATCACCCGGTCGTATAGATCGAGATAATAGCGGTCATTTGTGGCAGCATTTAACTGAGCACGCTCGACCCGGCGTAAAAATGACACCGGATTATGGTTCACTTGCTCCCACAGCGAACGATCGATCTGAGAATACAGCCGTTGAGCGTCCTGGTTCCAGATCCACCACAGGTTATAAGCTAACTCTCCCAGGCGACCGATCCGGCGCGGCAGGCTGAAATTATTCGGTGTTTCACGAAAATATTTTTTCATTATGTTCCGTTTCCATTGTGAAAATCAAGGAATAGCGAATGATCATACTCATCACAAACCTAAAACCACCCATCAGGGCTGGTACATTCAGGCTGTTCAGAAACCGAATTGTACCACATAGGTTGAGCTCTTCTTTGTGGGAGCAAGGGGAAATCAGGTGAATTACTTTGCATGTAGATTACAAAAATCCAGGTTTCGACTGCGATAAAATTTTTAAATAACGATCCCACTTGACACGCCCTCGCGATTTTGTTACGATAATAACCGGTTGAGCAGACCAACCGATTTTCGATTACGCTAAGGAGAAAGGAGGCGCACAAATGCAGAAAATTGTCAATCGGTGCTCTTTGGTTTTCCTATATTGTGGACGTGCGCCTCTACACAGCCTCCTTTAGTGCCCCTAGCCTGCTTGAATAGAAACACGCGAGGCCACAGGAAGCGCTCGGCGCACAGATCCTGTGGTTTTTTTTATTCCATGAACGATTAACGCCCCATCAGGAAACAATTCAAATGAATCCTCGCAGTCATGATGAAGAATTTGATGACTTGAACGAACAACTACAGTCAAGCATCCGGGTAAAAAATATACCCCATAAGAAAAACCGGAGTGGATCGCCTGATCCCCGTCGGCCAATCAACCGGCGGAAGGAAGTGCAACAGGCACTTGCCAATCTGGATGACCAGATCGATCATCGCTTTGCTGTGACCTATAAGGCATCCCGCCATGAGGCCATCTGGCTGGAGGGGTCCCTACAGAACTTCTTTGTCCATAAATGGTTTGATGATGTCCTTCGGATGGTCAAAGGTGGCAAGGAAGCGTCTGTCTATTTGTGCCAGGGAAATGAGACGACTGGTTTGGTTTATCTCGCCGCAAAAGTGTATCGCCCCAGGCAATTTCGCAACCTCAAGAACGATTGGCTGTACCGGGAAGGGCGAGCAAATCTTGACGAAAGTGGCAACCTGATTAAAAACAAAGGGATGCTGCACGCCATCCATAAGCGCACCGAATATGGCCGGACACTGATGCACACCTCCTGGCTGGAACATGAATTTTCTACCCTGAAGCTGCTCCATCAAGCCGGCGCAGATGTGCCAAAACCGTTAGCCAGCGACTCAAACGCGATCTTAATGGAATATTTTGGTGATGAAGTCATGGGCGCCCCGACCCTGAACGATGTCAACCTGACAACAGGCGAAGCTCGGATTCTGTTCGAACGCGTGGAGCGTAATATTGACCTCATGCTGGCACACAACCGAATTCACGCCGACCTCTCTGCCTTTAACATCCTTTTTTGGGAAGGGGATATCGTGCTGATCGATTTTCCACAATCCATTCACCCCAATGAGAATCGCAGCGCCTTCCGCATATTTGAACGGGATGTCATCCGCGTAGGCGAATATTTTCAACGCCAGGGAGTCAAAAATAACCCGCGCAAGCTGGCTGCCGACCTCTGGCAGAAACACCAGTTCCGCTTCATTCCACTGGTTGATCCACAGATGATCAGCGATGACCGGGAGGACGAACGCGACATCTGGGAGAGTCTAAAAAATACCTGAAGGATGGAATTTGCCATGATCCAGATAACCGGAATTCTCGAAGTTATCGTATATGTCCAGAATATGGATAGGATGGTTCAGTTCTACCGCGACACGCTTGGGCTTGAGATTACTTATCCCAAAAATGTCGCCAGCTACACGAATGAGAACTGGGTCACATTTCAGGCCGGCGCCTATACGTTGGCCCTTCACTCTGGCGGGCAGGCGCAGCAGGTGAAACACTCGCCACAAATTGTTTTTGGCGTAATCGATATCGAACATGCCCGCAGCTTTCTGCACCAGCGAGAAGTGGACATTGGTGATATTCGCCTGATCTCACCCGGAATCCTGGTCTGTGATGCGGTAGATCCAGAGGGCAATTCATTTTCACTCGAGTATCGAGAATT
>CAZBDC010000223.1:0-8428 GCA_964490575.1 uncultured Anaerolineaceae bacterium | reverse complement strand
CAGGGCAAGAATACGAGACTTGACCTGGCCCCGCACGTTGATGAATTAGACCCCGAATTCGTCCAGGGCGTTATGGTGAACCACCGAACCTCAGGGGTTGATATATTGGCAGCGCCGCCGCGTCCCGAGATGGCTGACAAGATCACCGGCGAACAGTTTTCAAAACTGATCAACTATCTGCGCAAAATGTACGCGTATCTTGTCGTGGACACAGCTTCGCAGCTCACCGAAGTCGTCCAGGCTGCCCTGGATACAGCCGATGTGATCTTATTGATCACCACCCAAGACATTCCCTCCATCAAGAACTGCAATTTGTTCCTTTCGCTCGCGGATGCGTCAGGGATTCGCCGGGAGCGGATCCAGTTTGTGATGAACCGGTATGATAAGCGCGTAGCAATTACCCCAGAACGCGTCAAAGAAAGCCTGCGCCAGGAAATTGTCTCGGTGATCCCGTTTGATGACCGCACTGTTGGATTTTCGGTGAATCGCGGCATACCCTTCATGCTGGATAATAATAAAAACCAACCGGTGGGTAAGTGCATCTCTCAGCTTGCTGAGGTGGTGCGCGAGCAGATTCATAAGTTTGAAAAAGAGCTTCTTGAAAAGGAATAGTTTTTTACCCCCGGATTTTAATCAGGAAGTGAGGATGCATGTCAATTCTTAAGCGAATCCAGGGCGGAACACCAGGTGGGCAACAACCCCCTTCTACCCCCACGGGAAATGAGCAGCGCAATAACACGACTAATTTACAAACCCGGCGCGTATCGGCTCCCAATGTTTCTACCGCTCAGGATACTTATCAAGATCTCAGGACGCGCGTTCAAAACAAGCTGCTATCTGGCCTCGATCCATCCATGGATCCGACCAAAGTTCAGGAAGTTCGAAAGACAATTCAGGAACTGTTTGAGCAGATCCTATCCGAAGAAAATATTGTCCTCTCGCGCCCTGAACGCGCGCGCATGTATGAGCAGATTGCTGCTGAAATCCTGGGTTTGGGACCGCTGCAAATGCTGCTGGAAGACGAAACCATTACAGAGGTAATGGTCAACGGCTTCAGGAACACCTATATTGAACGGGCCGGGAAAATCGTACGCGCGCCGATCACATTTGAGAGCAACGAACACGTCATGCGAATCATCGAACGGATTGTTAACCCACTGGGCCGGCGCATCGATGAAAGCAGCCCGTACGTCGATGCTCGCCTTTCGGATGGGTCTCGCGTAAACGCCGTCATCCCCCCTATTTCCCTTGTGGGTCCGGTGTTGACGATCCGCAAGTTCGCAAAAAAGCCCATCACGGTGGACCAGTTGATCAGCTTTGGCTCAATTACCCCAGAAGCGGTTGAGTTCCTGAAGGCCTGTGTGATTGCCCGCCTCAACGTCATCGTTTCCGGCGGCACTGGTTCTGGAAAAACCACCTTTTTGAATGTACTATCCGGGTTTATTCCGGCCGATGAGCGCATCGTGACCATTGAGAATGCGGCGGAGCTCCAGCTTCGCCAGGAGCATGTAGTAACCCTCGAATCGCGCCCGGCCAACATCGAAGGTCGCGGCGAAATCACTATTCGTGACCTGGTGATTAACTCACTGCGCATGCGGCCCGATCGGATCATCGTCGGCGAATGCCGCGGCGATGAAGCCTTGGATATGCTGCAGGCGATGAACACGGGCCACGATGGTTCTATGACCACCGCCCACTCGAATAGTCCACGGGATACCCTTTCCCGCCTTGAAACGATGACACTGATGGCCGGGATGGATCTCCCGGTCCGCGCGATCCGCGAGCAAGTTTCTTCCGCCATCGATTTGATTGTCCACCAGGAACGCATGCGCGACGGCTCCCGCAAGATCGTCTCGATTACCGAGGTCAGCGGGATGGAAGGTGACGTGATCACCACAACCGATCTGTTCATTTTCGAACAAATGGGGTACGAAAATGGCAAGATTGTTGGCAAGCTGCGCCCAACCGGCCTCCGGCCCAGGTTTATGGATAAAATTGAAGCTGCCGGTATCCACATCCCGGCCACAGTATTTGGAATTGGCGAACGCCGGAGATACTAACCAGCCTCCGATAGAATGATTCGGCAGGCACTAGAAAGAGGATGAAGCCATGGACATGACGATTATCCTGATTGCAGGCGCTGGCCTGGCCGTCATCATGCTCATAGTTGGACTGGCAGTCTCTTTGACCAGTGATCGTTCAATGGTTGAAGAGCGCCTGGGTCGTTACGTCGAGAGAGACCGGCCGGTTCGTACTGAATCCCGCGGCGCTTCTACACAGGTGACCGACTGGCTCAATGAACGGGTAACAGGATCCTCATTTGGCGAACGGCTTTCCCGCGAGTTAGCCAGGGCGGACATCAAGCTGAAACCCGGCGAGTACATCGCCATTATGATCATCGTCGGCTTTGGCGTGGGTGTGCTTGGGTTCTTCCTGGGAGGGCGTAGCCTGATCCTGGGACTGGCAGGCGGCGCAATTGGGCTGTTTTTGCCCCGGTTCTATGTTGCCAGCCAGCAGAACCGCCGTCTGATCCGCTTTAATGATCAGCTATCAGACATGTTAAACCTGATGGTAAACGGCCTCCGGGCAGGTTACTCAACCATGCAAGCCATGGAAGCCGTTAGCAAAGAACTTCCCCCTCCCATCTGTGACGAATTCAGGCGCGTGGTCCAGGAAATGCAACTGGGCGTGCCAACCCAACAGGCCCTCGACAACCTCCTCCGCCGGATACCGAGCGAAGACCTGGACCTGGTCATTACTGCAATAAATGTCCAGCGCGAGGTCGGCGGCAATCTGGCTGAAATCCTGGATACAATTTCTTACACGATCCGCGAACGCGTGCGAATCAAGGGCGAAATCCGGGTGCTCACCACCCAGGTGATGTATTCCGGCCGGTTCCTATCGATGATGCCATTGATTGTCATGGCGATCCTCTATTTGCTCAACCGACCGTACATGATGGAATTTTTCAACCCGGATAATAATGCCAGGCTGCCCTGTGGATACATTGCACTCGTGTGCGCTGGCATACTGATCATCACTGGTTATGTGGCCATGAACAAGCTTGCCGATATTGAGGTTTAGGGTCAAAAGGAGACAACAGCATGGATTCTATGATCATCATCGGCATCATTGTAGCTGTCGTCGTGGGCATTGGTGGAGTGCTTATTTACGTCGGTTTACGCAACCCGCGCAACTACGACGAGAACGAACTCCAGGAAAGATTGGACGAGTTCAGCCAGCGCGGTGAGGCAGTCGATCTTGAAAAAATCGAGCTTTCACTGCCTTTCTCCGAGCGCATCATTTATCCCATCGCCAGATCCCTGGGGGAAGTTGCCAGTAAGTTTACCCCCCAGAATGCGCTGCAGTCAACTGCTCGCCGGCTCGAGCTTGCCGGCAACCCCGGAAGGATCGACCCGACGATCTTCCTCTCCCTTCAATTTCTGGTCGCCCTGATATTTGGCGGCTTGCTGATCCTGGTGTTTAGCATCGGTCAGGGCAGTTTCACGTTAACACAGCGATTGTTGTTCACGATTGGCGGATTCCTGATCGGTTTCTATTTTCCACAGTTAATGCTGACCAGCAGAATTGGCCGGCGGCAGAAAGAAATTCGCCGGTCGATGCCCGATGCGCTTGACTTGCTGACCATATGTGTCGAAGCCGGTCTTGGATTTGACGCAGCAATGGCAAAAGTAAGTGAAAAGTGGGAAACAGAGCTGTCGGCTGCTTTTGCCCGGGTCATCCAGGAAGTGCAGCTCGGCAAAATCCGCCGGGAAGCATTGAAAGACATGGCCGACCGCCTGGGCATCCCTGAAATGACCAGTTTTGTCGCCGCCGTGATCCAAAGCGAACAGTTGGGTGTCAGCATGGCAAAAGTCCTGCGGATCCAGTCCGACCAAATGCGGGTCAGGCGCCGGCAGCATGCAGAAGAAGAAGCCCACAAGGCCCCGGTGAAAATGCTTATTCCCATGGCTTTACTTATTTTCCCTGCGCTGATGATCACCCTGATGACCCCGGCGGCGCTGCGCCTGTTCAACTCGACATTGGCAGGAATGTTTTAACAAACCAGCACCAAGGAGAAACAGCCAATGAGATCGGCAGGCCCAGTCCGTCCTGCCCATTTTCTTTATCACACCTTCTGGTGCGCCGTGGATTGGGTCTTTGTTCCAACCTGCGGCGGATGTGGTCGCGAGAACACACGCTGGTGCCAGACCTGCCAGAACAATCTACCGCGCATCTCAGGCTCAATTTGTACGCGTTGCGGAGAACCACAGCCAGACGGCCAGCTTTGCCACGCCTGCTGGGTAAACCCACCCGCATACGAGGCCCTGCGTTCATTTGCGCTTTTTGCAGGCCCAATTCGGGAGGCCCTGCATCAACTGAAATACAAACGGGATATTGGCCTGGGTGAAGCGCTTTCCAAACACCTGATCGAGTTATATAATCAAGTTAAGTGGGAGATCGATATTGTCACATCGGTTCCCCTGAGCGCGCAAAGGATGAAAGAGCGCGGATACAACCAGGCCAGTATGCTAGGAAGGCCGCTTGCTTATGCAATCGGAAAACCGTATCTTGCTGTGTTGGGCAAAAATCGCGATACCCGTTCACAAGTGGGGCTTTCAGCAGTCGAACGGAGAGAAAATGTTGCGGACGCTTTTACGGCCTGCTCAGGTCAAGTTAAGGGCAAAATTATTTTGATAATCGATGATGTAACCACAACTGGCTCAACCATCAACGCCTGTGCGCAGGCGCTTCGCCAGGCTGGGGCATCGGCTGTCTATGGATTGACTCTGGCACGAGCTATGCTGCAGGCGGATGCGGATGACCGGCCTACTCATCTATCTCAATAGGAGGTAAAAAATGGCTCTTGAAGTTGCGATCTTTCCGAAGAATATGGAGTTAACCGACCGGATCAGTGATTATGTCACCAAAAAAACAGGCAAGCTGACTCGTTTCCTGGGTGACATTGACGAAACGCGCGTGGATCTTGCGTATGAAAAGTCTGCGCGGAATCCATCCGACCGCCAGGTAGCGCAGATCACGATTCGCGGACGCGGCTACATCCTTCGCACAGAAGAACGTTCGGATGATGTCTTCACGGCCTTCGACCTGGCCCTTGATAAAATGCAGCGCAAGATTGAACGCTTCAAGGGGAGGCGCAACCGTGGTCGTGGTGATGGAACGCCGACAGCTGAAGCAGTTGTTGAAGATGTGGGCCTGGTTGAGGAACCTGAGATTCCGCCCGTGATCGTGCGCCGGAAGACCTTTGGGCTGGCGCCGATGGACGAAGCCGAGGCGATCGATCAAATGATTCAACTGGGGCATGAGAACTTCTTCGTCTTCTTCAATGTGAACACGAATTCGATCAACGTGCTCTACCGCCGGCGGGACGGCACCTACGGGCTTATTGAACCGACTCTCGGATAATCGCACCTTACTTTTTTTAGCATTTCAATAAGCGGCTGTCCAAAAAGAACTTTGGACAGCCGCTTTTATAAAAAGTACATCTTGTCACATATTGATCACTTTGCTATAATCACTCGGTTGAAATTATCGGAAATGCTCAGATCGAAGAGACGCTCTCTTACGTTGAGCGGTCGTGAATTATCTAAAAAGCCGGGATTTCATGGATCGTGGATCTACGGTAACAAAAAACGAGGCCAGTTGTTATGATTGATGTCAATGACTTACGAAAAGGCGTAATCTTCGAGTATGATAACGCCCTTTATCGCGTGATGGAATATACCCATCATAAACCAGGGAGAGGCAACGCAATTATTCGGGTGAAAATGCGCAACATCCGCACCGGGTCTACAATTGAAAAGACCTTCAACTCTGGCGACCGGGTGCAGGACGTTCGACTGGATTATCATAATGTCCAGTACCTGTACAATGATGGCGACCTGTTTTACTTTATGGATGCCGAAACTTTTGACCAACCCGCGGTTTCGCGCGATCTGGTCGGTGATATGGCCGGCTTCCTCAAAGAAGGCATGGAAGTGAAGCTTACCTTCTACCAGAATGAAGCGCTGGATATTGAGCTTCCAACCACGGTTGACTTGAAAGTAGTTCAGGCGGAGGTTGCTGTTCGCGGCGATACCGCGACGGGCGTGACCAAACGGGTCACTGTTGAAACCGGTCAGGGTGTGGATGTTCCCAGCTTCGTGAAGGAAGGGGATGTTATTCGGATCGACACGCGCACCGGCGCTTATGTCACCCGGGTTTAATGATCACCGGTCTCAAGGCTGGTGATTGGTAACTGCGCGAACCATCCTGTCCCCGCCTTTGGGGACAGGTTTTTGAATCAGATAAAAAGGGATTACAACCGAATGCGAACGCCTGCCGGGTTTGAATGCAAATACTTCTACGGCAACTACTTCCGAGGTCGCACGCAGGAGGAGTGCCGGTTAATCGGCAACGCTCCCCCACCAGTACACTGGACGCCCGACCTTTGCCAGAAGTGTCCGGTTCCGGGAATCCTGCGAGCAAATGCATGCGAACACATGGAACTGACCGGCCGGGTGAAAAGATCGTTGCTCGGGCTCATTCGGAAAGTCGAAGTATCTGCATACTGCACGAAAAGCCGCCAGGCTGTCGCTGAACCCCATGTTGGCTGTGGACAATGCCATCCGGTACCACCTGTTTTTGTGGATAAAAGCTGATGACCCTGACCTTGCTCCTCGACCTTGATGATACCCTGCTGGATAACGATATCAACGCCTTCCTGCCCGTCTACTTAAAGGCGCTCGGGAATCACATGAGCAGGTATGTCCAACCAGGAGTCATGGTCCAAAAACTCATGGCTGCCACGCAGGTAATGCTGAAAAACAATTCAGCACTGCGTAGCCTGGAGCACTCCTTCGACGAAGCCTTTTATCCGGCAATCGGTCACAGCAAGTCCGATCTAAGGCCCACCCTGGAATACTTCTATGGTGAAGTTTTTCCGGAATTGCAGGGCCTGACCAGGCCGCGCCCGGAAGCTGTGCAGATGGTCCGGTACGCCCAAGAACAGGGCCATACCCTGGTTGTTGCCACAAATCCGCTTTTCCCTCAAAAGGCCATTTTCCACCGGCTGCGGTGGGCCGGCCTGGAGCCTGACAAAGTCCCCTTTGCGCTGATTACCACTTATGAAAACTTCCATTTTGCCAAGCCCAACCCGGCTTACATTGCGGAGATCCTCGCTCAGCTCGGCTGGCCAAACCAGCCAGCCGTGATGGTTGGCAACAGCCTGGAAGATGATCTGGTCCCGGCTGCCAGGTTAGGCATGCCCGTATTTTGGATCACAGGCCAGAAAGGGCCGCTTCCGGCAGGCTTTCACTCGTTGAGCGCCAGCGGAGGGCTGGCGGACGTTCCGGCCTGGCTGGAGAAGGTTGAACAGGCTAACCCGCCGCAAGAGTTTACCACCCCTGAAGCGCTGCTGGCTATTCTTAAATCTACCCCGGCGATGCTCGATACGCTCAGTCATACATTGACCGCGCCGCAGTGGATCACCCGGCCAGCCGCAGATGAATGGAGCCTGACCGAACTTCTGTGCCACCTGCGTGATGTAGATCGTGAAGTTAACCTGACGCGCTTTGAAAAAGTGATCGCCGGGCAGAATCCTTTTTTGCCCGGCATCAACACAGATACCTGGGCACAGGAACGGGCTTACCAGCAGCAGGATGGCGCTGCGGCACTGCGATCATTCATTGAAATCCGTACCCATCTGGTCGCCCAGCTTGAGGTTCTGGAAAAGCAAGACTGGCAAAAGACAGCCCGGCATGCCATCTTTGGGCCCACAAGCTTACAAGAACTGGTTAGCTTTGTAGCCACGCATGATCGCTCGCATATCCAGCAGGTCCTCACCGCCATCCAGGTTCAAAATGACTGAAGCGCGGGCCAAATTTCGCGCGTTAACCATTACGGCCTGTCATCGTGTATTATAAGAGTTTGATAAGATTCGCTCGATTCATTATTCAATACCTGGATTGTAAGCTTGTAGATTGGTATAATTTTTATAAGAAAAGCCAAAAAAAGGCTGGCCTGCTATTTAAGGGCCCGGGATAGATATCGGAGGTATCAGTGAATCCACGTAGCCAATCGTATGTAATCTATCTGCTGCTTTTCATTGCGATTATCGCCATGCTGGTATATAACTTCTCTGCCCAGGGAACCAGCCAGGATGCAAAGACGATCAATGAAGTGGCAGCGGCTGTGCAGCAAGGACAAGTTTCAAAAATCATAAACGATGAAAATCGATTAAGGGTAGTTTTTAATGATGGCTCGATGTACGAATCCAACATAGAAACGAACGCTACCCTTGTCCAGCAGCTCCTTGACCTGGGTGTCCAGCCGACAGACTTAAGCCCAGACCGCTTGATGATCGAAATCAAGCCCCCCAGCGCCTGGTTAGGCATTCTGACCGCTCTGGGCTATATTTTGCCATTCC
>CAZBDC010000222.1:0-8499 GCA_964490575.1 uncultured Anaerolineaceae bacterium | reverse complement strand
CGGGCCTGGAACGACCAGCACCGCGGCGCAATCACCTCCTGGGATGACCTGGAGCGCTACGCCTGGCCCGAGGTGGCAGAATTCGACTTCTCGGCTTTTGAAATCCTCAACAGGCGGCTGCCGGAAGGCATGGGGCTGATGCTCTCCCACGCCGGCGGGCCGTACGAGATCCTTTCGGCGCTCATGTCTTACGAGGGCCTGTGCCTGGCGATCTATGACGATTTCGCCCTGGTCCAGGCGGTGGCGGATGAGATTGGGCAGCGGATGCTGCGCTTCTACGAGCACCTGCTGAGCCTCGAGCGGGTGTCGGCCATCTTCCCCGGAGACGACATGGGCTTCCGCACCGGCACGCTGATCGGTCCGGGGCACCTGCGCGCGCTGACCCTGCCCTGGCACAAACGTTTTGCCGCGCTGGCCCACTCCCATGGCGTGCCTTATTTCCTCCACTCGTGTGGCAACGTGCGCGCCATCCTGGACGACCTGATCGATGAGGTGGGCATCGACGGCAAACACTCGTATGAAGACGCCATCCTGCCGGCGGAAGCGTTCCAGGCCTGCTACGGCGGGCGGATCGCCGTGCTGGGCGGGCTGGACGTGCACACCCTTTCGGCCGGGACGCCCGCGGACGTCCGCCGCCGCGCCCGCCAGTTAATCGAAACCTGCGCCCCGCGCGGGCGCTACGCGATCGGCTCGGGCAACTCGATCCCCAGCTATGTCCCGGTCGAGAACTACCTGGCCATGGTGGCCGAGGCTAACGGGCTGCCATGACTTACGATCCGGCTTCTATCTCCGCCCAGTTCGACGAATACGGCGAGCGTGAATGGAACCGCCTGCTTGCCACACCGGTCGACGAAATCAGCCTGCACATCCACCTCCACTACCTCCAGCGCTTCATCCCTCCCGGTGCGCGCGTGCTCGAGATCGGCGCCGGGGCGGGGCGCTTCACCCAGGCGCTGGCCGGGCTGGTCGCGCGGGTGCTGGTGGCGGATCTCTCCCCCGGGCAGCTCGAGCTCAACCGCCATTTTGCTGCGCAACTTGGGTTTGCCGCCGCGGTCGAAGACTGGCAGCAGCTCGATATCACCGACCTCTCGGCCTGGCCAGATGGATCGTTTGACTGCGTGGTGGCTTACGGCGGGCCATTCTCCTATGTGCTCGACCGGCGTGACGCGGCCCTGCGCGAGTGCGCCCGCGTGCTCAGGCCGGGCGGGCGTCTGCTGGCCAGCGTCATGTCGCTGTGGGGCTCGGCCCATCACGACCTGCCGGGCACCCTGGACGTGCCGCCCGAGTATAATCTGCGCATCACCACCACCGGCGACCTGACCGCGGCTTCGTGGCCGGACCGCACCCGCGGGCAGATGCACCTCTTCCGCGCCGGCGAGGCGCGCGACTGGTTGCTCGAGCACCGGCTGCGGGTGCTGGCCATGTCCGCTTCTGGCGTGCTGGCCAACGGCTACGCCGCAGACCTGGCCCCCATCCGCGCCGACCCGGCCCGCTGGAGCGAGCTCCTGCGCATGGAGCTCGAGGCTTCCGCTGACCCGGCCTGCCTTGGGTTGGGCACGCATCTGATTTTTGTGGCGGAGAAAGATCAGAAAAATCCGCTGGCGCGCTTGCGTCAGGGCAGGTAATCTTCGCGGACGGGCGAGAAGACCTCAATCGCGATGGCTGTTTCCAGGATCTCAGCGCTGTGCAGGATGCCTCCCGGGATGCACCAGCTGTCGCCAGGCTCAGCTTCGATCGTTTTGCCATCAATCACGAAGCGCATGCGGCCCGAGATCAGGTAGCCGGTCTGTTCGTGGGGGTGCGAATGGACTGGCAGAAGGGCGCCCTTTTCCAGCCGGAACTGCGCCAGGAGGGTCTTCTCGCCGTAAACGAGGGTTTTGAGAAAGATACCGGGCAGGACCGGCCTGTAGTCATCGGAGCTGGATTGGGTGAACATGGGTATCTCCTAAAATTCCTTAACGCGGTATTTGTTTGACAAAGGGACCGATGATGCTAAAATGGAAAAAATCTTCTCGCTCGATCATAACATTGATTAAGGGGCCTGGCAACGATGGCGATTGACTCGACGCAACACCCGATTGCATTGTTTTTGTTCCCCCGCGACTCCGAATTGACCGGCATGTTGGTCTGGATGGGGCCTGATTACCCGGTGGCGCTTGGCGCGATGCTCGCCCGGGGGTTCCAGCGCCAGCAGCCGGGCACCCGCCTGGTGT
This sequence comes from uncultured Anaerolineaceae bacterium, assembly GCA_964490575.1. Lineage (GTDB taxonomy): Bacteria > Chloroflexota > Anaerolineae > Anaerolineales > Anaerolineaceae > DSYU01. The sequence goes on along the minus strand of CAZBDC010000222.1, from coordinate 6,286 downwards.
CTTTGAAGTGCCTGAAACGCCCGGAACTTGTCACTTCGTTATTTACAGGGACGCTGAACAAGCGCATCCGGGCGGTTTTTAACGTCGAGGCCCTGCTGGTTGACCCAAAGGGAAATGCCTGGCTGTTGGATATCAAGGCGACCTGCACCGGCCGGATGCTCAGCCGTCCTGAAGACGGCATCCTGGCCAGCGACGTCGATGTCCGTAAAGGCGACCGGCTCTACCCCAATGGACAGGCCGTCCTGGAGCGGTTATACCAGGGGATCACCCTGGAGCGGAGCGGGCTGACCATCGAATGGGGCATACCGCTGGACGATGTCCTGGCGCTTTCTGACCCGGAAATTGAGGTCGAGGACGGCACTCATTACCTGAACTGGTCTAACGAGGCCGCCCTGAGCGGGCTGCAGGGGATGCTCTTTACTTCATTTGCAACCGGGCAGCCTGGGCTGAATTACATATCCATCTGCCCTGCTGAAGCGACCTTCTCTGGCAAGCCAGACGACGGTATATTGCCTGAGTGGGAGCACCTGACAGGCCTGTTTGGCGCGCCGGATGAGTACCGCCCGGGCTGGGGGGCCCGTTGGGTGCGCGGCCCGCTTGAACTGCTGCTGCTTTATAAAGCGTCCGACGAGTCGGGTGATCAATTTCAGAAGTGGGTCACCATCCGCTGGACAGGGAGCAGCGGAGATTGATTATCGATGCGGATCCTTCTGGCTGACCACAACGTTCTCTTTCGCGAGGGCCTGATTGGGCTGCTGTCTCGAGACCCTGAGATCGAGGTGGTGGGTGTGGCCGGCCTGGCGCGTGAAGCCATTTCGATAACTGAGGAGTTGGATCCCGATATCTTGCTGCTGGAAATGGATCTGCCGGACGGGAGCGGGCTGGATGTGATCAAAACCCTATATTCTACGCGCCCTGAGGTGAGAATTGTCGTCTTAACCATGCAGATAACCAATGATCTGCTGCTCGCGGGCGTCGAAAACGGGCTGAAGGGTTATTTATTAAAGGATATTCCTGCCAGGCAGTTGATTGAATTCTTAAGGGGGGTGACCCGGGGCGAGGCTGCGTTTCAACCGGCTACTGTCTGGCGCCTGATCGATCACATGGCCAAAGCAAATCATGTTACCAGGCACCTGGCCGACTTTGACCAGCTCACCAATCGCGAAGTGGAAGTGTTAGATCTGCTCCGCCAGGGGGCATCCAATATTGAGATCGCGAATTCGCTGAATATTTCCGAGAATACGGCCAAAGCGCACGTGCGCAAAATCCTGGAAAAATTAAACCTGAGGAACCGCCGGGAAGCACGCAACCTGGCCAACCGGTATCAACTTCCGGCGCGGAACCGGGAGAATGGCGGGCTCCCCCTGGTTGATCCTCCGGCTGGGCCAGAAAAAAAGGATCGCCGGGCGCGCAGCAGGCGGGCTGGTTAGGTGACGATTGTAAACGCATCACCGCCGGATCTGCTGCCGCCGGCCCAGCACAGCGGCGCCGGTCAGGAGCAGGGCCAGCCCACCGTAAAGCCAGGGCAGGCCGCGGTCGAATGAACCGGGCAGGCGTCCCATGAAGTCGAGGGTTTGCACGCCGACCACCGCTGCCAGGTACCAGGCGAACAGATAGGCTCCTTCGAACAACTTACTTCCGCCGCTCCAGATGCCCATCGCCAGGGCCAGCGCCGGGACGAACCCTGCCCCGAGCAGGACGCTGACCAGGTTCGCCCACTGCCCGGCGAAAATCAGGCGCAGGATAATCCCGTGCGCCATCACCAACGCGATCAGGATGCCCACCAGCAGGGTCGCCGGAAGCAGACGTTGCAGCGTATTCGGCGCGGAGAAAATCACCGGTTCTGTCCGGTGGCGCAGCTCGCGCGTTCCCAGGCCGGACCAAATCGCCAGCGGCCAGACCCACGCCAGCGGCAAGACGATGCGGTGGGCCTGTTCCAGTGGCGCGAACCAGGAAGCGCAGAGAATTGCAAGTGCAATCAAATACCACGGCCAGCGGATGCCTTTGAAGGTAAGCCTGGCTTCTGCTCCCAGGATCCGCCAGAAAATTCCTGAGGGATTGGACGGTGGATATCGCGGGATGGTGGTGAGCTTGCCGGGTCGGAACGGCGGCCCTGGCGTTGTTTCAGGCGCGTGTTGCGAACCTGTGTGAAACACCGGCCCAGGCTTAGCCCGGCGCGTGAAGATGGCCGGCCGCCACAGGCCCTCTTTGGCCGGGTCAAAGCGCTGGAAGGCCCAGGCTGCCAGCAGCGCGATCAATGCGCCTGCCACAATCAATCCCAGCCGGCCGGCGATGATTGCCGGGGACCAGGGCACGCCTTCGTATTGGAAGATGGGCAGGCCCTGCAGCGGCGGCATGCCCGCGTCGATCTGGCGGGTAGGGTTGCAGCCGGAGAACTGCGCGGCGCAGGCCTGGTAGATGCTTGGGTAGAGGATCGTATTCCCGGCCAGGTCAAGCGTAAGGGTCAGGATGGGATAGGCGATAAAAAAGAAGAGGATGTTGCCAACCGTTCCGCGTAGCCAGTTGACGCAGTCGAACAGAACAGTTGCAGCAGCGATGACGATCAGCGCGGGCAGCAGCACGAACAGGAAAGGTGTGAGGAGCGCCCAAAGGTCAAGCGTGTTCTCTTCCCCCCGGATGAATTGAAGCGCCGCCGCGGCCGCGATGATGATTGCCACCATGGCGCCGATCACCGCTACGTTGCTCCACCATTTGCCCAGTGCAGAAACCAGCCGGGTCATGGGTGTGGCGGCGAGGATCTGGCCGACCCCTGTGCGCCGGTCGCGCTCGGTGGCGCCCCGCAGAAAATAGAAGGCAAACAGCAGGAAGAACTCGCCCATTAACAGGACGGTCATGCTCCCGATCCAGGCTGAGTTATATTTGGCGCGGTAGCCCCCCAACTGCAGCCCTGCCACCTGGATCGACTCTGGCGCGGGGATAAAGAGATAGGTGACGAAAATGGTGAAGAGCAGCATGGCCAGGAAGCTGTAACTGCGTACGCGTTCCAGGAAATCGGCCCGCATCAGATGATAGATTGTCCGCATCTGCGCCCGCATCCGCATTTCAGCCTCCCTGGGCGTGATACAAATAGGCATCTTCAAGCGTGGCCGAGACCGGTGCGGCCTCTGGGACGGGTTTTTGTTCGGCCACGACGCGCACATAGACCCCGTCGCTTCGCCGGGCAGTGCTGCTAATCAACAGGTTCTGTTTGAGGGCTGCCAACTCATCACTGCCGGTAAGCCAGGCCCACACTTTTCCTTCAACTGCCTGGAGAAACTTTTCGGGCAGGTCGTGCTTCACGAGCGAGCCTTTGCGGATCACGGCGATCGATGTCGCGGCCGCCTCCACGTCTGACACGATGTGGGTCGAGAGGATGATGATCCGCTCACCTGAAAGCTCCGCAATCAGGCTGCGGAAGCGCACCCGCTCTTCAGGGTCGAGGCCGGCGGTTGGCTCATCCACGATCAGGAGCAGAGGATCGTTGAGCAGGGCCTGGGCAATTCCCACCCGCTGGCGCATCCCGCCCGAATAGCCACCGACCGGCTTCCGGGCCACATCCGCCAGGTTGACCAGTTGGAGGAGCTCATCGATACGGCGGCGGGCCGCAGCGCCGTCCAGGCCTTTAATGGCCGCCAGGTATTCAAGAAATTCGACCGCTGTGAGATTGGGATAAACGCCGAAATCCTGCGGGAGATAACCGAGTACCTGGCGAAGCACATCCGGGTGCTTGCTGATATCCTGCCCATTCCAGGTCACCTGGCCTTCGCTTGGCAATGTGATGGTGGCCAGGATCCGCATCAGGGTCGATTTGCCCGCCCCGTTCGGGCCTAACAGCCCCAAAACGCCCGGCGAAAGCTGGAGCGAGAAATGGCGCAGTCCCCAAAAGTCTTTGCGGTACTGCTTTCCGACATCCTCAATGGAAAGATCCATGCCGCCTCCTGAGACGGTTCACCGGAAGAGCAGCAAACAGGGTGTTTCGCTCTGCCTGGCCTGGCGTATTCAATTTGTGCGATTCCGATATCTGTACTATAACGAAATTTTCACGCGCAAGCAAGCGATTCGGGCTGGCGATTTGTAGAGAATGAGCAGCGGATCTCGCAACAGTTGTCCTGGCCCATAGCCAGCAGGTTCGAGCAGGTTATTGAATCGCAGCCGTCATTTCTGCCGCCACAGCCGCGGCCCGCCCGCCCAGTTCATCCGGGGTGGTGCAGTTGTCGACGACGAACTGCCCAACCACTTCCATTTGCATGCAGGCCATCTGGCGCGTGAACATCGGCTGGACCAGGTCGGCGTTCTCGGCTGCCGATCCGCCGCAGGTCACCAGGAGCATGGCGCGCCGCCCGCCCAGCAGGGCTTTTTCGCCCGCGTTCCATTTGACCAGGCAGTAGTGGCGGTCGAAGAGGGCCTTGAGCTGGGCGGTGATGCTCCAGGCGTAGACCGGGCTGGCGTAGACGATCAGGTCGGCGGCTTCGATGCGGGCGAATATGGCAAGCGCGTCGTCGCGCTGGCGGCAGCCCGGCTCGTCCAGCGCTCGCTGGCAGGCATCGCAGCCCAGGCAACCGTTTACGGTGTAATCCGTCAGGTTAAGCCGGGAAACCTGGTGTTCGACGGACGCCTGTTGCTCGAACGCGCCCAGCACCGCGGCGGTGTTGCCGCGCCGGCGCGGGCTGCCTAAGATGGTCAGGATTTTCATGCTTCCCTCCGCGGGTGTCTCCACACCCAAAGCAGGATGGTGGCTAACGAGCCGGGATCACCAGGAGCGTGATTGAAGAAGCCGGGAACGCGGCGGTGACCCCCTCCGCGGCTACTTCCAGGTCGGGCTGGCGCAGGATGGCGCCCGGGTCTTCGGGGCTGTAGCGGTACACCTGGGCGGTCGCCGGGCCAGGCAAGTTGGCGATCGCCAGGCGCGTCTCCTGATTTTCACGGGCTTTGTTGATCACTATCACGGTCAGCGCGCCGTCTGACTCGCGCTGTGCGGCGTAGATGGCCAGCCGGTCGGGGTCGGCGCTGACCGCCCGCACGCCGGTCTCGCCAAAAGCGCCGCCCTGCCCGTCGTAGTTGCGGTACATGCGGAACGCGAAAGTGACCGGGTCCGCGGCCCCCGGGGCGGCCCAGAAGGTAGCCAGGTCGAGGCCCTCGCGCCCGAAGATGCCGAGGATGTCGGCCTGGGCCAGGGCGCCGCTGATATGGTCGGTCGCGCCCCAGTTGTACTCGGTGATCGCCAGCCGGGTGCCCGGGTAGTTCTGCTCGACCCATTCGCGCATGCGCGGGATCAGGTAAATGGGCTGGTCGATCCAGCTCTCGTCGCGGTAGGTCGGGTCCCACAGCGCGCGAGTGGAGCGCAGGCGCAGTTCCTGGGTGGCCGGGCTGCCTGCGCCGCCGTAGACGCCCTGGGCCTGGGGATAAATATGCAGGTCAAGGTAGTCGAGGATGCGCTGGCCGTGCTTCTCTTCGTAGGCCCGCATCTGGCGCAGGTACCATTCCACCAGCCCAACGCCGCCGTGGCTGAGGTAGTCCATGCCGGGCCGGCAGTCATCGGCGGCCGAGTAGAAGTACGCGCACCAGCCCCATACCACCGGGCCGAGGGTCTGCGCGCTGGGATCGATCCGCTTGACCGCCGCCGCGTAGGCGTAGGTCCGGTCGCGCAGCTCGGCATACGTGACCGGCTCAGGGTGGACGTCGCGGTGGGTGTGGGACCACAGCATTGGTTCGTTATCGAGGCTGTAGAACTGCACCCCGCCTTCAGAGGCCAGACCGTATTTGCTGGTCAGGTGCTGCAGCCATTCTTCGACGAAGGCGGGTGTGATTGGCTCGCTGGTGTCGCGCGGATCGTTGCCGGTCAGGACCTGGCCATCGGGTTTAACACCGTTGCCGCAGTCGGGGTCCCAGTTATCGGTGTACTGCTGCTCGCCGTATTTGCTGACCTTGAAACCGCAGTCGAACGGGTGGTCTGGCACCCGGCTTTTCGGCGTCCAGCCGATCAGCGGGATGGTGATGATGCTGTCGGTCCCGGTGCGGCGATCCTGATCGATGACCCGGTCGACCACGGAGCCGTCCGGCAGGTTCTCGGGGGCCGGGTTCTCGTCGGCGATGTTCTCGAAGAACCAGTCGGAGCCGGTGTTGTGGACGTCGAGCTTCCAATTGTAGCGGGTGGTGGCATTGCCGCCCCAGCGCCGGACCGGCAGGCGCAACTCGTCCGCCAGGGCTTCGTCGCTGAAGTTGATGCCGTAGATATATGGGCTGATTGGGCGGCGCTTTGCCTGGAGGTCCACGGTCAATTCCGGCC
>CAZBDC010000221.1:0-8522 GCA_964490575.1 uncultured Anaerolineaceae bacterium | reverse complement strand
ATGGACACAACCCTACCTTTCATCACCCAGGCTGAACACTCACGAACCGGTTTTTCTGACCGAAAATCAGTAGTCCAATTCAAATAAGCAGGCAGGAAGAAAACAGGATCCAATGAACCCAGGCTATGTTCTACCCCGCCTTATTCGCCATTTTATGCCGATGAGACTGGCGCACTTGCTGCTGCGTCACAAAATCATTATTCGCCCTGGGTTGGAGACCCTTCAACCCGATGTGGCGGTTGAACGTTACCGGGCAGCCCTGGAAGCCGCCGGTTTCACGCTGGAGGGCAAGCGTGTCCTCGTCTTTGGATATGGGGGGAATTTCGCGGTGGGCTGCGCGCTTTTGCGTTCAGGCGCCCGGCAGGTTGTTCTGTGTGACCAGTTTGCACGCCCTGATGATGAGCGCAACCGGGCGCTTTTTCCCCAATATGCCGATTACCTGGCTCAACAGTCCGGGCGGGTTATCCCAAAGACCGGGGCAATCCAACTGCTGGAAGCTGACATCCGCCAGGCCGCCCGCGATGGGCAGGTTGAGCCGGTGGATATCGTGGTGAGTACATCGGTTTTTGAGCACCTGGATGACGTTGAAGGAATCGCCGCTGCTCTGGCAGCGATCACCCGGCCGGGCGGTGTTGGGATTCACTATATCGATCTTCGCGACCACTACTTTAAGTACCCATTTGAGATGCTGCGTTATTCAGACCGCACCTGGCGAGGCTGGCTCAACCCGGGCAGCAATCTTAACCGCTACCGGGTATGGCATTACCGGCGGGCTTTTGTGTCAGTTTTCCAGCACGTTGACCTGACTATCCTTCAGCAGGATCACCAGGCTTTCGAACGGGCTCGCAGCCAGATCCGGCCGGAGTATATCAGTGGAAATAACGACGAGGACAGCGCCACGTTAATCCGGGTGGTCGTTATTGCTCAGGGTGATCCTGCCTCTGGCTCAGGTTGAGCACCGCGGTCACCAGCACCATAAAGGCAGCCAACAGCATCCCCACCGGCAGGAGTTCAACCGGGAACGTGCTGCGCGGGGCCGAGATAGGCTTCAGGCGGAGCAAGGTGAGAAAGTTTTGAATGCTTAACCGGTGGGCTCGCAGTTGCATGCGCCGGGTAAACCACCGGGAGAAGGCTGATGCGCCCGGCAAACTTCTTGAAAGAACATCGATGCTCAGAACTACTTCACCGTTTTCGCGCCACGTCACAGCAGGGGAGTATTCGCCGATTTCACAATGGGCGGCGGTAGTTGTGTAGGTAAAACCGGTTCGACGCGTTTCCTCGACGACTCTGGTGATTTCATTCAGGGTCAGGATATCGTAAACCGGCTTCCCGGCAATCTGGAAAATATGGATGCGCTGGACGACGCGGTCACCTGCCCGCACAGGCCGGTTCTCCAGGCCAAAATCAGATGCATTGCTCATTACGTCAGGTGGATAGAACTGGTTCATCAACGTGATCATCGCAGCCCGTTCATAAAGACTGCCGGTTAAATCCTGGCCCAGGACAACCTCGTAGTGGTCAGCGTTCCAGTGATGATCGATCGCCTGGTCAGGTTTATAAGTCAACGGGACCTCGCGCCATGCCTGGAGATACTCAACATCCAGGTCGCGGTGGCGATTGAACCATACAGCAAGAGAACCATTCATATTCGTCATGGACTGACTCCACCAGGAATTTTGTCCAATCATACCGCTAATGAGGAAAAATCGCAAATTTTCAGGTATGATGGAGGTATCCAGTTGGTTGGGGCGGCGACCAACAAATCGAACCACCATCATCCGAGATTAGCCTGGAGGCAAACAGCTTGCTGCGACCGAATTGTCTGCTGTTGTATAAACAACGTCCTGCGCAGCTTCTCAGTGTGGGCGACCGGTTGGAGATCGAATTAGAAGGTGGAGAAAGGGTAAGGGTTCGGTCAAAAGATGTCGAACTGCTTCACCCCGGGCCGCTTGGCAGCCTGTCTGAGCTAAGACCGCAAGAAGGCGATATTGCTACGGCCTGGGAGATCCTGGCCGGGCAGGTGACAAGCCTGGCTGAGCTGGCCGAACTGGCGTACGGGGCCTATACACCCGCTACTGCCTGGGCGACCTGGCAGCACGTGGCGTCTGATTTCTATTTTGGAAGAACATCCGACCATCTCTATGCTTATCCGCCGGAGGTCGTTGAACGGAAGGCGCAGGAGCGGAGACGGGTCGAGGAGGCCCAACGCGCCTGGAAGGCATTTCTCGAACGGCTGCGAAACCGCCAGATAGCCCCTGAGGATCGGGAGTTCCTACGGGATGTGGAGGGCCTGGCGCTCGGCCGGGTACACCGCAGCCAGGTGCTAAAAGAGCTAGGCCGGGCTGAAACGCCCGAAAATGCCCACGCGCTGCTGCTCGAGCTGGGGGTATGGGAGATTCAACAAAACCCCTACCCGATGCGCTTCCCCGTACCGGTCCATCCGGTTGATCTGCCGGTTCCGGCCCTGCCTGCTGAAAAACGGCGTGATTTGACCAGCCTGCCGGCTTTCGCCATCGACGATGAGGACACGGATACACCAGACGATGCCTTAAGCCTGGATGGGAACCGTTTGTGGGTCCATGTTGCGGATGTGGCAGCCCTGGTCGCGCCGGGCAGCCCGCTGGATCAGGAGGCATGCGCGCGCGGAATGAGCTTACACCTTCCAGAAGGTACCATTCATATGCTGCCGCGTGAAATGATCGCCCAGCTTGGCCTTGGCTTGCAGGAGGTCTCCCCGGCGCTTTCCTTCGGGATTGATCTGGATGGAGATGGCCGGGTGACCGGTTTTGAGGTGCTTGCCAGTTGGGTTCGAGTCAGCCGCCTGAGTTATTCCGCTGCCGAGCTTTTCATGGAGCGTGAGCCTTTTCAAACCATGGCGCGCCTGGCAGGGCTGGTGCGCGAGCGCCGCCTGGCTGCCGGAGCGGTCGCTCTCGATTTTCCTGAGGTAAAAATTTCGGTCCTCAACGGGCAGGTAGAAATTCGTTCCCTCCCTGCGTTGAGCAGCCGGGTCCTGGTCGAGGAGTGCATGATCCTGGCCGGGGCTGAAACAGCTCGTTTTGCCAGCCAGCATGGGATTTGCTTCCCATACAGCCAGCAGGAACCAGCCGCCAGCTCCGAGCGCCCGACCAGCCTGGCGGGGATGTTTGCGCTGCGTCGCCTGTTAAAACGAAGCCAATTCAGGGCCGCGCCGGGGGCACATAGTGGCCTGGGCCTGCCTGCGTACACCCAGGTGACCAGCCCGCTGCGGCGCTATCTCGACCTGGTTGGACACCAGCAGCTGCGGGCTTTTTTGCAGGGCCGGGAACTGCTGGGCGAGTCTGCGGTCCTCGAACGGATTGGTTCTGTCGCGGCGGTGATGGACGGCATTCGAAGGGCAGAACTGCTTTCGGAACAGCATTGGACGTTGGTGTACTTGCTCCAGCATCCCGAGTGGCGCGGTGAGGGAATCATCGTCGAAAAGCGCGGCAGCCTGGCGGTTGTGATCATTCCCACCCTGGCGCTCGAAACCCGCCTTTACCTGAAGCAGGATCTGCCGCTGGACCAGGTTGTCCGCCTGGTGCTCGTTTCGGTTGACCTGCCGCAGCGCGAGGCCAGCTTCCGGATCGATGATCAGGCAGCGTAGCTGACGCCGGTTCGCAAGACACAAAAAGGGATATTCTGGCTTGATGTGGCTTTAAGACAAACCGAGGGTGTCCAATTGTTTATTTTGGACACCCTCAGGCGCTTAAGGCTCAATCAGGATCAGGGATAGGTATTGTTGTAGAACCAGTTGAAGGCATAGTAGCCAGACGTTGGGCTCTGCATGCGAATGGCGATCTGATACTGGCCCTTCAAATAATCTGGGATGTTGAAGGTCAGATCCAGAGTTCCGCCGGCGCCCGAATCGACTGTGGCAACCTGGACCCCACCGACTCCCCGGGTACCCATGTAGTTCATCAGCACGATGAAGGTATCATTGGCGGGCAGGTTAGCCGTCTGGACAGTGACGCTGGAGTCACGCACGACCCCGGTGATCGCAAAGGTCGGGATAACGCCGGGCGGCAGGCCGCCGCCAGGGACGGTCGAAGGCGTGTTGTAGAACCAGTTGAAGGCGTAGTAGCCAGAGGTCGGGCTTTCCAGCCGGATGGCGATCTGCCATAGTCCTTTCAGCTCATTCGGAATGTTGAAGGTCCAGGTGAGCGACCCACCGGTGCCAGAATCGACCGTATCCACCTGGATGCCGCCGACGCCGCGCGTCCCCATGTAGTTCATCAGAACTTTGAACGTATCGTTGGCCGGGAAGTTGTTGGTTTTGATGGTAACGGTTTTGTCCGGGTCAACGCTGACAATGCCGAATGTGGGGATTACACCGGGCGGCAGGCTGCTATCCGGCACCCCGGTGGTATTGTTATAGAACCAGTTGAACGCGTAGTACCCGCTGTAAGGGCTTTCCAGGCGAATCGCGATCTGATACTGGCCTTTCAGCTCGTTCGGGATGCTGAAGGTCCATTCGATTGACCCGCCGCTGCCAGAGTCGACTGTGTCCACGAGGAACCCACCGACGCCGCGCGTGCCCATGTAGTTCATCAGCACATTGAATGAGTCGCCAGCCGGGAAATTATAAGTCCGGATGGTCACTGTGTCATCGGCTTTGACTGAAACAATGCTAAACGTGGGAATGGCCCAGCAGCAAGCTTCTGGGGCTGCGGCTGCCTTTCCCATGGGTCCGCCGGCGAGCGTCAAGACCAACAACAGGCTGGCGACTACCATGACAAATGATCGCGCTCTTTGACCTTTCATTAAAACCTCCGTTGAAAAACAAATGGTGGCCTGCCATCTCATGAGATGGGATCAGTAATCAGTAGCGGGTGAGCAGGCATTCTTTTTGTCCCCGGCTAATATTAAAGAATGTTAATTATTATATAACAAGTATCGGCGCTTTTATTCGCTTTGTCAATAAAGAGAAAATAAAATTTTCGTGGCTGCTCAGCCACAGGAGAAAGAAGCGCCTTCTATCACCCAGGGCAGTCACAAATTTTCTGTTTTAGCGGGCTTGCAATCCATTTCTGCTTCAGTTATACTTTCGTTAATGTTTGGTTGGATCAAAAATGTTCCCGAAAGGAGAATGGTCAGGCTCAGGAAGTTGTGCACAGTGGTCCGGCAGTTTATTGCGGAAAGTTGCCCTTATCACGGAGAGAGGATCTATCGATGACAGCTTACTGGTATGCTTTACAGAGCAAAGTCAATAAAGAAGATGCTCTCTACGGACAACTTCTTAGCCAGGGATTTGATGTCTATTTCCCGCGGATTCGGGTCAACCCGGTCAATCCGCGGGCAAAAAAGATCAAGCCTTATTTTCCCAGTTATATGTTCGTCCACACGGACATTGAGGCAGTGGGCGTTTCCACATTTCAGTGGATGCCCTTTGCCCGGGGAATGGTCGTTTTTGACCAGGAGCCTGCCGCTGTGCCCGACTCTTTGATAGCAGCGATCCGGCGGCGGGTAGAACAGGTGAATGCAGCAGGGGGAGAAGTATTTGACGGACTTCAAAAAGGCGATCCTGTTATTATTCATGATGGCCCCTTCGCGGGATACGAAGCCATTTTCGATATCCGCCTGCCCGGGAGTGAGCGGGTCCGCGTGTTGATCGAACTGTTAAGCAAGCGGCAGGTGCCGGTCGAGTTAAGCGCGGGTCAAATTCGCCAGCGGAAACCGTCTCAAAAGCGATAAACTGAGATCCTCTCAGCACTTAAAAATCGAATATTCTTGTTATTGGAGGAAGCTATGAAGATCCTTGTCACTGGTGGAGCTGGTTTCATTGGATCGCATGTCGTTGATCTGCTGGTAGAAGCGGGTCATGATGTTGCTGTCGTTGATAATCTTGTCACCGGGCGAAAGAGCAATCTCAACCCGAAAGCAAGGTTTTATGAGGTAGATATTCGCAGCCCAGAGCTGGAAAAGGTATTTGAGACAGAACGCCCGGAGATTGTCGATCACCATGCGGCCCAGATGGATGTGCGCCGGTCGGTGGCAGATCCGATCTATGATGCGGATATTAACATCCTCGGCGGGTTGAATGTGCTTAACCTGTCCGTGAAGTATGGTGTCCGGAAATTTATCCATATATCGAGCGGCGGCGCAGTGTATGGCGAACCGGTCTATCTGCCCTGTGATGAGAACCACCCGGTTCAGCCACTTTGTCCCTACGGCGCCACGAAATATATGTTTGAGCTTTATCTGTACATGTACAGGCAGACATTTAACCTGGATTACACGATTATCCGGTATCCTAACGTGTACGGTCCGCGGCAGGATCCGGCTGGTGAAGCCGGGGTAGTGGCGATCTTTACCGGGCAAATGCTGCGCTCAAAGCCTGTGACGATCTATGGGAATGGTGAACAGGTCCGCGATTACGTATTCGTCAAAGACTGCGCGCGCGCGAACCTGATGGTGCTTGAAAATGGCTCAGGCAGGGTGTACAACCTGGGATATGGGATTGGCACTACGGTCAACCAGATTTTCCAGGGTTTAAAAGAGGTGACCGGATACCCGCTGGAGGCTAACTATGGACCCGCCCGGCCAGGCGAGACCTTCCGGATTTACCTTACGGCTGAGCGCGCCAGGAATGAACTGGGGTGGGAGCCAACCGTCCCGTTAATCGAGGGCCTGCGCCAGACAGTGGAATACTTCCGGGCAGCGGAAGTGAAATAAATTCGCGCGTGGTCAAAAAAAGTACCTTTTGGTAGTTGTAAAGCATTACGGGACTGTCTATAATATGAATGGACATTATCATCTGGCGGAGCGAGGGGGTCAGGTGCCCAGACGTATCCTTTCCCCTGATGGGACCTAGTATTCCTCATTCGCTCTGTGGCTCGACCGTCATTCCCCTGACGGTCGAGTTTTTTTACAGGGAATTTGCCAGCACTCCCACAATCCCGCCGGCCAGGATCAGCCAGGTCGCGTTTACCGGGGAGCGGAATAACAGCAAGGCAGAGCAAATCCCGATCAGAATGGCCAGCGGGTCGGTAAGCGAGGCGAGCCCGAGTTGGAAGGTTACCCCGGCCATCAGGCCTAACGAAGCCACATTAACGCCATCGAGCAGCGCGCCGGCCCAGGCCGACTGGCGCAGCCGGGGAATGATGGGGTTCGTGATGGCAACAAAGATAAAGGATGGCAAAAAGATCCCAATGGTTGCCAGGATCGCCCCGGGCGCGCCGCCCAACAGGTACCCGATAAAGGTTGCCGTGGTAAAAACCGGTCCGGGCGTCACCTGACCGATGGCGATGGCATCGATCAGCTGAGTTTCGGTCAGCCAGCCGAATCTTTCGACAAAATCGGCGCGCAGAAAGGCCAGCAGCACATACCCGCTACCGTACAATACGGAGCCAATCTTTAGAAAGGCCAGGAACATCAGTCCCATCTGGAATGGGACCTGCTTCAGGACGGCGGCGGCTCCACCCCCAGCAGTCAGTCCGGTTAGCAGCCAGGCCGGGCTGCGCAGGCCGCCTGGCCATCCTTTCAACCTTCCCCGGCCGGCGTTGCGCACCAGCATCACGAAGATCCCCCCGCCAAACCGCAGCAGCAGTTCGTTGGCGTACAGCAAATACAACCCCAGGACGACCGCCCCAACCAGGCCGGTCAGGGGCCCCTGGATGGCTTTCTTACCCAGGCCCCACAGTGCGTGGAGGACGATGGCAATCACCACCGGCTTGATGCCATAAAGCAACCCATTCACCTGAGGAACGCTTCCGTAGCTTGTGTAGGCCCAGGCCATTGCCATCACGATCAGCATCGCGGGCAGGATGAAGCTGGCGCCCCCGGCGACCAGGCCTGGCAGCCCGGCACGCAGGTAGCCCAGGTGAATGGACATTTCGGTTGAGTTTGGGCCAGGGATCAGGTTAGTTGCGCCCAGCAGGTCGAGAAAATGCTGGTCATCCAGCCACTTGCGGCGTTTGACGAACTCGTTTCGCATCAAAGCGATATGCGCGGCCGGCCCGCCAAACGCTGTTGTACCCAACCAGAGGAATGCGCGGATGACCTCGCCTAAACGGCTGGAGGCTTTTCCTTCAGGCGATGTGCCGGATAAGTTCATGGAGATATTGTAACCTCACTTCTGGGCGCCTGGCACACTTCTTGTCATTCCTGTGGTTTCATGGTATAAAAAGATTGCCCTGCTGTGCTCGTGATGCCGCATAACCGGTTTTGAGCCAACACTTAAGGTGAAGGGGAACCAGCATCATGCCAGTAACGCGATAGGCCTTGAGCCAAGGCGGATCTGTCGTCGAGGTTCCCACCTGCGAAAGCAGGTTCAAAACTTTGCAGCACACGGCATGGTGGGGTATTTTAAAATCTGGCTGACACAGCCGGATTTTACTTTAAGGTCGCGGTTGGTGCCGCCGATTGAGTTCCTCGCGAATGTCATTGGGTGATAACCCGCGAGATGCCATCAGTACCAGCACGTGATAGACCAGGTCAGAGACCTCCTCGATCACGCGCTGATTGCCCTGGCCTTTTGCCGCCAGGATTACCTCCATGGCTTCTTC
>CAZBDC010000220.1:0-8533 GCA_964490575.1 uncultured Anaerolineaceae bacterium | reverse complement strand
CCACAACCACACCCTCTCCTACACTCTTTCCCTACACGACGCTCTTCCGATCTCATCATCTAAAAGTTTTGCTGGGAGCGCTGCCTCGAAAGCAACTTCTGCCTGTGGGTAATTGGTCGTTTGGGATTGTTCGTCAGGAACAGGAATGGTTTGGATCGTAGACAAATCGCCGGTTTTACTTTGACATGAAGCCAGCAAAGATAAAATGCAAAGCATGCAAAAAATGCCGGTGATAGAGCGTCGCAAACCAATACCATGCCTCGACATTGACTGCCCTTTCTCCTATGTTGTTTTTCTGCGAATTTTTATCCCAGGGGATCTAATCAATGGCCTGGGCGTTGTGGAGTCCCAAATGAATGTTTAATCTCATCCTGGCGACTGGCCAGAGAGCCCAACACTCCATTCACAAAGCGAGGGGTGCTGTCAGAGCCATAAATTTTCGCCATCTCAATTGCTTCATTGATGGCGACTTTAATCGGTGTTACACCGGCAACTGCAAATTCCCACAGCGCAATTCGGAGAATATTTCGGTCGATGATCGCAACCTGGTCCAGCGGCCATTCGGGCGCATGTTGAGCAATAAAATTGTCAAGCTGGGTGACAATGGGTAAAACGCCATACACAATTTGCCTGGCAAACTCGGCCAGTTTCTGCTCCATGGGCTCATCAACGAGTCGCTCTTGTAAAGCCGCTTCAGGAGAATGGCCAGATATATCCACTTCGTAAAGAGCTTGCAAGGCTACACTGCGTGCCTTGGTTCTTGATTTCATACGCTTTATTTCTCAGAACCTGGGGAGTAGTCAATATCTTCCACGTGCACGTTTACCTTGCCGACCTCCATTCCAACCATTTCAGAAATTGCCCGCGTAACATGTGCCTGGATATTGCGGCTAACTTCACGAACATTCACATCGCTTTTCATAATGACGTAGAGATCCGCATAAACCGCATTGTCTTCCACGGTAACGCGGACGCCTTCGCTTGCATGAAAGCCACGTTTGAAGAATTGGTTTACATCACTGGGCGTTGTACTAAGCCTGCTTACCCCGGCTGTGCCAAGAGTAGTCAATCTCGCAATCGTAATTAAGACTTCGGGAGCGATGGTGGTCTTGCCTGGTGGGTTTTGAATATTGTCCATGGGTCTCCAGTCTATCCTCTTTCATCTAATTATATTCGAAACTGGCAACAACAAAAGCACCAGCGGCATCGAGTTGTTTATGGTATTTGTATGCTCAAACAGGGATGGTATTGGTTGCCCGGGGTAAAATGGCAATTTTCAGATCTGCGGGCTTTGTCGGGGCAAGCAGCCAAAGTGCCTTTATAACGCCTTCTTGGATTGTGGAGGCCGGGGTCATTAGAAGGCCTTGTACCTTCTCTCCGGGAATTTCGGATACCAGGATGATGTGAATTCGGGCGGCATCCCGGGCAACTTGAAAAGCCTTGTGAGGCCCTACTCGAAAGCCCTCTCGAGCAAATTTTTCAAAAACAGCCTGGGGGGTTATCAGCCCGATCATAAAGGTTTCATAACTGGAACTGCCGCTCCCTTCAGGACAGGCCGCTGCCAGAACAATCACCCCGCCATCTCGGGTAAATAATGAAGCGTGAGATAATGCTTTCTGAGACTGGTAAAAATTGATATCTTTTGGCGCTCCTCCAACCGAGGCAATCACGAGATCATAGCCGCCTTTGTTCGGAATCTGGCAGTAGGACTGGCTGATCGGAATGCCGGCTTGCATAACCTGACGTGGGGAGCCAGCAACCACCTGAACAATTTTTTTATCTCCATTGAGGATTGCATTCAACGCAAATTGCACGTTGATCGCATCTCCAATCTCTTCGATATCTTGCCGGAGCGGGTTCTGATCATATACCGCAATTTTGGCCCCGGGTTCGACCAGCAAGGCATGGTTGTGATTGATTGTTTTCCGGCCGGTCAGGCCTATGGCGGCAGTCTTGACGCCTCCTGAGAACCCGGCAAAATGATGGGGCTCAATGTTCCCGACGACGATCCTGAGATCTACTTCCATAAACTGACGGTTTACCAAAACGGGCGTTCCTCGTTTGGTTGCTCCCAGGGGGATGAGATTTTCCTCGTCATCGCAATTATGCGAAACGATCCTGTAGCGGGTGATAATTTCTTTGGGTAGAATCTTTGAAAATTCGCTTTCTGGCATTGGAAGGTGCGTTCCCGTCGCAATAAGGATACGCACTGCATCGTCCGAAACCCCAATAGCCTGGAGTTGCTCCAGGAGAGGAGGGAGGAGGTGTTCGTGTGGAACCGGGCGAGTTTTATCATTGACTGCTATAGCTACCGAGCGAATCTTGCCATAGGTGGGTAGTGGCCGATTATCAACAGGTAAGATAATCGATTGTCGAACAGCCTGCAGTGGATCTGGATGGGGGAGCACATAGGCCGGTTCTATCCAATCTGCATCTAGACCGATAGGAAGGTCGAAATCCTGGCGGTTGAGACCATATGGAAGAGAATAGTGGGTCATTGGTCGGCTGGTTCCTTAATAGATTGGGCCAAATTTCACCAGGGTCGAGACTTCATCACCGCGTAGCCCCATGCAATTTACCCCTTGAACAACGCCTTCTGTTGAGGATACCTCTACTATGGGGAACCGGATCACCTTACCCAATCGAGATATGAGGAATAGATCGTCGTTCACATTGACCGTTGTAGCACCTATGACTCGATTGCTTTTAATCGCAATTTTGCCACTGCCGCCTGGTGATTTATTTGGGGCAAACCCGCTCATCAGCCGAATGGTGCCACGCCCATCAGCGCCAGCGATAAAGACGCCACTATCGGGATATACAGCGGTAATCGCGACCACTTTATCATCACTCGTAACACGAATTCCCTGATCGCCTTGAGGAGAGAGGGCCTTTTCCGAGAATCGGATACCCATACCCTGGCGGGTGACCAAAAACAAATCGGCGTCCCCTGGAGACCAGCATGCAGTGGAAAGCGGACCATAATCTGCGTAGTTGTACAACGACGTACCTTGCCGCATATGTTCTCCAAAGAGATGGTGACGCAGAACTCGAACACGCCCATTTTCACTTGCCAGAGCAACATATCCTTTGGCCTGTTCGGGCAAAACGGCTACAAGTGTCTCGTCCTGTTCCAGGCCGAAGCGGTCGGCGATTAAACTTCCCCGGGCAAACAAGGGTGTGGATGGAATAATTTGCAATGGTTGGCGAAATACCCGGGCGCGGCTGGTGAAGATAAGCAAAGTTTGGTTTTCTTCGGCGCCCGACAGAATAACAGGGATATCTGGCAATTCGATGTCGATTCCAAAAACCCCCATACCTCCCCGATGCTGGCGGGTGTACAGGTGCCGGTAGGTTCGTTTTGCTATGTTATTCTGGCTTACTGTTATAATACACGCGCTTGTCTCGCCCTCGGGTGGGAGAGATTCTACAGTCTGGTCGGCTGGGAGGTCTGGCGTTTCTTCGTTGGAAATTACAGCACGAACTCGGACATTGGCCTTTTTTTCCAAATATTCAATATACTCAATGATCTTGGGGTCGACGTTACTTAAGTCTGGGCGTAACATTCTACCGTTCTCTCCCAAAAGCTAATTTCGAACAGTTTACAATTGTAACACCACTACCCTGGGATCTATTCATGGTTTGCCAGATGAAAAGCAACTCACTTAACATTCGCTATGCCACCGAGAACGATATTCACCTGTTGGTAGAGATCGGCCGGACAACCTTCGACGAAGCTTTCTCCCGTTACAATACTCCCCAAGACATGAAGCATTATCTGAAAGATGCCTTTAATCCAGAAAAACAAGCAAGCGAGTTTGCCGGCCCTGGTAGCTTTTTTCTGATCGCAGAAGAAAACGAGAACTCGATCGGATATGCGCGGCTACAGGCCGGGGCGGGTGGGGAGACCTGTATTACAGGGGATAGGCCGATTGAGTTGGTTAGAATTTATGTTCTCGGAAGATGGATTGGTAAGGGTTATGGCAGTGCGTTAATGCAGGCCTGCCTGGAATCGGCCCGTTCAAGCGGGTACAATTCCATCTGGCTGGGTGTGTGGGAAAAAAATGAACGGGCAATCAGGTTTTACGAGAAGTGGGGATTTAGAAAAGTCGGCACTCATCACTTCCTGCTTGGGACCGATCTTCAAAACGATATCCTCATGGAACGAATGCTTTAAGTACTGGAATCCTGGATTGGGGTGGGGGAGTAGTCCCAATAATCTAAAAGTGCAACTTGTGGAGCTGAGTGATTGAATCTGGCCCTTATTGGTTTCTTGACCGTATCAATAATTTTCAATCGTGTTAACGGGGCAGATGGGATATGTTGGATGGGGAAGGGCTTCAGTTTATGAATAAGCGCCAGGTATTTCTCACTTTTTGTTATTGATAATGATAGTTATCAATAACAAAAACCACTAAAAAGGATCTATCCCATTGCTCGCTTCCCTACAGAAGGCATTTTTAATTCATCCAGATCAACTTGCCAACCACCCTCATGGAGCTCCCCTGCTTGATTCAAAGTCGTGTATCACTATCTTTCATGCGTTGGAGTTGAACTATTGCCTGGAAATTTGCCATCGACTGGAGATCTCCTGATGAAAAACGGCAATCGAGTTCCATATTTATAAACAGGAGTGCAAAATGATCAGATGATGTATATTATATAATAACAAATTACAAATATATAGTGTTTACGGCTGGATTTGGGTCTG
Organism: uncultured Anaerolineaceae bacterium; assembly: GCA_964490575.1. Lineage (GTDB taxonomy): Bacteria > Chloroflexota > Anaerolineae > Anaerolineales > Anaerolineaceae > DSYU01. The sequence goes on along the minus strand of CAZBDC010000220.1, from coordinate 3,822 downwards.
CAAGGCAATTATGTGGCTTCGGATAAGTTGACTAGACAAGTTGAGGGGTGTAGAATGGCCACATATGTCTGGAAGGTAAACAGGATGGCTATCGGTATGTCATTGTCTGCGCAGGGAGCACCGAATATATTTCGATTTATTGTCAGGCCCCTTTCCTCAATTGATTCACGATCAGCCGGTTATCTCACCGATGCACACGCCCTTGGCCTTGTAAATCTGGAATCAATTATTTGTCAGGATATTATATTTGTCGAAGGGCATCTCTCACAAGGTGAGCTTGATTGGTTAGGAGCAAACCTGCTTTCTGACCCCATAATCCAGGCGTATGAATTGACTATTCTGGATCACTCATTTCTCACTACCAGGCCAGGCGGAGATTATCAATTCCTGGTCGAAGTTGCGCTGCGACCAGGCGTAACGGACCCGGTCGCCGATCAGATTGTTCGGGCAGCACAAGTCCTTGGCATTCAGGGCGTTACGCGCGCCTCAACCGGATATCGGTTTCTTCTTTCAGGAAAAAAACTCGATGTAGAGCAGATCCATCTGTTGGCCAACCGCCTGTTAGCCAACTCAACCATCCAGCGGTATGAACTGGGTCAAATAACGCCTGTGTTTCCGCAGGCTGCTCAGGCTTCTTCGACAGTTGAGTTATTCCCCATTGGCAGCATGACTTCCGATGAACTGGTCGCTTTATCTCTCGAAAGACGGGCTGCGCTGGATCCAGACGAAATGCTGGTGATCCAGCAGTATTTCCGTCAAAAACAGCGAGATATGACCGATATTGAGTTTGAAACAATCGCTCAAACGTGGAGTGAGCACTGTGTTCATAAAACCTTTAAAGCACTTATTTCAGTTCATTCCCCGGGCGATACCACCTATGGTAGTTCAAGTGAAAATCTTAAAATTGACAACTTATTGAACACATATTTACGTGCAGCGACAGAACAGATTAATGCTGATTGGGTATTATCGGCTTTTGTTGACAACGCTGGCATCATCGAATTCGATGATCTTTTTGAGGTCTCTTTCAAAGTTGAGACACACAATCATCCATCAGCAATCGAGCCTTTTGGCGGAGCAAACACCGGAACCGGTGGCGTGATCCGCGATGTGCTTGGCGTGTCTGCCAAACCTATAGCAGCAACGAACGTTCTATGCTTTGGCCTACCGCACACAGCTTTTCATGATTTACCTTCCGGGGTTCTTCACCCTCGCCGGATACGATCAGGTGTAGTGGCTGGAATCCAGGATTATGGCAACAAAATTGGTGTTCCAACTGTTAGCGGGGCGATATTATATGATTCTGGATATACCGCAAACCCACTTGTCTTTTGTGGATGTGTTGGGCTTGCGCCGAAAAACAGCCATCCGCGCGTGCCCATCCCAGGCGACCGAATCATCGTATTGGGCGGGCGGACCGGTCGGGATGGGCTGCGAGGGGCCACATTTTCCTCAATGACCATGGACGCAAAGACCGGTGAGGTAGCTGGTGCTTCTGTACAGATAGGCGCCCCAATTGTCGAGAAAGGGTTAATTGATGTTATTATGCAAGCTCGCGACCTGTCACTCTATCACGCAATAACAGACTGCGGTGCTGGTGGGCTTTCCTCCGCTGTAGGTGAAATGGCTGCGACCACTGGCGCTGAGGTTGCATTGGATCAGGTCCAATTGAAATATGCAGGCCTTGCTCCCTGGGAGATCTGGCTTTCAGAGGCCCAGGAAAGAATGGTTTTGGCTGTTCCCCCAACCGCCCTCCTCCAACTCGAAGAATTGTGTCAGATCTATTCAGTTGAACTAACCGATATCGGCAGGTTTACCGAGTCGGGCCGTTTGATCGTTCGATATCAAGATGCCTGTGTTTTGGATTTGGAAAACAACCTTCTCCATCATGGGATTCCCCAACGTCACCTTGATGCGATCATATCAACTCGTGAAGCTGGGGCACAACCGGTGCCCTGTCCGAAAATCGACTATACGCAAACCCTTAAATCATTAATATCTCACCCCAACATTGCTTCTAAAGCACCGGTAATTCGTATTTATGACCACGAGGTTCAGGGCGGGACGGTCCTGAAACCCTTGACCGGGGCTTGCGATGATGGGCCATCTGACGGTGTCGTCCTCAAGCCCGGTGGTACGCCAGGTAAGACAGCAATTATCCTGGGAGCAGGTATCAATCCAGAATATGGCAAACACGATCCCTACCGGATGGCCTGGGCTGTCATTGATGAAGCAATCCGCAATGCTGTGGCTGTTGGCGCTGACCCAACCCGCATCGCGTTGCTCGACAATTTTTGTTGGGGCGACCCCAAGAACCCGGCAATATTGGGATCGCTGGTTGAGGCTGCGCGGGGCTGTCACGATGCGGCTCTTACTTACCAGACCCCCTTCATTTCGGGGAAAGACTCACTCAATAACGAATATTTTGGTACTGATGGAAAACGCCATGCCATTCCACCCACCCTGCTGATTTCCTCCCTTGGCGTCATTCCAGATTATGATCTGGTTGTTTCAATGGATCTGAAACGCGCCGGCAATCCTGTTTACCTGGTCGGCAATTTTGAACCCCACTTTCAAGGAAGTCACTTTTCGCTTATCACGGGTCTGGCTTTTCAAGATGGTGTACCCATGCCCTCCCATCAGGCGGCTGTAGTTTATAAACAGTTGTACAAAGCGATCCAGAAAAGCTATGTCTGCGCCTGTCACGATCTCAGCGAGGGTGGATTAGCCGTAGCGGCAGCTGAAATGTGCATCGGCGGAAGGATAGGCCTAAATCTGGACCTGCCAGAACAAAATCAGGCACTGATCCTTTTTGGTGAAACCAGTGGATGCCTGTTGGTTGAAGTGCGTGCTGAATTTGCCGATGATTTTGAGAAATTGTTTACAAATTTCTCGGCCTGGCGAATTGGCCAGGTCACAGACAACGATTATCTACGGATTTCCGAACTAGAATCTGCCATCCTCACGGTTAGCATTGCAGAACTGGTTGCGGATTGGCAGACGGTCCATTGATGATAGGAAATATGAAACCAAAAGCAATGATCATAATGGCTACTGGCACCAATCGGGATCTGGATGTTTGCCAGGCCCTGGAGATGGCTGGCGCCCAGGTGGAAATTGTTCCACTTAACCGGCTGCGGAATGGAGACCGCCGTTTTTCTGATTATCAGTTGCTTGTCCTCCCAGGTGGTTTTTCATATGCCGATGCCCTTGGCGCCGGAAAATTGCTGGCTATGGATCTTAAAGTTTACTTTGCAGATGCAATGGATGCAATGTACGAGTTTATTCAACAGGGGAAGCCGGTTATCGGTATTTGTAATGGATTCCAGGCCCTTGTTAAGGCTGGCCTGTTGCCAGGACTATCAGCAGGGTCGAAAGGCCAGCAAGCCACACTTACCTTCAACGCGGGCGGACATTTCGAATGTCGATGGGTAACCCTGCACGCATCATCCAACGTCTGTATTTGGACGCGAGGTTTGGCCGAAGATATATACTGCCCTGTCGCACATGGAGAAGGGAATTTCATGCCGTCTAACCAAGAAATTCTTACCCAAATGCAGGCCAATGACCAGATCGCACTCGTTTATTGCCAGGGTGATGGGCGTTCTGCAGCCGGTCATTACCCATACAATCCGAATGGATCCATCCTGGATATCGCAGGGATATGCAATCCGCAGGGGAATGTTTTAGGGCTGATGCCACATCCTGAAAACCACATCTTCGCCTCCCAGCACCCTCGCCGAACGCGAGGAGAAAAAAATGGATCCGGTCTATCGTTGTTTATCAATGGGGTTCGCTTCGCAGCCAGTTTTTTATCAGGTA
>CAZBDC010000219.1:0-8571 GCA_964490575.1 uncultured Anaerolineaceae bacterium | reverse complement strand
CCCTATCCTACACTCTTTCCCTACACGACGCTCTTCCGATCTATGTTCCCCGCCACCGTCCTGGTGGCCATCCTCACCTCATTTGATGTTGGGGTTACCCTGTTTGCCTCCGGCCTGGCAACCGTGGTCGCCCTGCTGTTATCGTCCCGGCTTGCCAAGAGCTACATTCCCCTCTATTACGGTTCGAGCTTTTCCTATATCGCCCCAATTGTCGCCATCACGACGACTAACATCTATGGCATCGACGACCCGGTCACCCGGATCCGGATTGCACAGGGTGGTATTATGATGACCGGTGTGCTCAACATCTTGATTGGGCTCCTGATCCGCTACGTCGGGAAAAAGAACCTGGATAAAGTTCTGCCGCCGGAAGTGACCGGCTCCGTCGCAACCGTGATCGGCATCGCCCTGGCCTATACAGCCCTATCCATGGCGCAGGCTAACTGGGCGGTCTCATTGATTACCCTGTTTGTGACGATTATGCTTTCGGTCTACCTGCGCGGGCGGGGTTTCATCGGCATGATCCCGATCCTGTTAGGTGCTCTGGTTGGTTATATCGTATCAATTCCATTGGGACTGGTCGATTTTGGCCCGGTAGGAGCTGCCTCCTGGGTTGCGTTGCCCCCATTCACCTTACCGATCTTCACCGGCGCGGCCATCCTGGCCATTGCTCCCATCGCTATCGCCACGATTCCCGAGAGCACAGCGCACCTGTACCAGATCAGCCTGTATGTTGACCAATTGGCAGCTGAAATGAAGCGCCCGCCGATCCGTCTCAGCCGGTTCATTGGCCTGAACCTGATCTGCGACGGCCTGGGCGATACAATCAACGGCCTGCTGGGCGGTTGCGCAGGCACAAACTACGGCGAGAACAACTCGCTGATGGCCATCACCCGCAATTATTCTGGTCCGGCTTTGATTACTGCCGGGGTGATCGCCATGCTACTCGGTTTTGTCGGCAAACTCTCAGCCCTGGTCGGGACTCTGCCCGTGGCAGTTACCGGCGGTCTGGCGATTTACCTGTTTGGCGTGATTGGCGCCCAGGGTATTGCCCTGCAGATTGCGCAGCGGGTTAATCTGTTCGACCCGCGCAAACTGGCCGTCATCGCCACCGTCCTCGTTATCGGCATCGGCGGCTCGATCGGTTTCACCGGCGGCATGATCCCGATTCCTGTTGGGGCAGGCGACCCGCTGCAGCTGCCTGCCATCGCTACGGCAGCCGTGGTTGGCATCCTCCTGAATGTGATCTTCATGATCTTCCCAGCCAGGAATATCGATAAAGAATTCGAAGAAACACCGATCGAAAGAATTGAGCTAGAAGTTTAACGCACAACCTGGCCTGGAAACTGGTTCTCCCCTGGCCAGTTTCCAGGCCCCTTCGCGGTTACCCCCCTTCTCAATCAGGCTGAACAATGGAGGGCAGATTCGAAATGATTGCTGCGCATCCAGGACTTCCAGAAATGGACTATATCCGGCCCGCTTCGCTCGCCGAAGCCAGCCGGTTTCTTGCCGAGCATATGGATGAAGCCGCGCCCTTTATGGGCGGCACGGATATTTTCGTCCGCATGCGGGATGGCATTCTCAACCGAAAATATCTGGTAGACGTCAAGGGACTGGATGGCACCAATGAGATCCAGTATGATCCAGAGGCTGGCCTTACCCTTGGCGCCGCCGTCAACATGAATCGAGTGATCCATTCCACCGCCGTCCAGGAATTTTATCCACTGCTGGCAGAAGCAGCCCGGTCAGTAGCCAGTTATCAACTACGGACGCGGGCCACGGTGGTTGGCAATTTGTGCAACGCATCCCCGGCTGGCGATACCACCGGCGCCTGCCTGGTCATGGGAGGTGTGCTCACGGTGCACGGCGTAGATGGGCTGCGCCAGGAGCCGTTGAAGACGTTCTTCCGCGGCCCGGGCAAAACTGTTCTCCGCCCCGGCGACATCGTCACGGCCATCAAGTTCCCGGCCCTTCCCGAAAACTGCGCCGGTCGCTACCTCAAGTTGGGCCGCAACCAGATGGGTGACCTGGCAATCGTAGGCGTAACCGTGCTGGGCATGATTGACGCCAGCACAGCGTCTGGCTACCGGTTCCACATTGCCCTGGCATCCGTTGCGCCGATCCCACTGGTCGCTCTTGAGGCGGAAACAATCCTGGCCGCAAAACCAGTTAATGAAACAACCATCGCCGAAGCGGCCCAGGCAGCCATGTCCGCCTGCCAGCCGATCGACGATGTGCGCGGCAGCGCGCGCTACCGTCGCCTGATGGTCCGCAACCTGACTCGAAAAGCAGTAAGCGAGGTATGGAGGGAATTATGGCCTACCACAGAATAAAAGTCACCGTGAACGGCGCGAGCGAAGTCGTCGACGTGCCCTCCAACATGACCCTCCTTGAGATGCTGCGCGAAAAACTGGGCCTGACCGGCACAAAAAACGGCTGCGCAGCCGGCGAATGCGGCGCGTGTACGGTCATATTGAACGGTGAGCCGGTCAACAGTTGCATGGTGCTGGCAGTGGAATGTCACGGGGCGCACGTCCTGACTGTTGAAGGGTTGGCGAAAGACGGCTCGCTGCACCCCATCCAGGAGGCCATCATCCACCACGGGGCCGTCCAGTGTGGTTTTTGCACGCCAGGCATGCTGATGTCAGTCAAAGCGCTGCTGGACCGCAACCCGAACCCAACCGACGCTGAAGTTCGCGAGGCGCTGGTGGGCAACCTGTGCCGCTGCACCGGCTATTTGAGCATCGTCGATGCGGTTAAGGAGGTGGCGAGATGAGCGGTTCTCCTGAGAAAATCCCGCAATTGATCGGCGAGAGTGTTCCCCGTGTAGACGCCCATGCAAAAGTCACCGGGGCAGCAGTCTATGCAGACGACATCCCGTTTGGACCCGGCCTGCTCTATGCGCGCATCAAACGCAGCCCGCATCCTCATGCGCTGATTAAGAGAATCGATGTATCGAAAGCGCTCAAGCTGCCCGGGGTTAAGGCGGTTGTCACCGGGGAGGATTTCCCCGGCCTGGTCGGGCTATACCTATCGGACCGCCACATTTTCTGCCGGGACCGGGTTCGTTACATTGGAGACCCGGTTGCCGGCGTGGCTGCCACCAGCGAGACCATCGCGGAGGAAGCCCTGGACCAGATCGAAGTAGAGTACGATCCACTGCCCGGGGTGTTCGACCCGGAGGTAGGGGCCAGCACAACGGCCCCACTGCTGCACCCCGACCTGGGCCAATACGCCGTTGCGAATTTTATCTTCCCTGAGCCGGGCACCAATATCGCTAACCACTTCCGGCTGCGGCGCGGCGACGTTCAAAAAACCTGGCCGGAATGCGCCGCCATTGTTGAAGAAACCTACCGCATTCCCCATATTCAACACGTACCCATTGAACCGCATATCGCCACGGCGATGGTGGATGATGAAGGGCGGGTAAAGCTGTGGGGCAGTTCGCAGTCACCCTTCGCTCAACGAAGCCTGATCGCCAGCGCGTTGGGCATCTCAGTGGGTGATGTCCAGGTTGTCGCCCCATTTGTGGGCGGGGGGTTTGGCAGCAAAGCCGGGTTGAGTATGGAAGCCCTGGCAGTAGCCATTGCCACCAAAGTACGCGGCCGCCCGGTGAAGCTGCGCCTGACCCGTGAGGAAGAATTTACCACAGCCTTCGTCCGCCAGGGAATGATCGCTCACATCAAGATGGGTTGTGCGGCGGATGGGCGCATGCTGGCGTTGGAAGTCCGGTATTATTGGGACGGCGGCGCTTACACAGAATATGGGGTCAATATCACCCGCGCATCAGGCTACAGCTGTACCGGACCTTACAACATCCCCAATGTACAGGCCGACAGCTATTGTGTTTATACCAACCACCCGGTTGGCGGGCCAATGCGTGGCTTTGGTATGCCCGAAATGCACGCCGGTCTGGAGCAGTGCGTTGATCAGTTAGCCGAGCGGATTGGGATGGACCGGGTCGCCTTCCGCCGGCTGAACTGCATCCGCGGCGGCGATATCATCGCGACCGGGATGAAGATGCACCCGACCGGGCTGGAGGAATGCCTGGTCAAAGCAGCCGAGGGGATTGGCTGGGGCCAGAAGAGCCCGCCCAGCTCGCCTGAAAAGCGGCGGGGCAAGGGCATCGCGCTAATGTGGAAAGCGCCGGCCATGCCCCCAAACGCCGGTTCAAGCGCTGAGGTTCGCTTCAACGAAGATGCCACCGTGACCGTCAAAGTGGGCGGGCAGGAACTCGGGCAGGGTTCGTTCACCATCGCAGCCCAGATGGCAGCCGCTGCGCTGGGCGTGCCGTATGACTGGGTGCGGGTTACCGGGCCGGTCGACACCAACACCAGCCCTTATGAATGGCAAACCGTGGCCAGTCGCCTGACCTGGAGCATGGGCAACGCGGTCAAAGCCGCCGCCCTGGACGCCCGCCAGCAGATCTTGCAGGTAGTTGCCATCGCCTGGAATGAAAATCCCGAGGACCTTGACATTGTCAACGGAGTGGTAGTTTCCTATAAATCCGAAGAGTCGCTTCCGTTGAAAAATATCGTCGTCTATGGCATCGCAAAACCCAACGACCAGGGCTGGACCGGCGGGCCGATTATTGGCCGGGGGAATTTTATGCCAACCTATGTGACCGGCCTGGATTCGCAGACCGGGCAGGGGCCGAGGGCAGTTGTCCATTACACAACCGGCGCGCAGGCGGTAGAGGTCGAAGTCGATATGATCACTGGCCGGGTGAATGTGCTGCGGGCCGTGACCGTTTTCGATGTGGGAAAGGCAATCAACCCCGATATGGTGCGCGGGCAAATGGAAGGCGGTTTTGTCCAGGGCATGTCGACGGCCCTGTTCGAATCGCTCCAATTCAAGGAAGGCGTACCGGTCAACAACAGCTTTGTTGACTACCGAATCGCCACCAGCGCCGATACCCCGGCCGAAATTGAAGCCATAATGGTGGAGGTACCCCAGGACGATGGACCGTGGGGGGCGCGCGGCGTCGGCGAACACCCCATGGTGCCGACCATCCCGGCGATTGCCAATGCCATTTTTGACGCCATCGGCGTGCGCCCAGGGGAGCCTCCTTACAGCGCTGAAAAAATCTACCTGCTGATGCAGGAAGCCGGAATTGTCGAATGAGCATCAAGTGTATTATCAAGCGCAGTGAATATCATGATTCGGTCACCCTTATGCAGGTGGCCCGCGAGCTGACCAGGCTGCCGGGGGTCGCTGACGCAGCTGTGATGATGGCCACCGAAGCCAATAAAGGTCTGCTTCGCAACAGCGGAATGCTCACCCTCGAAGCAGAGGCCGCCTCCCCCAACGACCTGGTAATTGCAGTCAAAGCAGGAGAAGAAGCTGCCGGGCGAGCCCTCGGTGAAGTCGAAAAACTGCTGCGGAAGAAGCCGTCAGGTGAAGCCGGCGGTGAATATCAGCCTCGCACCATCCGTGCGGCGGTGAGAACGCAGCCGTCCGCCAATGTGGCAGTCATCTCTGTCGCCGGGCGGTATGCCGCGGCCGAAGCCTGGGAAGCCCTGCGAAACGGCCTGCACGTCCTGCTGTTCAGCGATAACGTCTCGCTGGAAGATGAGATCGCGCTCAAGCGGTACGCAATCGACCACGGCCTGCTGCTCATGGGCCCTGGCGCAGGCACGGCCATCCTCAATGGGGTCGCGTTGGGCTTTGCCAATGTGCTTCCGCGCGGGCCAGTCGGGATTATTTCCGCCGCTGGGACCGGCCTGCAAGAAGTGAGCACGCTGCTGGCACGGCAGGGCATCGGCATCACCCAGGGAATTGGCACTGGCGGGCGCGACCTGAAAGAAGCCGTGGGCGGATTGATGATGCTGGCCGGGCTGGAAGCGCTTCAGGCTGACCCGGATACGCAGGTAATCACCCTGATCAGCAAACCGCCGGCGGCTTTCGTGGCCGAAAAAGTGCTGGCCCAGGCAGTACGAAGCGATAAACCAACCATCGTCTGCTTTCTGGGAGCCCAGGCTGACCTGGAAGCGCCTGGAAAAGTCCGGCTGGCGCGCACGTTGGAAGAAACTGCCTGGCTGGCCGCCACAGCAGCCGGTTCTGCCGGGGATGCCTCGGCTGAATTGGCAGCAGAAAAAACGATGGACACACAAAGCCTCCCAACCGGTGGCAAGCATGGCTGCCTGAGGGCCCTGTTCTCAGGCGGCACGCTTTGTTACGAAGCCCAGGTCATCTGGCGCGACCTGCTGCCAGAACCGGTGTACTCCAATGCGCCACTGGACCCGGCAAACCAGCTTCCCGATCCACACCGCAGCCAGGGCCACAGCGCGGTCGATCTGGGCGAAGAAGAATTCACCGTCGGGCGCCCTCACCCAATGATCGACAACGACCTGCGCATCCGGCGGCTGCTGCAAGAGGCCCGCGATCCTGAAACCGCCGTCATTCTACTCGATGTTGTCCTGGGATATGGGGCCCACCCCAACCCGGCTGCCGAATTGGGGCCGGCCATCCGGGAGGTCCACCACGTCGCCAGCCAGGCCGGGCGGGCAGTGCGCATGGTGGCCTCGGTTACCGGGACCGAAGAGGACCCCCAGGTCCGGTCAAACCAGGTTCGCGCATTGGAAGAAGCCGGCGTTGAAATCTGCCCGAGCAACGCCGCCGCCGCCCGGCTGGCTGCCCGCCTGCTGTTGGGCGCATAGGAGACCGGTTATGGCCATCAAAGATCTATTTAGAAAACCGATCACGGTCGTCAACGTTGGATTGGCCGGCATGGCCCAATCCGTGCGCGACCAGGGGGTAAGTGTGATCGAAGTGGGTTGGAGGCCGCCGGCCGAAGGCGTTCCACGCTTGAGCTTCACCCGCGATGGAATTGATATCGATTCTGCCAATGAAGAAGTTTGCCGGCGGATCCAGCAGGGGCTGCCGGTGCTGGTTGGAATGGGAATCGCCAGGCAGGTCATCCCGGGGATGCACGACCGGATGATCCTGCACGCTGGCCCACCGATCACCTGGGAGCGCATGTGTGGTCCGCAGCGCGGAGCGGTGATTGGCGCGCTGATTTACGAGGGCATTGCGGAAGATGAAGCGGAGGCAGCCGGGCTTGCCGCATCAGGTGCGATCGAATTTTCACCCTGCCACCACCATCACGCGGTCGGGCCAATGGCCGGCATCGTTTCGCCCTCCATGCCGGTCTTCATCCTGGAAAATAAAACCTTTGGCAACCGCGCATACTGCACCCAGAACGAGGGGTTGGGCAAGGTCCTGCGATATGGCGGGATGGGACCGGAGGTCACTGCCCGGTTGAAGTGGATGGAAAGCGATCTCTACCCCACCCTCGACCGCGCCATTCAATCAATGCCGGATGGAATCGATATCCGCAGCCTGATTGCCCAGGCGCTGCATATGGGCGATGAATGCCACAACCGCAACCGGGCGGCCACTTCGCTCTTCCTGCGCGCCGTCCTCCCGGCGCTGGCCCGCACGAACCGCGACAACGAACGCCTGGCGCAAGTAATCGAGTTTATCGACCGGAACGACCATTTTTTCCTCAACCTATCGATGCCGGCCGGGAAAGCCATGCTGGAGCCAGCCGAAGGCGTTCCGGGCAGCACGATCGTGACTGTAATGGCGCGCAACGGGACCGATTTCGGCATTCGGGTCGCGAGCATGCCCGAGCGCTGGTTCACCGCGCCGGCTGGCCAGGTGCAAGGCCTTTACTTCCCTCAGTTCAGCGAAGTGGATGCTAACCCAGATATTGGCGACAGCACCATCACCGAGACCGCCGGCTACGGCGGAACGGCGATGGCCGCCGCGCCCGCCATCGTTCGTTTTGTGGGCGGGACTGCCCAGATGGCCCTGCAGACTACCCTGGAGATGTATGAGATCACCTTCAGCGAGCATATACATTTCACCGTCCCTGCGCTCAATTTCCGTGGCACGCCGCTGGGTATCGATGTTCGCAAAGTCATAGAGACGGGTATCCTGCCACAGATTAACACCGGCATCGCTCATAAAGACCCGGGCATCGGCATGGTTGGAGCCGGCATTCTGCGCGCACCAGAAGCCTGTTTTCAAGCCGCATTTCAGGCTTTGCAGAAAGAAAGCCAGCCAGAGCAAGAATCCGGATAAACCTCTGTAGAAAAATAAGGAGACGAGCATATGAAATTCATCGATCTGACCGTCCCGCTTGGGATTGGCACACCACCCTGGCCTACCTACGAACCACTCCAGGTGAAATACTTCAAGCGCCTGGCGCCGAATGGAGCCAACGGGCAGGTGCTCACCCATTCCAATCACCTCGGCACCCATCTGGATGGAGAAATACACTTCCATACCCCTGGCAAAGATATCGCCTCGCTGGACATGGATTTTCTCGTCCACAGTGCGGTGGTCGTCGATGTCTGCTATTGCTGCGGGTATTACGATATCTACACCAGCAAGATGATTGAGGAACGGGTGGAAGTGCACGAAGGCGACATCCTGATCATCCACACCGGCTACCATCACTTTGGCTGGGACCAGCCGACCGCCAATGAAATCCGCTACATGGTCATGCACCCTGGACCAGACCGCGAGTTTGCTGAATGGGCCAAGGCGAAAAAGCTGCGCTGG
>CAZBDC010000218.1:0-8668 GCA_964490575.1 uncultured Anaerolineaceae bacterium | reverse complement strand
GATATCCCTGGGCTGACAAGATTGCTCCTACAAGGCGTGCTAGTTTATCCCCTTTAAAATTGCGCTCAATATGGGTGACTATTTGATCTTTTGCAAGCTGTTCTAAGTCAGTCTCTGTATCATCGACTGGTATAGCTGCTACTTTCTTACCTGCTAGCATTGCCCTAATGCGATCTTCAGCCTGGTTGCGTTGGATTTGACACACTGTCGAAAGCGCTCCAAAAGAATACAGAAGATCGGGGTCAAAATTTTTGCGGGGAAATTCCTGCCATTTCTTTACTGCAATAACATGCCTGGTACTAGGATCATTACCGGGCTCAAATTGGTAAAGGCCATCTACTTCACCTATCACCACTGAGGTGCGATATTTGAGAGGGAGAACAATTAGATCGCCGCTTTTTATTTCATGAATAAATCTCCAGATTTGGCCTTCCCAATTTTGGATAGTCCTTAGCTTTTCGTCTGGATATGTTTTTTGCAGTACTGTTCGCAGCTCGCTACGAACCTTAATCGGCGTCAAATCCGGTAAATCCTCCCACCCAATGACCGCCATTTTGTGCTGAAGAGCAAATTCCTCACGTTCCCCATACTTACCTGCACGAACCAACCATACGGCCATTCTCTCCTCCTTAACATTGAATGATTAACGCCTATAGCAGGACATTCATTATCAAACCAGGATAGAAAGCATGCGTGTTTGCAAACTCGAATAACAATTTCGGAAGTGGCTCTTAAAGTGTATTGCTTGTCAAACCAAAAAGCAATTGACAAAATAATTAAGTTCCTAGAAAAAAGGGATAGCAATCTTAAGGGAATTTTGATACAATTGTTCTAACGAAGTCACTATTCCGTGACAAAATTTTGACGAAACGAAGTGTGTGGCCCCCCAACCAGGACAGTAAGGCCACGTCCATAGTTCTAGTGGCCCAGGACGTGGCCCTCTCAAGGCCAAAACGAGGATTCGAATTCCTCTGGGGGCACACTTGCAGCTCCATTTCAAAATCCGTTGAAATGGAGTTTTCTTTTGGGCTCGCCTGATTCAGGACTGCGGCGTCGCGGTCGGGGTGGCCTGTGGCGGGGGCGTCTGCGTGGCGGGCAAAGCCACCTTGATCTTGAGGAAGATCGGCTCGTTGAAGTTGCCGCGGCTTTCGGTGGCCATGACCCAATCGCTGCGGTAGCTGCCGGGGTTGACCGGCGCCTTCATCGCGACGCTGATGTCGATCTCTCCACCGGGCGGCACTTCCTGGCCAATCAAGATCTCCCTGGGCGCAGGGACGCCAAAGGCATCCCCGCTGTAAAAGCGCAGCATATAGGCAGCCGTCCAGGTGGTGGTACCGGTGTTTTTCAGCCGCCAGGTCATGGTAAATTCCGCGCCGGGCGTGAAGACGGTGTCATCCGCGACGGATTGCGAGACCCACGCGGCCTTGTTGCCGCTGCCCGCTTCCTGCGTCTCGCTGGCGACCGTGGCGGTTGGGCTGGCGACCGGGACCGGCGTGTCGGTCGGCCGGAGCGTGGCGGTCGGGCTGGGGAAGGGGGTCGCGGAAGGCGTCGAGGCCAGGTCGAGGGTAACCTGCGCCATCACCGTGGCAGCCACCTCCGTGCGGAAGGGGTCCAGGTCGATGGTCGGCGTGCTGGTTGGCGCCGCGGGGCTGCAAGCGGCCAACCACAGCAGGCTCAATAACATCCCAATGATGGTTAGCGTTCGTTTGGTGTGTGCCACTTGACTTATCCTTTGTAGTCGCCGGCAATGGCGCCGCCGGCCTGTGGATGTGCTGATTAGATTATTAGATAGGCGGGAAGAATTGTCAAGAGGTTGCAGATTTTCCATCCTGGCGGAGAGAAGAAGGATTGGGGCATCCGAAGCCTCTGGGCCGGCAAGGTTGATTGGAATACGACCATTATAAGCGTTTGGGACGGTATCTGGCCCAATTTGGCTCCACTACGGCAAGGTTTCCTCTACCCGTATTGCGCGCGTTGGAAAATATAAAAGGATCATTCATCGAAGACACAGACGCCGTCTTTATCGTCACACCGGGGCATCTAACCACCAATCCCTGAAAAACTTATTACTTCCATAATCCCCCAAAAGAGGATTATGGAAGTATAAAGAGACTGCGCTCTGAGCTACCTGTTGTCTGAAGCCGGCGCAGAATGGGCGCGGCAGCTCTTGCCCTTTGTGCCGGACGCACCCCAGGCTGCGGAGCTTTTACCGCAGGTACAATCCCTGATCTTATCCATATGGGAATGACATTTATGGACCCCTTCCTCCACATCTACACCCACCAGGCCGGCGCGTACCACCGCATGATCCTGCCCGAGGACGCGGACGGCCACCTGCTGCCCGCGCTGCTGCGCGCCTGCCCGCTGGCCGGCGCGCAGGTGCTCGACCTGGGCTCCGGGACCGGGCGCATCCCGCTCCTGCTGGCGCCGCTGGCGCGGCAGATCATCGCGCTGGAGCTCCAGCGCGCCATGCTGCGCGAGCAAGCCATCCAGCGAACGCAAACCGGCGGGTCCTGGCCGCTGGTGCAGGCGGATATGCGCCGGCTGCCGGTCCGCGACGGTTGGGCGGACGCGGCCATCGCCGGCTGGTCGATCGGCCACCTGCGCGGCTGGCGCCCGCTGGACTGGCAGGCGCACATTGGCGCCGTGTTGGGCGAGATGCAGCGCGCCACCCGGGCGGGCGGCGCGCTGGTCGTGCTCGAGACGCTGGGCACCGGCGCGCTTTCCCCCGCCCCACCCACGCCTGAGCTGGCCGAATATTACGCCTGGCTGGAAAGCATCTGGGGCTTCGAGCGCGAGGTGATCTCGACCGACTACCAGTTCGAGAGCGCCGCCCAGGCCGCCGAAGCCACCGAGTTCTTCTTTGGCCCCGGGCTGGCAGCCGAGATCCGCGTCCGCGGCTGGGCGCGCCTGCCGGAGTGGACCGGGGTGTGGTCCAGGAAGGTGTAGAATATACAAAAGGAGGAAATGATCGTGACCCTTTCCCTGCACAGTACCGTCACCCTCAACAACGGGGTCGAAATGCCCGTCCTGGGGCTGGGCACGTTCCAGTCCAAAAACGGCGGCGAAACCCGCCAGGCGGTGAGCTGGGCGCTGGAAGCCGGCTACCGCCACATCGACACCGCCGCGGCTTACGGCAACGAGGAGGACGTGGGCGCCGCGCTGCGCGAGAGCGGCATCCCGCGCCAGGAGATCTTCGTCACCACCAAGATCTGGAACGCCGACCAGGGCTTCGACTCCACCCTGCGCGCTTACGACGCGAGCTGCCGCCGGCTTGGCGTGGACCAGGTGGACCTGCTGCTGATCCACTGGCCGATCCGCGGTAAGTGGATGGACACCTGGCGGGCGCTGGTGCAGCTCTACCAGCAGGGCCGGGCGCGCGCCGTTGGCGTCAGCAACTACACCATCACCCACCTGCGCGAACTGCTGGCCGATTCGCCGGTCGTCCCGGCTGCCAACCAGTACGAGACCAGCCCGTTCAACACCCGCCGGGCGCTGGCCGATTTCTGCCGGGCGCGGGGCATCCAGGTGGAGAGCTACAGCCCGCTGGTGCGCGGGCGCAAGTTTGGCGACCCCACCCTCCAGGCCATCGCCGGGCAGTACGGCAAGACGCCCGCCCAGGTCCTGGTGCGCTGGGCGCTGGAGCAGAGCATGGTGGTGATCCCCAAGTCGGTCCGCCGCGAGCGGATCGCCGAGAACGCCGCCGTGTTCGATTTTTCGCTCTCCGCGGTCGATCTGGAACGGCTGGACGGGCTGAATGAAGATCTGCACACCATCCGGCCGCCGTGGATGGTCGGCGAGTGGGACGGGTCGTAGGGAGGCAAAGCGATGCGCGAAAATCCGGTCAAGCAGCGCCTGAAAAACGGCGAAAACTGTATCGGCACGATCGTCCGGTCGCACGACCCGGCCGTGGTGGAAGTGCTCGGCTACGCCGGGTTCGACTTTGTCGCCATCGACACCGAGCACATGACGATGAACGACGAGAGCCTGGTCGACCTGGTTCGGGCGGCCGACCTGGCGGGGATGCCGGCCATCATGCGCGTGCGGACCAAGACGCCCGGCGAGATCCTGCGCGCGCTGGACATGGGCGCGCGCGGGGTGATCGTGCCGCAGATCGAGAGCGCCGAAGAAGCGCGCGCGGCCATACGGGCGGCCAAGTTCGCCCCGCTGGGCAGCCGCGGGATGGCCAACTCGACCCGCGCGGCCCAATACGGCTTCCTGGACCTGAAGGAATACGCCCGGCTGTCGAACGAGCACACCCTGGTGGTGATCTACTGCGAGACGCTCGGCGCGCTGCGCGAGATCGACGAGATCGTCGCCCTGGAGCAGGCTGACGTGATCTTCATCGGGCCCACCGACCTGGCCCAGGCGCTGGGGCTGCCGGGCGAGCCCAACCACCCGCGGGTGCGCGAGGCGATGGAGACGGTCACGCGCAAGGCCCGCGCGGCCGGCAAGGCGGTCGGCACGGTCGCCGCGGACGCCGAGCGCGCCCGCCAGTTAATGGCGGATGGGATCCAGTTCATCGCGCTCAGCTCAGACCTGGCCATGATCGCCTCCCAGGCCCGCCAGCACCTGAGCGCGCTGCGCGATTGAGGGCAGAACCATGGCAGAAAACTACCTGATTGCTCTGGAGGGCGGCGGGACGCGCAGCCAGGCGGCCCTGATGGATTTCAACGGGCAGCTGCTCGAGACCCTCGAAGGCGGCGACGTCAACACCAACTTCACCAGCTACGAGCAGGCCCTGAAGAACATCCGCGGGGTGGTCGAGCGGGTGCTGGCAAACGGCGGGGTGGCCGGGCCGGCGGTGGGGCTGTTCGTTTCCGCGCTGGTCGGGCCCCGTTTCGGCGAGGAGACCTTTGGCAGCCTGTGCCCCAACGCCCGCTACGTCTACTACCGCGAGCGGGATGTCATCTTTGCCCGGGCCGGCATCTACCACCCGCACGGCATCGGGATTGTGGCCGCCACCGGGGCGACCGCCTTCGGCGTACGCGCCGACGACGGGCGCGAGGCCTTCGTGGGCGGGTGGGGTGCGCTGCTCGGCGACGAAGGCAGCGCCTATGCCATGGGGCTGCTGGGGCTGCGCGCCGCCGCGCGGGCCTACGAAGGCCGGCTGGACTGCCCCACCCGGCTGGTCGAGGCGCTCTGCCAGCGCCTGCAGCTCGACCCGGCCAACTTCCGCCGCGACCTGGTGCTGGTCGCCTATCACAAGCCGCTCAGCCGGGCCGACATCGCCGGGCTGGCCAGCCTGGTGACCCGCCTGGCGGATGAGGGCGACCCGGTCGCAGCGCGGATCTGCGCCAAGGTGGCCGCCGACCTGGCCGGGTTGGGCGTGCACGCCGCCCGCCAGCTCTTCCGCCCGGAAGAGACCTTTGACGTCGTCATCGCCGGCGGGCTGGTCAACGCCGGCCAGCGCGTGCTGGACCCGCTGCGCCAGGAAATGGCGCTGGCCTTTCCGCATGCCGTTTTGACCATCGGCGATCAACCGCCGGCCGCCGCACTGGGCCGGCTGGCAATCGAGAAAATGAAACCTGGATCATAGGAGGTTGGAATGCTGATCGAGCGTTACTTCGAAGCGCTGGAGGGCCGCCTGGCTGCCGTCCGCGCGCAAACCGGGCCTATCCAGCAGGTCGCCCGCGTCTGCGCGAATGCCCTGGCGAGCGGCGGCGCGTTGCACATCTTTGACAGCGGGCACATGGTCTCCAGCGAGCTGGTCCACCGCGCCGGCGGGCTGGCCGCGTTCAGCGCGCTGTCGTTTGGGCTGAACGTCCAGAACTAC
Source organism: uncultured Anaerolineaceae bacterium (assembly GCA_964490575.1). Lineage (GTDB taxonomy): Bacteria > Chloroflexota > Anaerolineae > Anaerolineales > Anaerolineaceae > DSYU01. The sequence continues at coordinate 2,892 of CAZBDC010000218.1, read as the reverse complement.
GTGCGCACGCGGGCCGACGCGCCGCCCGCCGGGAGCCTTTCCTACGCCTATATCGAGCACGTCTTCGAGACCAACCAGCTCCGCCCGGGCGACGTCCTCTTCGTCGGCAGCGTCTCGGGCAAAACCGCCAACGTGGTCGAGCTGGCCATCCAGGCCCGCGCCCACGGGCTGACCGTGATCGCCCTGACCGCCCTGGCCTACAGTTCAAAGCTGGCTTCCGAACACCCGTCCGGGCAGCGCCTGTACGAGGCGGCCGACTACGTGCTGGACAACCAGGCCCCGTTTGGCGATGCCATGCTGGAGGTAGAGGGACTGGATTACCCGATCTGCCCGGCCTCGGGCCTGGGCGCAGCCATGGTGCTGTGGGCTGTTTCAGCCGGCATCGTCGAAGAGATGCTGGCGCGCGGACTGCAGCCGACCGTTTTCCCCAGCGTCAACCGCCCAGATGGGCGCGCGCTGGTCAGCCAGGTGGAGGCGGAAGCGCTCCGCAAGGGGTTCTGATGGACTATCTAGACGGAATCATCCAACTGCTGCAAGAAGTGCGCGACACCCAGCGCGAGGCCATCGAGCAGGCGGCGCAGCGGGTGGCCGAGACGATTGAAAACGGGCACCTGGTCTACGTGTTTGGCCCGTCGCACGCCGGCATCCTGGCCCAGGAGCTGTTCTACCGCGCCGGCGGGCTGGTGCCGGTCAACCCGATCCTGCCGCCCGGGTTGACCACCGACGTCCGCCCTGCCACGCTGACCAGCCGGCTGGAACGCCTGCCCGGTTTCGGCGCGCAGATCCTGGCCGAAACGCCGCTCGAAGCCGGCGACCTGCTCATTGTCCACTCGGTGTCGGGGCGCAACGCCGCGGCGGTTGAAGTGGCCCAGGGCGCGCGCCAGCGTGGGGTGTTTGTGATTGCCCTGACCTCGCTCCAGTATTCAAAGTCGGTCCAGCCGCGCCAGCCTGGCCAGCCGCGCCTGTTCGAGACCGCCGACCTGGTGCTGGATAACCGCGCCCCGGTCGGGGACGCGCTGGTGCCATTGCCCGGGCTGCCGCAGCGGGTCGGGCCGACCTCCACCGTGACCGGCGCGGCCATCCTCAACTGCGTAGTCGCGCGCGCCGCCGAATTGCTCCAGGAGCGCACCAGCGACGCGCCGGTGTTCATGAGCGCCAACCTGGATGCCGGCGACGAACACAATCGGCGCTGGCTCGAACACTACCGCGGGCGGCTCACTTATCTTTAAGTTTTATCGTTTTTGTGGGCGACTGCGTCGCCAACATAAAACGGATAAAGGTATCAAAATAAATCGGGGGGCCAGTTCGGATCCAGGAAGCGCTGCACTTCGATCAGGTAGCCGTTGGGGTCGCGGGCGAAGAACAGGTAGATGTTATATTGAGGGTTGAAGCGCGGGCGCACTTCGATCTGCGCCCCGGCTGCTTCCAATGCCGCGCAGGCCGCGTCGACATCCTCGACCACCAACGTCACGATGACCTGCGGGGTGCCGGTTGGTTCATCCGTCCGGCAAAAACCGAGGTAGGCTCCCGGGCGGACGGCGAAGATGCGGCAGGCGCCCTGGTCAAGGACCAGGCGGAAGCCAAACACGCGGGTATAATAATCCGTCGTCACGGCCAGGTCGCGGGTTTTTAGAAACACGATGGTGGATTGCACTTTTTCGGCTATCATATCGTTCTTCCATATCTTCAGTGCTTCTGGTTGTTCCAGAATGACACGAACCATTCCTCAGGTCGCCAGGAGGCGCAATGACCGACAAAAAGATGCCGGAAAACTGCCGGGGATTTTTCTTCGAGGATTATCAGAGCGGGCAAATCTTCCTCAGCCCCGGGCGGACGGTCACCGAAGCCGATGTCGTTGCCTTCGCCGGGCTGACCGGCGACTGGTCTTCGATCCATACGGACGCTGTTTACGCAGCCCAGCACCCGGTCGGGCAGCGCATCGCCCACGGCATGTTGGTCGTATCGATTGCCAGCGGGCTGGCCGTGCGGCTGGGCCTGCTGGAGGATACCCTGCTGGCCTTCCGCGAGATTGAGCGCTGGAAGTTCAGCCGGCCGGTTTTCCTGGGCGATACCCTGCGGGTGCGCATCACCATTAACGAGACCCGGCCGGTGGCGCGGTTGGGCGGCGGGCTGGTCGGCCTGCAGGCTGAGGTGCTCAACCAGTCCGGCCAGGTCGTCCAACACGGGCAGTGGTCGGTATTGGTAAAGAGCCGTGAAAGCGGGTAGCACCGCGGCGCACCGGCTACCCTCCTGATGGCAGCGGCCGGGCCTCACCTGGCCCGCGGTAGATGATCCGCGCCAGCTCCCGGGTGGAAACTTCGACCGCCCCCAGGGCCACGGCCAGCGCGCGGCTTTCCGGCAGAAGATCGTAGTGGGGATGGTGCGGGTGGTCCTGAAACCAGCCGCGCCGGAGGCCAAGCCGCCCGGCGAACCCGTGCAGTTCCTCCAGGTCGCCATCCGTCACCATGTGACACCACCGGCCGGGCAGGCCGCGCCCGAGCAGGCTGCGGTAGTCACGCAGTTTATCCACGTAAATTGCCATGCCGGCGCCTAGCCGCCCTCCGCCCCGATGGAGAACATCTGCTCCAGGTCGTGGCGGGAGAACACGCGGAAGGCGATCAGCGTCTCGGTTTTCTGGATGCCCGGCACGCGCAGCATGTGGTTGGTGACGATCTCAGCCAGCTGCTCGTTATCCGCGACGCGGATGACGGCGACCAGATCGACCCGCCCGGCGACCGAATAGACCTCGCTGATGCCCTTCATTTCCGCCAGGGCTTCGGCCGTCTCGTTGACCGAACCTTTCGCGCATTCAATCAGCACAATTGCAGAAACCATTTCAGAATCCTCCAAAAGTTATTCGGGCTTTGCCGTTGTGTGTGGCCGGCGCAGCCG
>CAZBDC010000217.1:0-8759 GCA_964490575.1 uncultured Anaerolineaceae bacterium | reverse complement strand
GATAATGAGCGGTGACTGGAGTTCAGACGTGTGCTCTTCCGATCTTAGAGGATCATTCAACATTTCACCAATCCGCCCGAATAATGCCGCTAGAGAAAGAATGTCGATTGCATTGTGATAAAAAATACCGGATAACGGCCTGGCGTCACCGCTACGCAGATAATCAAAGTAAATTTGAGGAATCATCCAACCCGGAATGTCATCCGTGTTGCGGAAGAATTTAATAATTTCTTTTTCCAATTCACCCATCGCCCGACTGGGCAATCGATCTCGCCACAGCTTGCGGGCAATTTGTAATACATCGACATGCTCAAGGCGTTCAAACGGCGCAGTGATTCCATTCATCATGAAACGAGTATTTAGCAATGGAACATCAAACGATTTCCCATTAAACGTGACGATGACATCAAACTTGGTTAACCACTGATCAAGAGCTGCCAATAAAGCAGTTTCTTGACTGGGCTCTCGCATGAAGAACTGGGCGAGATGAAAACATGTTTCTGACTGAAAACCAATTCCTACCAGAAAAGCATATGTGCCTGTCCCACCAGCCAGCCCTGTTGTCTCGGTGTCTAAATAAACAATATTTTTTCTGTTTGAGCTCAGCATCCGCGGGGTTGCACACCACCTGGCAAAAATATCCATTTCTCCATCGGAACAAAGGGGGATAACCCCATGCTGATGATCAAGAGGAAATTCCTGTTCGGTTAGAAACGCCTGGCCAAAAACTGTTGGTACATCTCGCCCCTCAACAACCGTTTCAATTCCCTGAGGATTTTTCACCGGTTTGCTTTCGGGCGCAATATTACCAGACCCTAATTGGACACCCATGGATTTGAGTTTCTGAAAGAGGGATTCGCTATCCATAGGCTATTATTCTTTCTGGTTGGCAAAACCGCACAGAATACGGAGAAGAGCGAGCGTCTCTTCTTTTCCGCCAATCCCATTTATTCCAGCCGGTCCAACACAGGATGGGCAACCATTGTGACAAGCACAGTGAGAAACCAATTCGTAGGCGCGTTGGACCAAATCAGCATGTATGTCATAAATCGTTTCGGAAAGGCCAATCCCCGCTGGAACGAGATCGTATATCACAACCACTGGTTGTTTTTCTGCCAGAGGAGAGAGGGGGTCAAACTGAGACCCCAGGTCGCTGATATCACACATCAAGAACAAGGGTGCAAGGTTGAGAAGGACGTACCCTAGACCTGCCAGGCCGCTCCGAATTAAGACGGATACTTCTGCCCGGCGGTGACAGTTCGGGCACAGCGTTATAAGGTTATCCAGTCGATTGGCCTGTTCTGGCGAGGAAAATGAACGTAAGGGAACTTTATGATGTACATGCAAGGGTCTGCCAGAATTACTCGTGCCACAAACCTGACAGGCATAGTGATCACGCTTAAGGACAAGATTTCTAATCGCGGGCCAGTTTGGGCCATAATCGTTCCGGGCGCTATTCCATAACCCATTCTCCTGCAGGGCTTCAACAGTCCTGGTATCGATCGACAACCAGTAGCCAACCGTATGAAGCTGCGTGGCAGGCAACTCGAGGGCGCCCTCACTGAGCACTTCGTTCGTATACCAACGCACGCGCCGGAAACCATTCACCCGAGTTGTAACCATCACCTCACCCAGATGCTTGTTCCCGCCAGGTACATCCTCCCGTCGTAAAAGAGACACACTTTCAATCTCAACAGATTTTTTGGGTTCAGTGTAATAATCAACCTCGACATGCTTCAGGAAGGCAGTTTTATTTCCAAGATCTAACGTCTGTACCTCGAACATCTGGCCGCTTTGAAGGTAAATAGCCTGGGGATGAACCATCCATAATGCGCTTTCATAATCAATTTCTGCTATTGTGCGTTGGCTCTCGCCATTGGGTAACTGGAGGAGAATTGGCTGTTGTGATGAACTGCGCAGGGATATCCCTTCGGCCGGATAACGATCAGACATCCAAAAATATCGATTGGCCGAGGAATGGATTTCGCCCGATTGGGCCAGTAATTGTAGAATAGAGGATAGAACCCCGGCGGGTAGGTTGCCAAAGGGCTCACCCTCTTTAAATGGCAGTTCAAAAGCTGCACAGCGAATATGCTGAAGCAGGATCAACAGGTTGTCTGGGTTAATAAGGGCCTGTTCCGGTGAACGCTCAAAAATAAACTCGGGATGCTGCATTAGAAACTGGTCAATTGGATTGGATGAGGCGACCAGGACTGCCAGCGAAGCGCCTTGTTTGCGCCCGGCTCGCCCGGCTTGCTGGCGAGTAGAGGCAATTGAGCCTGGATAACCGACCATGATAACCGAGTCCATGCTGCCGATATCAATTCCCAACTCCAACGCATTCGTGGCAACAACAGCACGAGCAGATCCCTGGCGAAGTCCGCGCTCAATAGCCCTGCGATCTTTCGGCAGATAACCGCTGCGATAGGATCGAAGCGCACCTGAAAAGTCGCCGCGCGCCTGCTGGAGATGCATTAACATCATCTCGACTGTCCTTCTGGCACGGCAAAAAAGCAGTGTCTGAATGTTCATGTCAAGGAGATCGCTGGTTAGTCGAACGCTTTCATGAACGGCACTGGCCCGCAACCCTAACTCGGGATTGACGACCGGAGGATTGTATAACAGAAAGTGGCGCCTTCCATGGGGCGCGCTATCTCGATCGATGATGGAGACTGGCAACTCTATCAGGCGGCCAGCCAGCCCCCCAGGGTTAGCAATCGTCGCGGATGTGAGAATAAACTGCGGATATGCACCGTAAAATGCCGCCACCCGTTTTAAACGACGGATTACATTAGCAACATGGGACCCAAATACACCCCGATAGACATGTATCTCATCAATGATTACGTAGCGCAGATTGCGGAAGAACTCGGCCCAGCGCGTGTGATGGGGTAGGACCCCAGTGTGGAGCATGTCAGGATTTGATAGCAATAAACGAGTGTTTGAGCGGATGGCTGATCGGTTAGCTGATGGCGTGTCGCCATCATACACGGCGACTGGCACCGGTTCCACGCTCGATGAAGACTGAGTGAAAGCTGTGGCGGAGAGCAGTCCTTGATACTGATCCTGGGTAAGAGCTTTGGTGGGAAACAGGTAGAGCGCTCGGGTATCTGGATCACGGAGCATTTGTTCCAGCACAGGCAGGTTGTAGCAAAGGGTCTTTCCACTGGCTGTGCCCGTTACGACAACGATATTCTGGCCAGCTCGCACAGCTTGCCACGACTCCAGTTGGTGTTGGTAAAGGTGGTGGACGTTTTGCCCTTGCAGATAACCCCGCAGAGCCGGGTGGAGATCATGGGGGATATCGACAAACCAGCCCGTACACTCGGGGTCGACATGCCATTCAACCACGTTAGCGGCGACAGTCGGTTCGCGCTCCCACAAGCCTAACAAGTAAGAGGTTCGATCAATAGAAGGTGAATTCATGTACGAATTCTGTTTTACCTTAAAGTAGAACAAAGATCAAGGCAGGGCATATTCCACTTACAGTTTATTCACAAGTTCACCGAGGTTTCAGATCTACATGGAATACAGGTATATACTCAATGTAATCTTTTACGATAGTAACGAGGAATTGTTATGGAATGGATACGGGTTACCGGCCTGCTACTGCTTGCCTGGGGCACAGGTGCCCTGGTAAATTACCTCGGAGATGTCTTGCCGGTTACACGCCGCCTGACGTCGCCTGTTTGTATTCAGTGTGGCCAAAAGTTCTTTCTTATTGATTATATTCTCCTGCGAGCCTGTCAAAAGTGCAATTTCAGGCGCCATATCCGCACATGGATCGTACAAGCAGTCGCCGTTGCGGTTGTCATCTGGCTTGACTTATCCTACCGGGGAACATTAGGTTTTTGGCCGAGTCTCCTCATCCTGGCTTATCTTGGCGTTGTCGGGGTGATTGATCTAGAGCACCGGCTGATTATGCATCCGGTTAGCCTGGTCGGTGCTTTGATTGGTGGCATTATAGGATTTTGGCTGCATGGTTGGCAGCAAACAGTTCTTGGCGGTCTGGCGGGTTTCGCAATCATGTTCGGCCTATACTATCTTGGCTCTCTATTTGCCAGGTGGCTTTCCAGGTTACGCAAGGAAGAAACCGACGAAGAAGCATTGGGCTTTGGCGACGTGGCCTTAAGTGGAGTGCTAGGCCTGTTCTTGGGGTGGCCAGGCATTATCGGAGGTCTGGTTTTGGCAATTTTGCTGGGAGGGGCCGGCAGCCTTATCGTTCTGATTTACAGCCTGATGAGGCATAGATATCATGCTTTTATGGTGATTCCTTACGGGCCATTCTTGATTCTAGCAGCCGTTCTCTTGTTGTTCCGTGGAGCATAGCTAATACGCTTTTCCGGTTATGGTAGAGGTTTTTCCTGCATGGCGCTCTGATTCCAAAATGCGGGGGTAAACGACTCCAGGGATGGCATGTTCTGGCCGGTAAAGGAATACGCTTCCAGATCAATTTCCTTGCCATTGATGGTAACCAAAATACCAGAATCACCAGACTCGTCACCCAAGCCGGTCATTATCATCGTCAATTCGACATCTTCCCGGTGTTCGTAATAAGGTGAGAGGTTTCCCCATGCGCCTACATCCCCGGCGAATAAGTAAACCGGTTTCTTGGCCGCGACAGGTAAAATTTTTTCATCCATGATCCGGATAAAATTAGTGTTGTTGTAACATTCCCAAACATTGGGCATCGCCCAGTGTTTCTGTCGCTCATATAAAAAATCGTTGTGCAGGAACAGGGTTTTATGCATAAAAATAAAAATATGCATGGTATCTCGATCGCGGAGCCCTGCTTTTAGAGCTTTGCCCAAAAGCTCCTGCTGGCTGGTGTTAATCTGGCAAGTTTTATATTCTGTGTCAAGAAAAATAAAACGGGCAGGGCCGTAACGAAACGTGTAATACGTTCTTCCAAAGCGAGATTCGTAAAGCGTCCGATCTTCTACATCGTGATTTCCGGGCGCATTAAAAATTGGGAATGGTAACACGGAAAGAAGTGATCGATCCAGTGATTCATATTCTTCAAGGGTCGAATGCATAACCATGTCGCCGAGCGAAACCAAAAATCTTAATTCCATGCTCTTGAGATCGTCAACGCTGCGCAGCAAATTCTGACCGGGTAGGCGATCGTCTATTTGAATGCCACCATAAGTGTGACCAATCACCAGAAACCGATATGCATTCGAGTCAGTCCCGGCCATACCAATCCGATTGAGACTTACGGCTGATGGATCACTATCGATTTCTTCGATCTGACACCCAAATAGAGCCAGGACAATGGTAAACACACCGATTGTGAGGATGTGCCGGAGCACTTAACGCTCCATCAGCGAACTGACCGCGGAAACAAACTTGGAATGCCGGCGAGTACGCAGTGGAAACTCCGCCAGGATATCTGCTATAACTTTGGCATTCGAAATATCACTTTTGAATTCCACCACTAGCTGCCCAGGGTCCGGGGATAAAAATGAAAGATTTGGAACAACGGTCATCCATTGATCAAAAGCCTTTTGATGACTATCGATTGTCAGACGAATTTGACCATCACCGGAGACATAGTATTTTCTTGAATAACTAATAAGAACTAAGGGCCGTGAGACACGCAGCAGTTCCAGAATAAGCTTGTTGTTACCTTTTTGCAAATAGGCAATCATTTGCTGCTGAATACTTGCCCAACTCGAGGATCGGAAATTAAATTGGCAGTTAACTGGCTGAGTGATTTTCCAACCGATCCGTTCGTTCTTGTTTTTGATCTCAAATTGGCCCTGGGCATGCGCCAGGTCTTCACCATACCAGCGAAACCGAAATTTTCGGCGGACAGGAACGCCTTCGATATGATCATTTAACGTGTCCAGGGCAAGTGTATCCATGTACACACTATTTACCTGTCTGGGCGGAAAAGCCGAGCGGAAACCTGCCGGATGCAGGCTTACCCAGCTTTCTACCTGCGGCATAAAAAGCTGATCGCATTCCATCTTCAATTCATACCGAAAATCGCTTACTCGATAATCTTCCACGGTCAATTTCCTAATACGCCTTCAGCATATAAGCGATCGACGTCCAAATCAACTACATCAACTTTCTGGCCATCAATAAGAATAGTGCTGCCACTTTGCGCCACTGCTGAAGCTGCACTATCAAAGATTATGACTTCCTGGGCGTCCAACCAGGCGGGTCCGTATACAGGCTTTTTAATATAGGCCGACAAGGCAGCGAAATGGGCATTTCTGATGCTCGATTGACTCAACATCACCCGCGATAAATCTTTACTGGCGACGCCAATACCAACATCGAAAATTTGCACGTTTGTTATCGTTACTTCACTCTCTTCGCCAGCGGAAATACCTTTGTCTTCAATGTGTTCAAGGTTCGAGTCGCGTATCTCGGCTTTTGTTCCGCTGATATCAACTGCATCGCCAGCGATATTGCTAAAAACGCAATTTTCGATCAGGCCTTCAGAAAAATCACCATCAAATGCATCTGCGTAAGTGCTACTGAAGGTAGAATTAAAGAACTTAAAGGAGGAGTGAATTACATTTATGGCGTCTTCTGTCTGGTTGTTGCCTAGCAGGACGTGATCAAGGTAAATATTCGACTTATAGAAGTTTATCCCGCCAGTTAGCGTCCAACCGCTGCGATCAATGCCAGTAGTCTTTTCGATGGTGGCATACTCCCAATGAGAAAAGTTGGCTGCGTTGGAAATCATCATCCCGCCCCAACCGCCAGGGTCCTGACCTGTCAGAATAATTGGTGCGTTGGCCTCCCCTAATAAATCGACAGCACCGCTTGAATAAAGGATGCTGCCTTTCGAAAAACGGAGCGTTACACCGGCTGGTACCTGCAAGTCCATGTCCCTCGGTAAGACTAAATCTCCAGAAACGTCCCAAACGCCAGGTGAGATGAGAAGTGTTTTGGTACGATTAGGATTTTTCTTCAAAAAGGGGTGTTGGGCAAGCGCTTCTTCGACTGATGGCTGCCTGGGGAGCGGCCCAATTTGGATTGCTTCCGGCAACTTCGCGCCGCTCAACTCAGTTCGAAACTCGTGCCCTGTTCCAGTGATGTGACCCACGGCAACGACACTAAGTGGGAGGGCCTGGTCTGGTTGCTGGTCAGCCAAAAGTGCTATGCGAATCTGGCTGGATTCGAAAACCTGTACCTCCGGATCGATGACCGGGGGAATAGCAAAAGGTAACTCCTTGTCGGTGACAGTTTTCCCGTTGACTTCAAAGTAGTCAATTTCGACAGGGAGGATCGTCAGATTTACCAATTCCACTTCTAACTCGGCAGTACCAGTTGATTCGGGAAGCATGTTCAGGGCTGTGAATGAACCTCGCACAACTGCTTTGGGCTGCAGTTCGAGCGACAAAATTTTTGCCTGACTTCTAAGCCGATCCCAATCCACAGCCAATGAGTAATAAGGGGGGAGCGCATTTTCTTGAAATTCAACTTCAAGCGATGTTTTTAGGTGTTCATGCTCTACTTGCAGTTCTTGTTCCAGTTGATTTACGTAGCCTGGTTGGGTAACCCGTTCCAGATGGCGAGCATAAGATGTTCGAATTTCCGGATCGTTAAAGATGCGCGTCTTAATAAAGACTGAGATTAACGTAGGATCAGCAATCTGGGTATAGAAGGGCATTGCGTCATAAGCCACCGGTTCTAATAATCCACTGATCGGATTGTAATAAAACCTTAAGTTATGCCAGGCTACGCCGTGTTCGGCTTTCCATAAGTCATGCAATGCAAAGAAGAGGCCAGTCTGATCGACATCAAAAATCTCCGATGCCGGGCGTTCGCCAGTCTGAAAGGCTCGCAGAAGTCCACGGGCGGTCTCCGCTTCGGCTGCCAGTACTGGGTCCAGAGCAACCTTTGATTCCTGGAAAACCGAGATTTCTGCACTATTCATTGTAGTTATACTCATATGGCTTTCCTGGGTAAAGCCGGCAGGCCGAAAGACACTAATATTCTGCCAAAAAGGATCTTCGTTAAAACGGATAATAACACCCGCGCGGCGTCCTTGCGATTCGAGGAGTTCAGGAGCAAAATTCTCTTCCAGGGCATAGATGCCAAGGAGTTTTCCATTGACCAGAACGTTGATGAATGAATAACGAGGAGCAAGAAGACCTTCTTTCTGAAGGTTTTTATGAAATGCCCACTCATATAAGAAATTCCGCGCCAGGGGGGTCTGGATTGAAAATTGATCCATTCCAAGGATTTGCCCATCATCCTTCAGGTGAATGCGGAAAGACCATTTATCGCCTTCGAGATGATCGGTCCAATCCCCTTTTAAGCGTAACTTTGCATCCAGTTTTTGACCGTCCTGAAGATGGACCTGCCCAGAGACAAAATCGGCATCGGTTGTATTGAGGACCCCGATTTCTATTGCTTCAGTGCGTTTCTCAAGCAGGCGTTGATAACTTTCAAAAGGCAGATCAATATACAGAGTGGGCAAGCCGTTGTCCTGATACAACCGGACCTCATCCTGAACTGCAACCGCAACTTCTTTTACAGCAGGTGGCAGCCCGGGATAAAATCGCCCCTGGGCCAGGACCCCCTTAACAAAAGCAGTGACTGGATGAAGGATACCCGCCCGATATACCAACGCACCTGAAATAAAAGAAACACATAGAAGACCAACCAGGAGACTGGCGTGCCACCATTCGACACGTTTCTTTTCGGCGCGCCAGTCTCCTCCAAATGACTGGTTGGCCACATCAGCCGGTTTTATTTTCAATGTATTTATCCTCCAAGGAGGTTGTTTTGCT
>CAZBDC010000216.1:0-8769 GCA_964490575.1 uncultured Anaerolineaceae bacterium | reverse complement strand
TCCGCCAGGGCATCAGGCGCAGCAGGCCGGTATTCTCGTGATATGGACGAATCAAATCCAGCGCCGGGTCATAAGCCAAGCGGCGGCGGGGTGTTCTTGAATTTATCTCAGAGCCACCTGATATTATAAGCCCCTATTCTGGTTGCCGTTTTCCGGCAATCCTGGTATTGTTTAAGCAAGCTGGACAACTCCGCGCCCCGAACAGGAAACACTGCCATGGTTGCCCTCGAACACACCTTAATCATGCTGCTTCTGCTGATCAGCCTGCTGAAGGCCCGGCCGCGCCTGCCCGCGTGGCTGCGCTGGGCGGCAGCGGCGGCCGTCCTTTTCGCCTTGGTCGTCCCCACGGCGCACATCGCGCTGCCCTGGGCCTGGCTGGCGGCCATGTTCATCCCCCTCCTGCTCTGGCAGGCCGCCCTGCGCCTGGCGAACAGCGGCTGGCCCGACAGCCTGCGCAGCCTGGTTATCTGGCTGCTCATCGTCGCCGGCGTGGCCGTGCTGATTTCCGTCACCGCCGCCGCCAGCCCGGCCGGGGCGGTCCTGTTTGGGCTGCTGCTGGCCAGCACGGTGTGGGAAACCGCCGCCAGCGGGACGCGCGGCAGCTTCCTCGGCCAGGTCAGCGTGCTGACCCTGGCCTTCCTGCTGGCCGAGACCGACTTCCTGGTCGAAGCGCCCGGCCGCCAGGTGATGGCCCTGCTGGGCGGCGCGGGGCTGGGCGCGCTGTTCGGCTCGCTGGCCGTCCCGCTCGCCCTGCGTGTTTCCCCTGGCCTGCGCCGCGACTGGATCGGGCTCGCCCAGGCCTACCTGGCCTACGCGGCCGCGCTCGTGCTGGACGTGTCGCCCGTCGCGGCAGCCGTGTTGAGCGTGATAGTCTTCGTCGCCTACGGCGCGAACCGCCGCGTGTGGTCCAACGGGCAGCTCTCGCTCCGCCCGCTCGACTCGCCCGCCATCTTCATCCTGGCCACCGCGGCGCTGGGCTTCTTCGGCTGGCAGATCCACGTCCCGCTGACGCCGCTGCTGCTGCTCGAAATCGTCCTCGGGCTGGCGGTCGCCGGCGCCGCTTTCTGGGCCGGCTACCAGATCAAAAGCCCGTTGTTCGCGCAGGGGAGCAGCTTTTTCAAGATCCTGGGGCGGGCGGCTCTGCTGCTCGTCCCGGCCTTCCTGCTGTGGCCTAGGGATGCGCTGCTGAACCCGGCCCCCCTGGCCGCCGCGCTCGGCGCGGCCGCCCTGACCACCCTGGCGGCCTATTACGGGCTCATCCCGCTCCTGGGCCTGTACCGCTGGATGGATGAAGTCCAGGAAACCGCCGCCGGCCCGGGCAGCGCCGCCCCGGCCCGCTCCATCGCCGGCCTGGTCCGCCCCGCCCCGCTCAGCATCCCGCCCGAGACGCCCGCCAGCGCCCTCCCGGCCCTGTTCGCCGCGCGCGGCGCGGGCTGCGCGCTGGTGACCGACCCCAGCGGAAACCTGGCCGGCATCATCACCGAGGCCGACCTGTTCTTCCGCCAGGAGCGGCTGCCCCAGGGCGGGCGCAGCTACCCCGCCCTGTTCAAGACCCCGGTCAGCCCCGAGCAGATGCCCGAGGTGTACGCCGGGATGCTGGCCGCCCGGACCGCAGCGGACCTGATGACCGCCCCGGTCATTGCCGTGCCGGAGGCGGCCAGCCTCAACCGGGCCATCCTGCTCATGTACCAGCACGACCTGAAGATCCTGCCGGTGGTGCGCGAAACGCCGGAAGGCGGCCAGGTCCCGGTCGGCATTCTGACCCGCGCCGACATCATCAGGCATTTAGCGGAGGGAAACTAGATGCTCACTGCCGAAGAAGCATTGCGCCAGGTCGGCGAGCTCGATACTCTGGCGGCCGTGGAACTGGATTGGGACGCCGGCCAGGCGCTGCTGCCCGCGGACGGGCCGGGCTTTCTCGACCCGGCGGCCGTCCTCGAAAACCGGGCCTGGTGCGGGTTCGGCCCCGAGGCGGACGAAGCGCTCCTGCGCGCTGCGCAGCGCATCCGCGGCGACGAGGCACTGCGCCGGCTGGCCTGGCAGTGCAACTGGCGCCTGTTCGACGCGCCCAACCCGGGCTGGTTCACCGGCCAGTGGCCTTCCTTCGAGGCCGCGCTGGGCGATGACGCCGGGCTGTTCTACCTGCTGGTCGGGCTGGATCTGGCCCCCCGCCTGCGCGCGGCCCACGCCCAACCGGGCATCCCCGAAGAAATCACCCGCGCCACGCTGCTCGAGCCGCGCGCCTTCAGCCTCAACTATGCCCAGATGCACCCCGGGCGCTGGGGCCTGCCCCGCTCGCAGCTGTTCTGGCTGCGTTATTATCTATACGAACCATTCTTCCGCCTGGGGCGCTTCGAGTACTGGCTCAAGCCCTTCCGCGGCGGCGTCCATGCCTACCGCAGCCGCCAGACCGGGCAGGTGCTGGCCCTGGCCCCCGCCGGCGCCCGCCTCGACGCGCAGGGCTACATGCCCCGCCATGAAGACCCGCCCCAGCCCGGCGAGCGGACCGTCCGCCGGATTGAGGATCAGGGCCGGGTCACCGGCGCGCCCATCTCGCCCCTCGGCTTTGCCGAACCCGGCGAGGTGACCCTCGACCTGGCCGAGTGGCAGCCGGTCCTCCAGCCCGGCGACTGGGTGCTCGATTTCCACATCCCGGCCGGCGGCGGGATGACCCCTGCCGCCCGCCACGACTCGTTCCGCCAGGCGGCGGCCTTCTTCGCCGAACGCTACCCCGAGCAGCCAGCGACCGCTTTCGTCTGCGCCTCGTGGATCTACAACCCCGACCTCGAGCGCATCCTGCCCGGCAGCAACCTGGCCGCCAACCTGGGCGACGCCTACCTGTTCCCCATCCCCTCCGGCGGCGACGACGGGCTGTGGTTCATCTTCTTCCAGGACCATTTCGACCCCGCCACCGCCCCACGCAGCACGTCCGTCCAGCGCGCCGTGTGGGACTGGCTGGCGGCCGGCAACCCCTGGCGCAGCGGCGGCATGTTCTACCTGGCCGCCGACCTCGACCGCCTCGGCACGCAGGTCTACCGGCGATAGCCTGTCCCCCGGGGTTCAAGAAAATAGGTGTGCGCTTTCACCAGTACATCACCCAACGCCCCAGATATCGGAAGATTTCCTGGGGAACAGCGCATTGAGCACGCCCGCCACTCGCCGGTCATTCACCCAGCAGTCGGCAAAGGCATATTCCAGATCCTCAACGCTGCGGTAGCCAAGCAACAGCTGGCAGAAGGTCAGCTCAGGGAAGGCGGCATCGCCCCATTCCTCCTGGGTTGGCGGCCACGCTTCGACCTGCTCCAGGCGGCCATTCGCCAGGGAAAGCGCCAACCCGCTGCGGTAAAAACTGATCCGCAGCCGGCCGGTGTAGCCAGCCAGCGCGGAGCGGGTCAGGCGTCTTTCGAGCGCCGGGGCAATCCGGCGCAGAAAAGCCGGCAGATCTGGCACGCGGATGTACCACGCGCTGGGTTTGCGCACCACCGGCAGGCAGTCGGGAAAAAGATCATAGGCGGGATGCTCCGCACCCAGGCCCAGGCTGAACATTTCCAGCACTTTTCCTTCGCCCCTGGCATATTCTTCCCGACCACACACAGCGCAGCACGGCCGGCGTGATCCCCAGCCAGGAGGCGTTGGATGCCGTCTCGATCTCGTATGGTGAACTTCGGCGAACTGCTCGCGCACGAGCCCGCGGCGGCGGTATGCCGGCGCCGTGCCCACAATTTCCGGGCGGTCTACCTGAAACGGGATGCCCTCATAAAAGATAGCGCTGTTCTCAGCGTCCGGCAGTTCTGCCGCCGCCCGAGCGTCCCATCCCTCTTCGCGCCTCGTCCCTACGCCCCGCGTTGAGCAATTGCATAAGTGCCCTGGGAACCGCGGAGCTGTGAAGAGTTCGCCCTACACTAGCCTTCTGGAAAGGCGATAACCGCTTTCACGAACCCATCCGGTTTATCCACCAGCGCCTGGAACGCCATATCGACTTCATCGATCGAAAAGCGGTGCGTGACCAGCCCGGTGGGGTCAAGTTTCCCGGCCGCGACCAGCGCCAACCCGCGCCGCATGCAGTCCACCAGGTAATCCATCCGCCGTTCGTGGGCGTTGATCACATCGAAGGCCTTCCAGTTCCACAGTTCCACGTCCACCTGGCGCGGCCCGCCCTGGTGCCAGCCAACCAACGAGAGCACCCCATGCTCGCGCACCATCTGCCCGGCCAGCGCCAGCCCGCCCTGCGTCCCGGACGATTCAAAGACCACGTTAGCGCCGTAGCCCTGGCCGATCTGGCTCCATTGGGTCATCTTCAGCCGCGCGGGGACCGCTTCCGGCGCGTAGGTCTCATCCGCGCCAAACCGGAGCGCGGCCTCGCGCGCCTCCGGACGCGGGTCGACGGCGATGATGCGGGCCGGGCCGCGTAACCTGGCTGCCTGTAACATCAGCAGCCCCATGTACCCCAGCCCAACCAGAACCACTGTGTCGCCCAGCTCCACGTGCGTGCGCCGCGCCCCGCTCAGGATACAGGCCAACGGCTCGCCCAACGCCGCCTCGTACTCCACGCCAGCCGGGATCTCGACGACCAGGGACTGCTGCGCGCAGGCGTATTCGGCAAAACCCTTGTAAAATAATCCGGTCACGCGCATCCCCGGCTTGAATTGACACACCTGGCTGCCAGTCTCCACCACCTCACCCACAACTTCGTGCCCAAACTCGCGCGGGTATGGGCCGCCGCCACCCTGCCAGCCGTGCAGTTCCGAAGCGCACACCCCACACGCTCTGACCCGCACCAGTACGTCCTCTGCCCCGACCGGTGGGATCGGCCGTTCTTCTACGATACTCTGTCTTGGTTGTACGATGACCGATTGTTTCATATCCTCTTCTCTACCCAATCATCAACTGGCGACCCTCACACAGAACCCAGGCCGCTGGGATTACTTTATCCCCAAAACGCAATTCTCGCAATCTCCTGCGACCCCCTGTATCCCTGATATAATGCCCTGGCATCATCACACCACCACTCAGGACATCCCCATGCCCTCATTCCCCTTCTTCTGCGGTAAGGACTGCGGCGGGAACGCCTGCCCGCTCCTGGCCGACGTCTCCGGCGGGCGCGTGACGCGCATCCGCCACAACCCGGCCGCCGGGAAACACCTGAAAGGCTGCCGGCGCGGTTTCGACATGCCATTGTGGCAGAACGCCCCCGACCGGCTGCTCACCCCGCTCATCCGCGTCGGGGAGCGCGGCGCGGGGCAGTTCCGCCAGGCCACCTGGGACGAGGCGCTCGACCTGGCCGCCGACCGCCTGGGCGAGGTGCGCGCCAAATATGGCCCGCAGGCCGTCCTCAACCAGGGCAGCGCCGGCGACACCGGCGCCCTGCACTGCACCTACCTGCTGCTCGGCCGCTTTTTGACCATCTTCGGCGGCTGCACCCGCACCACCGGCAGCTACAGCGCCGGGGCGGCCGGCTTCATCCTGCCCTACCTGCTGGGCGATTCGGCCTGGCAGGCCGGCTTCGACCCGGCCACCATGCGCCACGCCAACATGATCGTCCTGTGGGGCGCCAACCTGCTTGAGACCCGCATGGGCGCCGAAGTTCCCCACCGCCTGGCCGAGGCCCGCCGCCGCGACGCGCAGGTGGTGGTGATCGACCCGCGCCGCTCGGCCACCGCCCGGCGCGCCGCCACCTGGTGGATCCCCATCCGCCCGGGCACCGACGCGGCCATGATGCTGGCCGTCCTGCATGTGCTGCTCAGCGAGGGCCTGGCCCACCGCGAGTTTGCCTTGCAGCGCTCCGTTGGCTTTGAGCAGCTCGAGCGTTATGTGCTGGGGCTGGAGGGGGGCGAAGCGCGCAGCCCGGAATGGGCCGCGCCCATCTGCGGCGTCCCGGCCGGTGAGATCGCCCGCTTCGCCCGCGCCTACGCCGCGGCCGGCCCGGCCATGCTGTTCCCCGGCTACTCCATCCAGCGCGTGCACGCCGGCGAAGAGCCCATGCGCCTGGCAATCGCCCTGCAGTTAGCCACCGGCAACTTTGGCCGCCTGGGCGGCTCGACCGGCGCGCCCAACAGCGCGCTGCCCGGGCCGCGGGTGGGCCGCCTGCCCATCCCGCCCGCCCCGGAACAGCCCAGCCTGCCCGTCCTGCGCTGGCCCGACGCCGTCCTCGAGGGGCGCGCCGGCGGCTACCTGAGCGACATCCGCGCCATCTACTGCCTGGGCAGCAACTTCATCAACCAGGGCGCCGACATCCGCAAGAACATCGCCGCCTTCCAGAAGGTCGACTTCGCCATCTGCCACGACGCCTTTCTGACCCCCACCGCACGCCACTGCGACGTGGTCCTGCCCTCCGCCACTGCCTTCGAGAAGGAAGACATCGGCCTGCCCTGGGCGGGCAACTACCTGCTCTACCGCCCGCGCATCGTCGCCCCGCGCGGGCAGGCGCGCAGCGATTATGATATCCTATGCGAGCTGGCCGGCCGCCTGGGCTTTGGCGAGGCCTTCAGCGAGGGGCTGGACGAGGCCGGCTGGGTCCGGCGCTTCATCGACGAGTCCGAGATCCCCGACCCGGAAGCGTTCCGCCGCGACGGCATCTACCAGGCCCCCGAGCAGGAGCGGGTCGGGCTGGCCGACTTTACCCGCGACCCGCTGGCCCACCCGCTCGCCACCCCCTCCGGGCGGGTCGAGCTGGCCAGCTCGCGCTTCGCCGCGGATACCGGGCTGCCTGCCATCCCCACCTGGCTGCCCGTCCCAGCCGACCCGCGCTACCCGCTGCACCTGGTGACGCCCAAGTCGCCCCACCGCATCCACTCGCAGGGCAGCAACCTGCCGGAGATTCAGAAAAAGGCAGCCCACGCGCTCGAGCTGCACCCCGCCGACGCCGCCCGGCGCGGCATCCGCGAGGGCGACGAGGTGCGCCTGTTCAACGACCAGGGCGAGGTGCGCCTGCCAGTGCGCCTGAGTGAAGACCTGGCCGAGGGCGTGGCCTGCCTGCCTGAGGGGGTCTGGCTGGCGCTCGACGCGCAGGGCATCGAGCGGGCTGGCTCGGCCAACGCGTTGACCGCCACCACCGGTACCCCCGCCAGCCGCTCGGCCGTCATGCACGGCATAGCAGTTGAAGTCGGGGCGTTCTAAGAGGGATCGTCCATTTGAATTTGGCTGCCTGGGCGCTTGACAGGCGGGCGGCCACGAGACAATAATAAAAGTGGCGCGGTCTTCGCTCGGTTTATCTGGGCGGCTGCATCGCCCAGATAAACCGGTACAGGCTTCAAAACAAAAACAGCCTGATTTCGTTGGGAAGTACCAAAAAAGGAGGTAAAAATGAAAATCCAATGGCTTGGCCATTCCTGCTTTTTGATCACTGGAGAAAGCGGTGTGCGCGTGCTGACCGACCCGTTCAATGACAAGGTCGGCTACCCGCTACCCGCCGTCGCCGCGGATATCGTCACCATCAGCCATCACCACGGCGACCACGACCACATCGCAGTTGTCAAAGGCCAGTTTGCCGTATATGACGCGCCTGGTCACTTCCACCTGAAAGGGGTTGACATCCTCGGCCTGGCTACCTACCACGACGCCGAACAGGGCGCGCAGCGCGGCAAGAATACGATCTTTCGGATAACCGTCGACGGGATCAATATCCTCCACTGCGGCGACCTGGGCCACCTGCTCAGCCCCCAGCAGATCGCCGAGTTAGGCAAAGTGGACGTCCTCCTTCCGCCGGTGGGCGGGCATTACACCATCGACAGCGCCCAGGCGCTCGAGCTGGTGCGCGCACTCAAACCCGCCCTGACCATTCCGATGCACTTCAAGACCCCCGTGATGGGCTTTCCCATCCGTCCGGTCGACGACTTTCTCCGGGCAGCCGGCGGCGGCCGGCAGGTCGCCTCGACTGAGATTGAGATCGATCCGCAGAACCTATCTGCGGCAGGCGGCGTAGTTGTGCTCGACTATCCACGATAAATCATGTCGAATTCCCATACCGGGCGGCTGAAACCGCGCTTATCCCTGCCAAACCGGCCTGCGCCGGTTCTTAAAACCCACGCAGGTGGGTTTTCCCTTTCTTGCCGCGGTTTCAACCCCCAGGCCTGACAACTGGTTGACGGACAAAATTCATCTCACAAATCCTGAAGGATAATCTATGTTAAAAACTCTTTCCCCTGAGCAAGAGGCGCGCGTCGAAGACCTGCTGCGCCAGCTAACCCTGCGCGAGAAGATTGACCTGCTTTCCGGGCGCGACTCCTGGAGCACCATGCCGGTCGAGCGGCTGGGCATCCCCGCCCTGGTGATGACCGACGGCCCGCACGGCGTGCGCACCAACCAGCCCGACTCCGGGCGGGCGGTCTGCACCACCACCACCGCCTTCCCGACCGGCGTGTCGATGGCTTCCACCTGGAACCCGGTCCTGATCGAACAGGCCGGCCATGCGCTGGGCGAAGAAACCCTCGCCACCGGCTGTGACATCCTGCTCGGCCCGTGCGTCAATATCGTCCGCACCCCCATCGCCGGGCGCAACTTCGAGGCCTACACCGAAGACCCCTACCTGGCCGGGCGCATCGGTGTCGCCTATGTGCAGGGCGTGCAGGGCGCCGGGGCAGGCACATCGCTCAAGCATTACGCCGCCAACAACCAGGAGATCGAGCGCTACCGTGGCAGCTCCGAGGTCGACGAACGCACCCTGCGCGAGATCTACCTGCCCCACTTCGAAACAATCGTCAAGGAAACCCAGCCCTGGACGGTGATGAGATCGGAAGAGCACACGTCTGAACTCCAGTCACCGCTCATTAT
>CAZBDC010000215.1:0-8800 GCA_964490575.1 uncultured Anaerolineaceae bacterium | reverse complement strand
CGGTTTTCCTCAAGGGGATGACCGCACTACTTTTTGTCTAAACTCGAATTTTAAAGATTGGATCCACAAGGATAGCCAGGCAGAGATGATAAAAATGCAGCACCCGGATTACGAGCTCTTCAGCGCCGGAAGCACGCATTATGCAGCAGGGGTCTCGTGTGCGGACTGCCACATGCCCTATACCCGGGACGGGGCGGTAAAATTTTCGACCCATGATGTGCACAGCCCGCTGCTTGACCCGGCGAGGTCTTGCGGTACCTGCCATACCGATGTGGAATATGTGACCGGCCGGGTGATGGAGATCCAGAAGCAGGTGAACACCACGATGCTGGCTACTGAAGATGCCATTGTCGCGGCGATTGAGGCGATCAGCGCTGCTGCCGAGGATCCGAAGGCGGATGCAGCTTTGATCGAGGAAGCGCGCCAGCTTCATCGCTCTGCCCAGCTGCGTTGGGACTTCATTGCTGCGGAAAACAGCATGGGATTCCATAATCCTGAAGAAGCCCTGCGCATCCTGGCCTCCGCCACTGACCTGGCCCGCCAGGCGCAGGTCAAGGCTGTTCAGGCTTTGGGTTCTGGGCAGTAGGTATCCATTTCGTAATGTGGTGCGTTTACAAAGGGGCTTCCCGACCCGGCAGCCACTTTGTGTTTTCTTCACCGAATTTCTCACCGTGCTGCCCGCCGGTGATGGTCCTGGCAAGGAAAAGCCGCTGACACTTCGCATTGTTTTGTCCTTTCGTGCGGCCTGTGCAAAAGGATGAAACCAAGCAAGGATTAAGAATCTTATGAAGCTGATCAATGATCGGGTATTGAAGGACCAATATGATGTGATTGTGGTCGGCGCAGGATTGGGCGGGATGACCGCGGCTGGCTTGCTGGCGAAACGGGGACTTTCAGTATTGATGATCGAGCAGCAGGATAAACCGGGTGGCTCCTGCACCTCATTCCGGCGAAGGGGGTTCACTTTTGATGTGGGCACCGCCATGTTGTATGGCTTTGGTGATAAGGCCTTTAAGCCCTTTCGATTTTTGATGAATGAGCTGGAAGAAACGGTGGAGGTGGTTGCCCACAAGACGCTGGCGCGAATGACGTTCGAAGGTGAGCCGGTGATTTTTTGGCCAGAGGTTGAACGATTCTTGCAGGAGCTTGACCGGCTCTTTCCAGGAGAAGGAGCGGGCCTGCGCGCCTTTTATGCTGACCTTTATAAAATGTATGAAAACATCGTCATCAAGAACGAGGTGATCGTCCCTCCCTCGGAATACTCACCGCGCCAGGGATTGCGAAGCCTGCTCAGTGGCCCGCTCCAGACCCTTCGCATGGTCAGGCTTCTCTCGACCAGCACACGCACGCTGCTTGATCGATATTTCCGCTCGCCAGAGCTTATTAATTTTTTTGATAAGCTCTGTTCTGCCTACTGTTATTGCACGGCAGAAGAGACCCCGGCTATCCTGGCTGCCACCATGTTCCTTGATAACCATATCGGCGGAGTGTATTACCCGGCTGGCGGCGCGCAAATGCTCCCGAACAAGCTGGAAAAGGCTTTTGAGCGGCTGGGTGGAGAGGTGCTCTACCACACCCTGGTTGACGAAATCCTGATTGAGAACGGCCGGGCTTATGGTGTGCGCTTGCAAGATGGAGCAGAAATCTATGCGGATCGCGTTGTGGCGAATGTGACGGTCTGGAATCTTTATGGGAAGCTCGTCCGACCTCAGCATGTCAGGCCAGGGCGGTTGGCCTGGGCCCAAAGCCTGGAACCTACTTTTCCCAGCATGACCCTTTACCTTGTCGTGGACCGTTCCGCGCTGCCAGATACTATATATCCCTGGGAGGTGTTTATTGAGAACCGGGCAGTCATCGACAACTCGGACCTGACCCTGTACATCAACGCGCTGGTGGATGAAACCCTGGCCCCGGCGGGAAAACTGGTGATCACGGTGATCGCGCCGAACCTAGAGGAATGGCCCAGGCCCGATTCCTTCGAGTATAAGACTCCAGCCTATCGGGAGAAGAAGCAGGCCCAGGCGCAGTTGATGCTCGACCAGATCGAGCATCACTTTCCGGGTTTCTGCAGCAAAATTGAGACAATGATTGTGGGTACCCCAACGACCATCGAACGGTATCTGCTGAAGAATTGGGGTTCTGTGGGCGGGCCGAAGAATAAGATCGGGCAGGAAATGCTCAAGCGCCTTCACGCGCGCAGCGACTGGAAAAATCTATATGTGTGCGGTGATTCGACCGTGATGGCGACCGGCGCGCCGGCTACTGTGGTCTCGGGTGTGGGCGCGGCAAACCGGGTGTTGCAGGACCTGCACCTGCCCGATTATGATGCGCGCAAATTCCCGCGCCAGTTTGTGAAATATGTCGATGTGCCGTACAGGCGACCGCCAGTGGATCCTGCCGCCTTGCTGGATGAAAACAATGCCTGGCTGGCGGCTGCTCAATGTCAGGGATGCCAGGAACCGGCCTGCGTGCGCGCCTGCCCGGCCGGAATCGATATCCCTTCCATTTTGCGACGGATGGAAGCCCAAAATTACACCGGTGCAGCCCGCGAACTGCGCCAATGCAACCCCTTTGGCAGCCTGTGCGGGGCAGCATGCCCGGCTGACAGCCTGTGTGAGCGGCATTGCTACCGGCGAAGCTTTACGGGCCAGCCGGTTCGGATTGCCGACCTGCTGCGGTGGGTGAGCCAGGAATCAGGAGAAGCGGGCTGGATGCAGCCTGAAGCGGGGCGGAAAAACCGGCGGGCAGCGGTGCTGGGCGGCAGTCTAAACGGCCTCGCTTGCGCTTACTTCCTGGCCCTGGCCGGGTTTGAAGTAGACGTATTTGACCAGGCAGCCAGCCCGCTTGCAGAGGTCGAGCAGGTTCGGGCAGCGTTCGAAAGTATTCTTCGGATGGGTGTCCATTATCTGAGTGGGCAGCTTCCTTCCACCTGCATCGCAGACATGCAGCGGCAAGAATATCACTGCTTGTATGTCGCTTCAACCGGCTGGCCCGCGAATTTTACACAATCTTTTCAAGCGATAGACATGGCCAACCCGCTGCCTGTCGATCACAGCGGGCTGGCCCCTGCGCACGCGATTGCCGAAGGGCGCAGAGCAGCCTTTTCACTTGCCGCCCAGGTTTCTGCTCTGAAAATCGCTGATTAAGACAGCTGCCTGACGAGCGGGCGCAGGTCAAGCCACCACTGTTCTTTCTGTCGTTGGTGATCAATATCGACCATGCGCTGCATATCTTCGATATTGTGGATCTCGATTCGTCCACCCTGAATACCGATAAAGGCGCCAGTGGCGGAATGTTTTTCAGCCTCCTCGGTCAGGAAGGAAATGCAGCGGGTGGCAAAACGAGTGGCCTGGATGCGGTCAAAGGGGGTTGGGTTACCTCCTTGCTGCATATGCCCCAGGATCGCCGTCCTTACATCAAACAGGCCATGGCTTTCTTCCTCAAACAAGGCAGACATAAAGCTGGTCGTGTACAGATGGTTGGCCATCTCGTTTCGGATTAGCAGGCTGAGACGTTTGCCTTGCTGGAACTGCTGGATCATGTGGTTGAGATCCACTTCGAGATCGGCCAGCTTGACGCCTTCTTCGTTCAGGTAAACTCTTTCTGCTCCGCTTGCCAGGCCGCTCATCAAGGCCAGGTAACCGCAGTAGTATCCCATTACTTCGACTACAAAACAACGGCGGGTGGCGACTGCTGACTGTTTGATTTTGTCCAGCACCTCAACGATGTTGTTTAAGGCTGTGTCCGCCCCGATGCTCAGCTCGGAGCCAGGCAGGTTATTGTCGATTGACGCCGGCAGGCAGATTGTCGGGATATTGAAGGCGGGGAACGTGTCGCGCATGGTGAACATCTTGTAGGTCGCTTCATAGGCCGACCATCCGCCGATGACCAACAGACCCTCGATCCCCTGTGCTTCCAGGGTGCGAGCAATTGCATACCATTCGCGCCCGGTCGGGATCTTGCGGCTTACCCCCAGGTGAGAACCACCCACCGAACCCCAGCCATGCACGCTCATCCAGCCAAATTCTTCAAGATCACCACGGATCAATCCTTCAAATCCATTATGAACTGCCATGATCGTGTGGCCTTGGTCGATCGCCATCCGGACGGCTGCCCGTACGGCGGTATTCATGCCTGGAGCGGGGGCGCCATCTGTCAGAATCGCCAGCTTCAGCCGCCGCACTCCAGGCGGGGGTGGGTGAGGAAGCGCCCGCATCAGGGTGCGCTGGATGCGAAATTGTTCTTTGAAACTGCCCCCGCGCAGGTCCATGGCAAGCTCGTAATCCCGGGCAGCAATGGCTTCTGTGACGGCGCGGGTCTTTTGCACGCAATCCATCAGCGGCAGGTTGGTGATCCGGTTATATCGGATCCCAAACAACTGAGGCTCAGAATCAGAAGTGGCTTTAAGCAGCGCTTCTACGGCGGCCCGACCGACCAGGGTGCTCATCCAGCGATCGAACGCGCTTGGCGCGCCCCCGCGCTGAATATGGCCCAGGATTGTGACCCTGGCATCTTCACCCAATCTCTCCTCCAGCGCTTTACGGACCTGCTCGCTGGTGATTGGTTTCCCATTCTGGTCGCGCGCGCCTTCAGCGACAACCACAATGCTGTGGCGGCGTCCGGCTGCCCGCCCGGCAGCGATCACGTCGCACATTAAGGTTTCCCAGTCATCCGTTTCTGGGGGGCTTTCCGGGATGAACACCCAATGGGCAGCGCCGGCCAGGCAGCTCATCAAAGCCAGGTATCCACAGTTACGACCCATTACCTCAACCACGAAGGTGCGCTGGTGGCTCGCCGCGGTACTGCCGATTTGGTCCAGCGCCTGGGTGATCCGGTGTAGGCCTGTGTCGGTGCCAATTGTCATATCAGTGCCCGAAAAATCATTGTCGATCGAGCCAACCATCCCGACGACCATCAGCGAAGGATGCTGATCTGCTTTGGTCTGGGTGATTTCACCCTTAGCGACCAGTTCGGCGACCAGGCCTGGCCATTCCTGGCGAAAGGTGTTTGCGCCTGTCAGGCTGCCATCGCCGCCAATAACGACGAGCCGGTCAATGCCATTCAGGATCAGATTCCTGGCTGCTCGCATCCTCCCCTCACGAGTTCGGAATGCGGCGCAGCGAGCAGTGCCGATCATCGTTCCGCCGCGCTGCATAATGCCACCGACATCGTCCCATTGAAGCTCACGAATGCGAGAGCCGCCGTCAACCATGCCCTGATAGCCTTCATAAATTGCAAAGACCCTGGCTCCCTGGCTAAGCGCTACCCGGACCACGGCTCGCAACGCTGCGTTCATGCCCGGTGCATCACCACCGCTTGTTAAAACTCCGATCACCTTTTCGCCAGCTTGCCTCATCATTTTTTCCTCCTGCCGGGAATCTATTCGACATTCCAAGAACAGATGATAAGAGTATTTTACATCAGGAACAGGATTAAAAGGCTTCTTATCTTGGTTCTTTTTGCCCTTCACCATGACCCCGCTGTTTAAGGTGATGCTGCACACTCTCCTGCTGGCACTGGGCACTTCGGCGTTAACGACTAGTGATGTTCTTTGCCTTCCTGGGCTGTGGGGCGACTACCTGACACCGTTGATTTACCTGAACGATAACAACACGCTGTTAGAGGTGAAGATGGCGACCGGCTTTAAAAAACCCGCAGGGTATTACTCTGGCGACTGTCAGTCTTGCCGCTGCGGTATATTACACACCGCCAATGGTGATTGTGTTCTTTATTGCGCAAAAGAATATCCTCAAGGGTGTTATCACCGGTGGTCTGAAAGGATAATTATGAAGATTGGCGCCTGGATTCACGCGCATGATGAACTTGATCTCGACTCTCAAATCGAGATGGCGGCACAAAACGGATTAACGACGATTCGGAGTGATG
Source organism: uncultured Anaerolineaceae bacterium (assembly GCA_964490575.1). Classification (GTDB taxonomy): domain Bacteria; phylum Chloroflexota; class Anaerolineae; order Anaerolineales; family Anaerolineaceae; genus DSYU01. The sequence continues at coordinate 2,914 of CAZBDC010000215.1, read as the reverse complement.
GTTATGAGTATGCGGAAAAGGCTGCACCCAACCTGTTAGCGCAAGGGATGAGCCTGCTGGGTGGGATTCACGTTGATTCTGATGCGGCTCTTTCCTTCTGGGGAGGGATCCTACGAACAAACAATGCTGTCGCTGGGCTTCCTGTACGTGGCGTCGCTGAGCGAGCAAGAAAAGCACATCACACTCACAGATGGCGTGTATCCTCAGCCTGCCGGCGTGGATGGGCCGGTTGAACTGCTGATGCGCGAAGACCGCGCCAATGAACTGGGTATCCAGGCGGGCGAAGAATATACATTGCTTGCGGTTTTGGAAACGGGGGGTTCAAAAACCCGTATCGAAATTCTCTCGAATATTTATTTCTCCAGGTCGGTAGTGAATTCTCTTATGCTGTGTGGCTGGATATCGACCCGCAAGCCGATGTTGATGCGGTGGTAGATGGTGTGGACTCTCTCTATCGAACTGTATTGATTACCCAGGTGGCGCCCTCTCTTATCAGTACCGAGCAGCGCTGGCCTGAACGGCAGGGCTTTTTTGGCTTGCTCTCGGTAGGGTTCACTGCGTTGGCCTTCTTAACTGTAATCGGCTTTCTGTGCAATTAAGTTTGGAGAGGTAGTGTAAAATAACCTTAATCTTTCGTTAAGGTGGTTACCATGCCAGGCCAAATTGCCCTGATCACCGACAGTACTTGCGATATTCCCCTTGAGTGGCGGCATCGATATGATATATCAGTCATCCCACTCACCATCGTTTTTGGTGAAAAAACCTATCTCGATGGTGTGGACCTCGAGGCTCGTGAATTCTATGCCCGCCTGGGCCAGGACCCGCACCATCCAACAACATCGCAGCCTGCTGCCGGGGCATTCCTGGCAGCCTATCAGCAGGCCTATGAACAGGGAGCGGAGCGGGCAGTTGTCTTCACCATTTCCAGTGCAATGAGCGGCACGATTGGTTCGGCCCGTTCGGCTGCCCAGGAATCGCCGATCCCGGTTGATGTGGTGGACAGTAAAAATAACTCGATGGGTCTTGGATGGCAGGTCATCGTGGCTGCGCGGGTGCGGGAGCAGGGCGGCGGCGTTGAAGATATGCTGGCTGCTGCCCGGTATGTCCGCGACCGGATGACCTATTTCATCACGCTTGACACAATCGAGTACCTGGCAAAAGGAGGGCGCATCGCCGATGCGGCGCGTTTTCTGAACACGCTGTTAAAGATTAAGCCGCTAATCTTTGTCCGCCCAGACACGGGGACGGTTGGCGCCTCGATCCCGGCTCGCTCTCGGAAGTCGGCGATTGATTCTCTTTACCGGGAATTCTTCAAACGAGTCGATCCAACCCGCGCCCTGCATATTACTGTACTACACAACGCTGCAGATGAAGAAGCGGCGGCCCTGGCTGAGCGGGTTCAACAGGAATACCATCCGGTCGAGATGTTTACCAGCATTGTTTCGCCTGTATTAGGTGTACACACCGGCCCGCGCGCACTGGCGCTGTGTGGGTATTCGGAATAAAACCTTTGAATTTTCCAATTGGCCAGGATATTCCTCCCTGGGGACGGTAGGGACTGCTAGGTGACAGTCAACCGTTCAGCCGGGTATTTGAGGTGGCGATCTTCGATCGTCAGGCGCCGAAGTCGATCTACCGCCTCCCAAACATCCTGGAAGGAAGTGTAGATCGGCGCGAGTCCCAGGCGGATGTTATCGGGCTCACGGAAGTCTGGCACGACCTCCATTTCCTCGATGAGGGCCCGGTTGATCCGGTATCCATCTGGATGGCGGATGCTTACATGGGATCCGCGCCTTTCCGGATCGCGCGGCGAGCCCAGGGTAAATCCAAGCGGGGCAAGCAAAGCGTCAAATAAATCGATCAAGTAACCGCTCAGTGCTTTCGACTTGATTCGCAGTCGATCCATTCCGGCTTCCAAGAGTAAATCGACGCCAGGCTCAATGGCAGACAGGGACAGAATAGCCGGAGTTCCGGCGATAAACTGCCTGATATCCTGCGAAGGTTGATACACCAGATTGAAGGCGAAAGGCGAACGGTCTCCAAACCAGCCCCAGATCGGCGATTCGGCTTTGCCGTGCCAGCGCCGGTTCACGTACAGAAAGGCTGGCGCGCCGGGTCCGCCGTTCAGGTACTTGTACGAACAGCCTACCGCAAAATCTGCATCCCAGTCATCCAGTTCAACTGGAACTGCGCCGGCAGAGTGACTGAGGTCCCAGAGAATCAAAGCGCCTTTTTCATGGCAGCGCCGGGTGATGGTTTTTGCTTCATACAGAAAGCCGCTCTTGAAGTGGACATGAGAGAGCGAGACAAGAGCGGTATTTTCGTCAATGGCGCTTAATACCGCCTGGAGATCAGTCGTGATCCCATCAGGGCCAGCCGGGAGCAGTTTGATCTGGTATTTATTCCCCAGCACGCGGCTGCAGCCTTGCAGCACATAGAGATCGGTTGGAAAATTGGGTGTGTCGGTGACAATTGTTTTTCGTTCCGGGCGCATCAGGAGGGCTGCCATGCTCAATTTGTACAGGTTGATGGTCGTGGAATCGCTGATGGCGACCTGCCCGGGGCCTGCGCCGATCAGCCTCGCGATTTTTTCCCCGATCCGGGTTGGCGCATCGAACCAGCCAGCGCCCCACGAGCGAATGAGCTGATCGCCCCATTCGTTTTGGATCACCCGGGTAAGGATATCAATGGTCTGCCTGGGCAGGCGTCCGAGCGAGTTTCCATCCATATAAATGCGATCGGGATCGCTAAAGAAAAACCGCTCACGGAAGTTGGCCAGTGGATCCTGCCGGTCAAGATTCTTTGCATATTCCTTTGTGGTGTCCAGTCCCATGTGCGGTCCTCATTCCCCGGCCTGGTAGGCAACAGATATTGTCCCCGGTCCAACATGCGCGCCGACGACCGGGCTGACCTC
>CAZBDC010000214.1:0-8918 GCA_964490575.1 uncultured Anaerolineaceae bacterium | reverse complement strand
CTGGAGCTGAACAATGGAGAGTAGTTACACGCCCAAGGCTGAAGCACGCCTCCTCGTTTTATTCTAACGAGAACGTGCTGCAGCCGAATAGAAGACCGCCGGAAACGGCGGCCTTCTATTTAACCCTTTATCCCGATGACGGTCGCCAGAATCTTGGGCAGCATGGCAAGTTTCTGGGTGAACGTGGTATAGGCGCGGCGCTGGTAGACCTGGTAGCCGATGGCTTCGATCTCATCCAGGATGCGCTGATAGAGCAGGGCTGCGGCGCCTACAGCTGGGCGGGCGTGCGCCGACAGCATGGCAATTCCTGGCAGCGCCTGGCGGTAGAACTCGCGCGCCCGGGCAATCTCAAAGCGCATCAGGGCAATGAAACGCTGGTCAAAGGTCTGGTTCTGGATGTCTCGCAGAGTCAGGTCGAATCGGGCCAGGTCATCAACCGGTAGATAGATCCGCCCCCGGTGGAGGTCCTCGCCGATGTCGCGCAAGATGTTGGTGAGTTGGAGCGCAATGCCCAGCTTGATCGCCGCCGGGGCAGCCTGCTGGAAGGCGATCCCTGGGGCCAGGCCAATGATGGGGATGGAGAGCAGTCCAACGGTGGAGGCGACCCGGTAGCAGTACACTTCCAACTCTTTCCAGGTTTGAAAAGGGCGGAAGACGAGATCCATGCGGATGCCTTCGAGCAGCTCCTGTTCGTAGCGCCGGTCGATGGCGTACTTTTCGCGCGCGTGCGACCAGGTGATCAAAATGGGATTGGTTTGTTGGCGGGCTTCCTGGTTGACCTCAGCCTGCCAGGCCGAAAATTCATCCGGATGGGCGTCCGTGTGGTCGACCAGGTCATCGCTGGCGCGGCAGAACGCATACAGGGCCCGGATGGCGCGCCGTTCTTCGCCTGGCAGCAGAGCCGTGGCGAAGTAGAAAGTCTTTGAATGGACTCGAATCACCTGCTCGGTTTGCTTGAGCGCTGTTTGGTAGCTGGCTTTCTTGAGCGCGAGCGCGGTACCGGTATGGGTCATTGCAATTCCCTTTGTCTTAGCGGGCAGTAAACAAAACCGTCTAAATACTTTCCTGGATCAGCTTTTCCGCGATGATGGATGATGAAAGGACGCCTGGCAGTCCGGCGCCCGGGTGGGTTCCGGCGCCGACAAAATACAGGTTGTCGAAATCTTCTGACCGGTTGTGCGGGCGGAACCAGGCCGACTGGGTCAGGACCGGCTCGACCGAGAAGGCTGCTCCCCGGTAGCTGTTCAGGGTGTTCTGGAAATGCAGCGGGTCAATGTAGTGTTCGGCGACCAGGTTCTCCCGCAGGCCGGGCAGGTAATTATCTTCCAGGAATTTCATGATGCGGTCCTTATAAATCGGGGCCATCCTGGGCCAGTCGATGCCTTTTGCCGCCAGGTTTGGCACCGGCGAGAGAACATAAAACGATTCGCTCCCGGGCGGGGCAATCGATGGATCGGTGATGGTCGGCATATGCAGGTAGAGGGAGAAATCGTCCGCCAGGATTTTGCGCGAGAAGATATCGTCCAGCAGCTCTCTGTACCGATTGCTGAGGATGATGTTGTGGTGAGCCAGTTTGCCATCTGTATAGCGCCGCTTTGTGCCAAAGTAGATGACAAACAAAGACATGCTGTAGCGGGTGTTGCGGTAGCGAAAATCTTTGTTCCAGCGCCGGTTGTGGTTGGGGATCAGGTTCATGTAGGTCCAGGCCACGTCCGCGTTCGAGACGATCGCATCCGCCTTGTGGACCGTGCCGTCTTTCAGCCGCAGCCCGGTTGCTTTGCGGCCCTCGACCAGGATTTCAGCCACTTCCGCGTTGAGGTGGATCTTACCGCCCAGTTCTTCGAAAACCTGGCCGAAGGCGCGCACGATGGCGCCCGTTCCGCCCATGGCGTAGAAGACGCCCCACTCGCGTTCCAGGTAATGGATCATGGCATAGATGCTGGTCGTGTCAAAAGGATTGCCTCCCACCAACAGTGGATGAAATGAAAACACCTGGCGCAGGAAATCGTTCTGTACGAACTGGGACACGTACTTATACACGCTTTTATAAGACTGTAACTTCACCAGGTCCGGGGCGACTTTGAGCATATCGGTGAATTTCAAGAATGGCTTGTCAGCCAGCTCCATGAACCCCTTCTCAAAGATTGGTTTTGTGGTCTGGATAAAGCGCTGGTAGCCTTCTTTATCGGACGGGCTCCAGCGGTTAATTTCGCTGAGGATAAATTCGGGGTTGTTATTGTAGTTGAAGGAGCGACCCTGGTGGTCGAAGATCCGGTAGAACGGGTCGCAGGGCACAAAGGTGATGTAGTCTTCGCGGCGCTTTCCGGCGGCCTGGAAGATATCATCAAACATAAACGGCGCGGTGATGACGGTGGGGCCCCCGTCGAACTTGAAACCGTTGATGTCGTAAACGTAAGCGCGCCCGCCCAACTTATCCCGTTTTTCGAAGATCTCCACCTGGTACCCCCGGGCTGCCAGGCGGATCGCTGCTCCTAATCCCCCAAAACCACTGCCAATGATGATGATTTTCTTGGTCACTTTTCCCTCCGCAATGCTGCTCAATGAATGTCTGGTGTTGGCTGCAAACTGCCTTTTTCACTGGTTTGACGCCAGCAGGATGATCGGATTATTGTGGTGTCAAAACGCACAAAGCGATTGATCTCTCAAGTATTTTATCGAAAACCGATTGAGTGGGCAATTTTTTTGTATACGGTTTGGATAGGATTTGTATATACCTGTTCTATAAATGGACGGCGCGCAGGACTGCCTCGGCGACTCGCCAGCCGCCCAGGGTCGTCCCGGCCGTCGATTGGCCCGGGAAGACCGAGTCGCCGACCAGCCACAGGTTCGGGATGCCGGTCCAGGGGCCGCGGGCGCGCAGCAGCGAGGTCTGTGGAAAACCGCCCACCATTCCCATCGGCCGGCGGGTGTAGAACTGGAAAGTGAGCGGGGTTCCGGGCAGGCACAGGCGCACGGCCTTTCGCAGGCCCGGCAGGGCGTTTTCCGCCGCGTCCAGCACCCGCTCGGTGTACTCGGCTTTGCGAGCGGCGTACTTCTGGGGATCCTCCCGGGCTACGTTCCACCAGCCGGCCACGGTCGTGTGGGTTGACAGCGTGGCGGCGCGCATGCCGGCCGGGGCGCGAGTGACGTCGGTGGGGTCAGAAAGTGAAATAAAAACCGAGTTCCCTTCGCCCAACGGTTTGCCAGGGTCGACGATGACCTGGTGATGGTCCGGGGTCCCGGCCGGCAGCAGTCTGTCTTCCAGGCCGAGGTAGAGGGTGAAGGCTCCCCAGGTTGCCGGGCGGCGCTTGATTTCCTTGCGCAGCAGTTCTGGAGCCTGTTGATCCAGCAGCTCCGCCAGCGCCCAGGGCGTCAGGTTGGCGACCAGGTGGTCGCAACTCAGTTCAAGCCCTTTGGTGGTGTGCACGCCAACTGCTTTGCCTTCGCGCAGCTCGATCCGGTCGACCTGCTGGCGGAAATAGACGGTTCCCCCGTTGGCGCGGATCCAACTGACCAGCGTCTGGGCCAGCCCGCCGATCCCGGTGCGCACGGCGTTCACGCCGCGCCTGGGCAGGTCCAGGGCCGCGCTGCCATACAACGCGCTGGCCTGCCGGGCCACCGTTTGGGCGGAGATGAGCAATTGCGCGTCCAGAAACGGGTAAAAAGCGGCCGGCGCCTGGCGAGGAGCGATCGAGGCGATGCTGCTCAAAAGATAAGGCGCCCCCAGCAGAGTGGGCGGGCGGATGGCGCGGGCCAGCGCGCCGAGGTCGTGCAGATTTTGCGGCGGCCAGGGAAAATAGCGGCTGGAAATATCCCAGGCCAGCCCGGCCAGGCGCTCCTGAAGCTTCCAGAACGGCTCGGTCCCTGGGAACGCTCTCTGGCGTTCATCCTTCCAACGCTCGGGGTCGCCCCACTGGGTGACGCTTAGCCCGGGCAGGTGGGTAACCCAGGCCGGGTCGACCGCCCGGACCGGCCAGTTCAACCCCAGCTTCTCTGCCAGGCGCGCGTGCGGCCCGCCCGGGGAGAATCCGCCCGCCAGGGTAGCCCCGGCGTCAAAGCGGTAGCCGCGGTTATAAAAAGTGCCCGCTGAGCCGCCCGGGTAGATATGTGATTCCAGAACGGTTACCTGCTGCCCGGCTTGCAGCAGCAGAGCGGCGGTCGTCAGCCCGCCGATCCCGGCCCCGATGACGATGGTGTGCGGCGTTGGCATTTGGTTGGCGCTCCTTTGGGCCGGTGATTATGGGCAGGCGGCTCTCTCAACTGCCCGCCGGATGACCCACTTTCGATACGCCAACATCAGGCGCAGCAGCGGCGGGGCAAAAAGCAGCCGGCTGAGCAGGCCCGCCAGCCCGGGGTGATGTTCGTACAGGATTTGCTCTTCCATCACGGTCGTGCACGCGTCGACTGCCTGCCATTGGTGACGGTGCTCCCAAAACTTCATTGGCCCGCGGGCCTGGCGGTCGGTGAAGCCGTGCGGACCCACCTGGCTGTGTATCGCAAGCCAGCGAACCGGCAGCGGGCCGAACCACAGGGTGAATTCCGAGCGCGAATTTTCCGCCAGGGGCTCAACCCGGTGCAGCTGGACGAATATCGGTGGTGGAGTCAGGCGGCGCAGCGCATTTGTGCCCTGGTGAAAAAAAGCGACCGCTTCTTGCGGCCCTTTAACCAGGTATCGATCGCCGGCCTGCAGCCGGTTTTTTGCAGACAGGCGAACGCCTGCCTGAAGGTCATTATCTTCTGCCGGCATGGGATTTATCTCCTTCTAACGCGGCGCGCCGGGACGGGAATGGGGACGGGCTGCGGCTTTTCAGGCCTTAAGCCCCTGGCCAACCCTTCGGCAATTTCTTCCAGGTCTTCGCGGAGCCGTTCCATCACTTCTTCCAGCGCCCGGCGGAGGCCATTCCTGGGCTGGCTTTTCGGTTTGGGTTGGTTGCCTGGATTCATGGTTTCTGCCTTTCCTTCGACGAAGTTCGGAAAACCTATGCCTGCCCTTTTTTGATCGGGCTGGCACCAATCACCGTGTCCTGTAGGACAATCTCCTCAATGCGCTTCACGGTCTCGGTCAGGGGCGCAACCGGAACGTAAACGGCCGGGACCACGTCTGGCAGGCGGGTCTGTTCGAAAGCCTGCCCGCCCAGCAGGATCAGCGGGTGCGGTTGAGGGAACTGCTCCAACAAGTTGCCCAGTTCCGACAGCCCTTGGGCCGTCTCAACCCGGTTGGCTGAGAACAGCAAGGCCCGCGGCTGGATGGGGCGCAGGGCTTCTTCCAGGCGATTCAGCGGAAGATCCGGGCCAAGATACTTTACATCCCAGCCCCGCCAGCGCAGCGAAACCACCAGCATCAGCAGGCCCATCTGGTGCTGTTCGCCGGGCGCGCAGGCTGCCACAATTTTTCCTGGGTGAGAGGATGGGGCGGAGGCGGCCATCATGCTCATCAGGTACTGCATGAAGAACTGGGTCGCATAGTGCTCGATCGCGATGGGCAGCTCGCCGCGGTGCCAGGCATCTCCTAGCGAAACCAGGATCGGTTGGACGACTTCCATCAGCACCTGGTCGACCGAATAGAGAGTAAAGGCCCTGCGCATGATCTCCAGCGCGCGGGCCTCCTCAAAATCGAGCAGGGCGTCGAGGAGCTGGTTGGATAGAATGCTGAGCGAGGGGGAAGCAGATGGGGCCGAGCTGACCGGTGGGCGGGCCTGGTAAACAGTCTCGATGGCGGGATCGTACCCGCTCAAACGCAGCTCGTTCAGGTACTCAACTGCCCGGCCGATCGTCAGGCCGTTGTCCGTTTGGGCTTTCAACCAGCGCAGCGTCCGTACGTCATGTTCAGAGTACAGGCGGTAGCCCTGTTCGCCCCGGTTCGGGTTCGGCATGCCATACCGCCGCTCCCAGGCGCGCAGTGTAACCGGCAGAAGACCGACCAGGCGGGCGACCGCCTTGATATTATATACGGGTAAATTTTGGTTTCGATCCGGTTTATCGTTCATGCGTTTATCATACTGGAATCGTATGACCTGTTTCCACAAAATGTATAATCTTTGTTCAATCTCGGCCGGTGTAGTTATGACCACCGCGCCGGTAAAAACGGGTGGTGTTCCCGTTCTTACCGGCGCGGCATGATTGAGCGCGAATTGGCCTGGCCGCTGCGGCGGGTCCTAGGCTGCTGCCTTCTGGCGGGTCTTGAGCAGCGCTTTGACCGTATCCAGGGCTTCTTGCAGGCTGCTGCCCAGGTAGTTGCCCGGGATTTCCTTGCGCAGCTTGGGATTCAGGTCGAAAGCCAGCCCGCCGTAGCCGAAGACTGGGGTGGGCCGGGTTTTCTTGAGCAGTTCCTGCATTGGCCGCATTTCGCGCGCCGAATACTCGCTGGTCGCCGAAAGGATCACCATTGCCGGCTGCTCGTAGATGGCATAATCGGCCAGGTCCTCGACCGGGATGTCTGGCCCAAGGTATTCGATCCGCAGGCCTTCGCTGCGCAGCAAGACCGCCATCATCAGGCTGCCCAGCTCGTGCTGTTCCATCGGCGCGCAGCCGACCAGGATCAGCGGCGCGCTGCGGCGGGAAGGATAGGCCTGCAGCAGCGAGAGCAGTTTCCCGCGCAGGAAAGCGCTGGCAAAATGCTCGGTTGTGATGCGGATTTCGCCCCGGTACCAGGCGTCGCCGATGTCGCGCAGGGCCGGCCCGATCACGCCGGTGCAGACCGTCATCAGGTCGAACAGGGCGTGAGCTTCGCGCAGCAGGTCGCCGGCCCGGTTTTCGTCGTGCTTGATCAGCGCCCGGAAAAGCTGGCTGGCATAGTGGGCCGGCGGCTTATCGCTGGCTGCCTGGGTCTGTTTTGGCGCGGTCGGGATTGCCTCGGGCCACAGGTTGTTGCTGGTCAGGCTGCGCAGCTCCCCGACGGCATTGCTGATGGAAATGCCTTCATCCACCCTGTTCTTCAGCCAGCGCAGGATCGCCACGTCGCGCTCGGAGTACAGCCGGTAGCGGTTATCCGCCCGGTGCGGGTTGAGCACTTCGTGGCGCCGCTCCCAGGCGCGCAGGGTCACGGGGCGGATACCGGTCTGCGAGGCAACCGATTTGATGGTGAACTTGGGGTCATCGGGCAGGTCAACGATTGTGGTCATGGCATTCCATCTCCTGTTTTGTTAGCTCGTCATTGCAAGCCGTTCTTGCGAAGCTATCTTTTTTCTTGTATATAGTATAGCGAAGTTTTGTACAATGTACAAGGATGTACAGGACTTTCTAATCGAACTATTAATTTGCGCCTACCCTGCCCTTACAGCCCGCTCAATTCGTGGGAAATATCCTTAAGGGCCGGGTACAGCTTGCGGTAGATGGCATACCAGCGCTGGTAAGCCTGCACGTTTTCGGGAATGGGCGCGGTGGCGCCGGTCTGCCGGACCGTGGCGGCGCAGGCGGAGTCGACGCTGTCCCAGGCGCCGGTGCCGACGCCCGCCAGCAGCGCCGCGCCGTAGGCGGCCCCTTCGGTGGTGTTGACGATGACCAGCTCGGCGTCCAGCACGTCGGCCAGGATCTGCCGCCAGAGCAGGCTGCGCGCGCCGCCGCCGGAGACCCGCACCTGGCGGATGGCCGCCAGCCCGGTCGATTTCATCAGCTCGAAGCTGTCGCGCAGGCCGTAGGCCACGCCCTCCAGGACGGCGCGGGTCAGGTGGGCCTGGCCGTGGCGGATGGTCAGCCCGGCGAAAGCGCCGCGCGCCAGCGGGTCGGGGTGGGGAGTGCGCTCGCCGGTCAGGTAGGGCAGGAACAGCAGCCCTTCACTGCCGGGCGGGACCTCGGCGGCGGGCGCCAGCAGGCTGTCGTAATCCGTCCCGGGGGCCACCGCGTCGCGGTACCAGCGCAGGCTGCCGGCGGCCGAGAGCATGACGCCCATCAGGTGCCAGCGCCCGGGCACGGAATGGCAGAAGGCGTGCAGCCGGCCCTCCGGCTCGACGAAGGCCTGCCCGGTGGTGGCGAAGACCACTCCGGAGGTGCCCAGGGTCAGCGCCACGATGCCCGGCTGGACGGCGCCCACGCCCACCGCCTGGGCGGCCTGGTCGCCGCCCCCGGCGATGACCGGCGTGCCGGGCTTGAGCCCGGTCAGCGCGGCGGCCTCCGCGGTAATCGTCCCGGTGATTTCAGGGCCTTCGTAGGTCTTTGGCAGCCATTCGGTGGGGATATCCAACGCGCGCAGCACCTCCGCCGACCAGTCGCGGGTCCTGATATCCAGCAGGATCGTCCCGGCCGCGTCGGCCCGGTCGATGGCAAAGCCGCCGGTCAGCCGGTAGCGGACATAGTCCTTTGGCAGCAGGATGTGTTTCACCTTGCGGTAGACCTCGGGCTCGTTTTCCTGCACCCATAGGATCTTGGGCGCGGTGAAGCCGGTCAGGGCGTCGTTGCCGGTGATCTCGATCAGGCGCAGCCGTCCCAGCCGGGCGCGGATCTCGTCGCACTGGGCGCCGGTGCGCTGGTCGTTCCACAGGATGGCCGGGCGCAGCACCTGGCCGCCCTCGCCGAGCAGGGTCAGGCCGTGCATCTGGCCGGTCAGGCCCACCCCCTGCACGGCGCCGCCGGGTACGCCCGTTTCCTGCAAGACCTGGCGGATACTGCTGACCGCGCCGGCCCACCAGTCGGCCGGGTCCTGCTCGCTCCACAGCGGCTGGGGGGTCGAGAGGGGCTGCTCGGTGTTGGCCGAGCCGATCACGTTTCCTTCCAGGTCGACGAGCAGCGCTTTGACGCCGGTGGTCGATACATCTATGCCAAGCAGGTAAAACATGGTTGGTTCTCCTCGATGTGGGATTGCTTGTATCGTATCTTCTCAAAAAGTCAGGGAAAGTGTGGTTATTTTGGCGGCTCCGCCGCCAAAAAAACCACACACCCCACGAAGATACCATGTTTAAAAATTTACAAGGGAAAATGGGTTT
>CAZBDC010000213.1:0-8928 GCA_964490575.1 uncultured Anaerolineaceae bacterium | reverse complement strand
GGCATACGAGATGATGAGCGGTGACTGGAGTTCAGACGTGTGCTCTTCCGATCTAGTTCAAGTTTGCCAGGGTCGCGGTCGGCGCCGGCGTCGAAGTTGCCGGGATGCGGGTGCTGGTGGGCGAGGGCGGAATTTCCGTAAAGGTGGCCGTATTTTCTGGCGTGTTGGTTGGAACGGGAGTATCTGTTGGCGCTGGCGTGTCTGTGATGACGACCGGCGTGGAAGATGGCGCCTTTTGTGTCAAATCGGCGATCACCGTCTGGGCGGCCTCAGTCTGGACCATCTGGAGGGTTGGCTGTGTATCGATCGTTGGTTCGAGGGTTGCTGTGACTCCCCCGCAACCCGTCAATAAGACCGCTACGAGCAGCACCAATGCCGTTTGATAGAATACGTTGAGCAACGCTCTGGGTTTTATTTTCATAGAATTCTCCTGTTTTTACGCTCCGATAATATCATTCCGAATCCTGACGCACCGGCATATCGCCCGATTGCGCCAGTCTCAAGACGAGCAGGTTGCAGAAAAAGTTCCCTCTGCCAGCATTTTGGCCAGCCTGTCGACCACATCGCAAACCGGGTGATGATCGGTCTGCAGACGCTCAATCAGCCCATTCTGAAATAGCGCCCGGCCAAATGTATCTGCCCTGGGTGACATTTCTGCATATCGCGCAAAAATCGAGTGGGCTCGACCAGTCTGAGTAGGAATTCCGCGTTGCCGTCCTTTTCTCAGGAAATATTCTACCTGAATTGCGACCAAAATATCCTCGAGAGTCGGCTCTGTTGGGCCAATCACCGCCATATTCTTCAGGCCCATGTAGCCGAACTGGTATAAATTGGTTGACCCGGCCCATGGATCGCGAGAGGCAAAACAAACCCGGCGTAGGTTGGCCATAACAATAGCCCCAGCGCACATAGGGCATGGCTCTGTCGTTGTATAGATCGTACAATCGCGCGGGGTAATTCCCCTAACTTCCAGGATCCCATTGAATTCCAACGCCAGCAGAGCATTGATTTCAGCATGGGCCAGGCGTACGCCAGAGATGTACGTGTCTTCCGGTTCACAAGGAGCGTAAACCCGATTGCGCCCGGCAGCCAGCAACTCCCCACCTGGACCCTCGACAACCGCCCCAATCGGGATTGTACCGGCACACGCTGCATCCCATGCCTGTGTGACGCTCGCCTGCCAGGGAGGTGAAAGCTCCGCCCACATCGCCTATCCCACCGGGTCGCCGTATTTACGCAGCAGATCGTCCAGGGCTTCGCGCAGCAGGAAAGCCTCGGTTCGTTCCTGCTTGTGGGCAAGCTCAGCCAGCCGTTCAAGCTGGATTAGGGTGTAGTGTGAGGTTTTCGTGACCATTTGAGCTGAGGCCGGCAGAGAGATTCGGTTGCGCCCGATTCGCTTCGACCGGTACAGCGCTTCATCCGCCTTGCGGAGCAGGTCAACCCGTTCCGTCGCGTCGCCAGGAAAAGTCGCGATCCCACCCGAGATGCGGTAACGAAGCGTGTAATTATGCACGCCAACCGCAGCAGCAATCTCACTGTCCTCGACCAGCCGGCGCACTTCTTCGGCCAGGATAAATGCCGAATCGGCGCGCTGCCCGGGCAGAATGACCAGGAATTCGTCGCCTCCGGTGCGCCCCACCACGCCAACATCTTTGAAGTTGCGTTCCAGGACATGCGCAAGGCGGATCAGGATCTCATCACCGGCCCGGTGGCCATAATCGGTGTTGATTTCGTTAAAGCGGTCAATATCTAGAAGAAAAACTGAAAGTGGTTCGCCAGCCTGGCGAGCTTTGCGCAGCGCCTCTTCCAGCGTGCGTTGGCTGGCATGTTTATTGAGCAGTCCGGTTAAGGTATCAGTTTCCTGATAAAAACACACCCTGTTTCCCCCGGCAACTTTGGCGCGGTACAGCGCCTGTTTGCCCTTTTCAATCAGGTCATCCGGGTCGCCCGCATTCGCCGGGAAGGCCGCCAATCCCAAAGAGATTGTATTACTGAGATAAATGGTTTCTCCGGACGCATTGAATTCCAGCCTGGTGCTCTCCACCTGCTGGCGCAGTTCCTCCGCCCGTTCGAAAATATCCCCCAGGTCGCCATTCTGGATCACCGCCATGAAATCATCCCCGCCGGAGCGCCCCACCAGGCTGGCCTCTCCGCCAAACACGCGCTGGAAATGTTGAGCATTGGCGCGGATCCATTCGTCGCCGGCCTGGTGGCCATACATCTCATTGATCGAAAGTAAATGATCAAGGTCCAATACGACCAGTACCAAGTTGCTTCCTGCCCTGGCAATAGATTGGAGCTGCTCGTGAAAGGTTTTAATCGTCAGTAAACCTGTCAGCTCATCATTTTCAGACATATATACTTCCATATACATATGTTTTTATACCTATGTATACGATTATACATCCAATGGCACAGAAAGCAAGCTGTGGTAGGCATTTGTAAGGTCCGATGAACACCAGTGCAGAATCCAAAACAGAGGCTGTCCAACAATGAACGTTTGGATAGCCTTGTGCTTGTGAATAAATTCGTTTTGGGCAACCTCTGCTTGAATAGATCTGTGATCGAGGAACTTACGTCCGAAAAAAGCTATTGATCTTCGCCTTCTTCCTTGCCATCAAACTTTCCAAGCAACCGCTTTAGCTCATCTTCCCAGATATCATCCAGTGGCTCGAACTGAGGTTCCTGGAATTCCTCCGACAGGCGCGATAAATACTCACTCAGTCCCAACTGCGGGGCAGCCTGTTCAAGGTCTTCCAGTTTTCTCCGCACCACCTCGGTCAGGCGAGCGCTCTTTTCGTCCAGATCGTGCAGATCATAAGCCAGTTTGCACATATAATTAATCCGCCGTACCAACCCCAGCCAGGCAGTATAGTCGTTCTCGATCCGGATGGTATTGCCGGACTGCATCACCAGGGAAAAATCATACGCAGGAACCAGGGCATACAGCCCTGCGTACTCAATACCCTGCTCCCCCGCGCGCTTGCAAAGCACCGAGCCAATACTTGCGCCTCCGTGGTAATCCGAAAAATTAACTGCCAATCTGGTGAGGTCTTCCCGCATTGGGCGCAGGCTGTAATTACACGACACCATTCGCTGCTTATCATAAGGCATCTCACCATAAACCCCGCCCAGGCCGATGATGCGCCGGACATTCAGGGAACGAGCGGCCTGCAAGATTGCCGCTATATACCGGTCGATATCCAGATGTGGCTCATCCCCTCGAAAGATCACCACACCGCGCGGTCCATCACGGTGGAAGTAGAAATCATTCCGAGGTAGATCCAGCGACTCGGGATAGCCATCCGAAAACCGCACCACCGGACGCATCAGGTCATGTGTTCCTGGAACCTGAAAGAGGTAAAAGCCATCCGGATTGATTCGGCCAATCGCTTGCGCCCGCGCCTGCTGAACAAGGTACTCTGGCAGGCCAGAAGAAACCGAACCGGCGTCTGCCCACTGGCGCCAACCGACAAGCATATATACTTCATCCACATCCGGTTTCTTCCAAAATTCCAAAACGTCCTGCGCAGTGCTCGCCATTGCCTCCTCCACTTGTGCCTGGGATTCACAAACGGGCCAAATTCAGATCAAAAGTATACCATTGTTCATACCCCATTCCAATTTCATGCCCCAATATCCACACTTAGGCATATAATTAGACACAACGCTATGCGGGGGTGAGTGGAGAACAGCCATCATTCTCCGCGTACTTTTATAAATTATCCTGGTCAAATGGAGCGATGCTTGGACTTTGAATTGCCTGACGGCACTTGCCTACCTTTCACCGGAGTATAAGCACCAGACATGGCAATAGATATTCAAACTTTCCTTAACAGCCGGTTGAGTATCGCACTTGGCCTGATCTTAAGCAAGGTGCCCCCTTCAGCCGGCTTCCGCATTGCTTATTGGTTGGGCGATCTTCTTGCGGCCCGCAAGAATAACAACATGGTGCGTGCCCTTCGCGCTAACCAATGGGTCGCGCATGGCGAACTGCCGACCGCGAAGGAACTGGATAAGCTGGTTCGCCAGACCTATCGAAGCGCTGCTCGCAGCCTATACGAATTCTGGCATTATATCGGCGACAACCAGGCTATTTTAGACATGGTCGAATTCGATCAAAGCTTTATCGATGCAATTGAACAGGCCCGCCGCGAAGACCGCGGCGCACTGATCGTAATCCCCCATCTGAGTAACTTCGATCTGGTCGGCCGTTCAACGGTTCTACATGGCACCCACCTCCATGTCTTGTCATATCCCCAACCACCCGGAGGCTATCGCTGGCAGAATGAACTGCGCCAGCTTCCCGGGCTGACGGTAACGCCCTTATCGATTGAAGCGCTGCGCCAGGCCTCCAACACCCTGCGCAGCGGTGGGGTAGTCGTCACCGGAATTGATCGGCCTCTGCCGAAAGAAGATAGCAAGTATCAGGTTCGTTTTTTTGGCAGGTTAGCGAACCTACCCGTCTTCCACATCCGGCTGGCGCTAAAACATGACCTACCAATTGTGGTCCTTGGCGGCCGCCGGAAAGCCGATGGGCGTTATTCCTTATGGGCTTCGCCGCCCATACAAATGAAGCGGTCAAACGACCTTGTTCAGGAAATTGTCCAGAATGCCGAAGCGGTTCTTGAAGTGCTGGCCCAATACATCCGCAGCGCCCCAGACCAGTGGGCAATGTTTTATCCAGTCTGGCCGAAAGCGTTGGACCAGATGCCAACCTGAATAGAAACGGGTTGGTTTGTCTATTTCAGAACACAACCGGTTTATCAGAACACCCTAGAAAGGGCAAAAAAAATGGCACAAAACATAGTAACGCCACCCACTCAGGCCGAGACCCATACACGCGAAAACAAATCCTTTCTTGGAGCACTCGAAAAAAAAGCACTTCTTTGGCTCGCCGCGCGGATGCCAGCCTGGGTAGTCCCAGACACGCTTACCGCCATCGGCCTGCTCGCTTCATTCCTGATCTTTGCCAGCTATGCCCTGACCTACTTTGACAAAGGATTCCTCTGGCTGGCAAGTTTTGGATTCGTGCTGCAGTGGTTTGGTGACAGTCTGGATGGTACCCTGGCCCGTTACCGCAAGATTGAGCGCCCGCGTTATGGCTTTTTTGTCGACCACATCATTGATTCGATCAGCGAAGTGCTTATTTTCATTGGCCTTGGTCTCTCGCCTTTCTTGCGTTTCGACCTGGCATTACTCGCACTGGTTTCATACCTTCTAGCCTCGATCTATGTATACCTGGCAACCTACGTACACGGAGTCTTTCGTATTTCATATTCAGGGATCGGCCCAACCGAGATGCGATTTATCGCGATTGTTGCCAACACCATTGTATTCTTCACCGGCAACCCTACCTTCAACATCGCAATCACCACGACGACGCTTTTTGACCTGGTTGTAATTGGCGTCATCCTGATCATCCTCACCCTCTTCCTGATCAATACCATCTCAACCGCAATGACTTTGTCGATCGAAGATCGGCAAGCTCATCGCGCCAAAGTGCGGCGCGAAAAGGCTGCCCGGGCTGCTCACCGAAAGGCTTTACGCGACGAGCGCACACTGCGCCGCGCTACCGCAAAAGAGGCCCGCCAGTCCAGCAGTCGTGTCAAAGTGCAAATCGATTGATTGACTGGTAGTTTTTACGTTCATTTTCTTGCCACCTCTTAACCAGCGTGATAAACTCTTATCATGTTGGCGTCAATTCTTGTGGCAACTCCCCACGCCGCTTTTGGTGAATTGTTGCGAATCAGCCTGCAGGACAGCGGGCAGTATCAGGTCCGGCTGGTCATGTCAGCGGGCGAAGTGCGCACATCGGCCAGCAGAGGAGAGTTTCAACTTGCCATCCTGGATGCCGCCCTGAGCAACGAGACTTTTGTGCCCTTATGCCTGGATCTCCTGGAAAAGCAAAAGGGCATCCGCCTGATCGTGATCCCACCAGAGAATGACCCCAATCATCCAGCCTTAGGCGGCCTGCTCCCCCACGGCTATCTTATTCGTCCGTTTTACCTGCCGGATTTGATCCACACAGTAACCCTCTTGCTCAACCAGCGAAATGCGGAGTTTCGCGAGGATTCGCAAATCGCAGCGACTTTACCTCCCTGGCTGGCCGAGCCATTAACGTTGCAGAGTTACCTTGAAAGAGAACTGCCCACCACCCAGGCTCTGGCTGGAATCATCGGGCATCATGGACCCACCCCAGGATCTGGGAATTTGCGCGCCTGTGCCGGGCAGCTGCCGGGTAGCGCTGTCCAGGAAGTCACCAACATCGTTTTTCGTTATTGGAACCATAATGAAAAAACCGATCTGATGCGCTTCGTCCGGCTTGGGATGGATAAAAGAGATTATTTGATCTACACCACCTCGCTTAGCGGCGAACTGGTGCTCATTTTGGTGTATGACACAGCCGCGCCTCTCTCGCAAATTCGCCCTCAGACAAAAATGTTTGCCCAAAAGCTGGCCAGCCATCCACCCGAAGATCTACCCCCAGCCAGCGGCCAAACGCCAGCCGACACATCTTCGGCCAAACCTGACATGCCAGACAGTGATGGCCCAACCGCAGTTCGGCGCCGGCCCAACCGGCCCGTTTTTTCCTCGCCAGGCCGGTTGCCAGCTGACGAGCCGACCCAGCCGGATGTTAGGGAAGAACCCTTCACTGCAAACCAACCACATCCTGACCAACAACAGGCCGAGGGAAATCGCCCATCAACCGAGGGCACTCCCGACGCTGATATTTACCAGTCGCTCCGCATGGTCGAGCCGGTCGATGAAAATTCCGAGCCCCCTTACCTTTCAACATTTACAGAAGAAGATCACCAGCTTATCGATGACTTTAACTTTTCCAGCCGCATCTACAACAAAGCCTCACCACCTGACGCACAAGACGAAATTGAAACCGAAGACGACGGCCTGCCCGTTGACACAATCAGCTTATCTGCACTGCTCGGTTCGATCCCTTCACCCGACCCGGGGAAAGAACCCATTGACAGCGGCTGGGTGCCAGAAACTCCTGTCTTTTCCCCAAGCCAGGCCCAACCGGAAGCGCAAAAAAGTTGGGAGCGTGTTGAGCTGCCCGAGAGGGAACAGGAGCATAATCAAAGCAGCATCCCCTCCATTTCTTCCGGGCAGGCTGTGATCGCTCAGGCCGATACGTTTTTCTCGCCTGATCAACACCCGGCTTCACAAATGTCCACGCTCGGTTTGAGCCCGGGTGTCACCAATGAGATTGACTCACTCGAAGATACCCGCCCGCACATCATTGCCGCGCTCACTTCACTAAACCAGTTGGAACCTTCTTCACCGGCTCTCAGCCAGATCAACTATACCTGCGTACTTATTCCGCGCCTTCCGCAGCATTACCTCACCGGAGAGTTGGCAGACCGGCTGGCCTTCTGGGTTCACCAGCTCTGCCTGGCTTTTGGCTGGCGGCTCGAAGGGATCGCTATTCGTCCCGAATACCTTCAGTGGACAGTCCAGGTTTCGCCTTCCATTTCGCCTGGCAACCTGGTTCGAATCGTCCGCCAGCGCACCTCGCTGAATATATTCAATCAATTCACTCATCTCGGCGATCAGAATCCCTCCGGCGATTTCTGGGCCACCGGTTATCTGATCGTTAGTGGCGCGCAGCCACCCTCCGCCCAACTCTTACGCGATTACATCAACCAGACCCGTAAACGCCAGGGCATTCTCAAATAAAAGGAAATCGATGTCAAATAAAAAACGAGCCGTAAAAACTACCCGCAGCGCCAGAGTCAGTGCCAGGCAGTCTAAACCAAACCGCGCTATTCAATGGGTTGGCCTGGCCATTCTTTTGCTGGCAGTCGGCGGCATCATCTGGGCGATCTGGGCATCACAGGCGCCTGCACAGGAAGCCGCATCCAACCCCAGCGAATTGCCCAACCCAAAGAAATACGATTCCGTCCCCGCGATGCAGATTGACAAACAAAAACGTTACACCGCCACAGTCAAGATGGTGAAAGGGGGCGAATTCGTCATCCAACTCTACCCCGATAAAGCCCCGCTAGCCGTCAACAGCTTTGTCTTCCTGGCCCGCGAAGGCTTTTTCGATGGCGTGACCTTTCACCGCGTGCTGGATGGCTTTATGGCCCAGGGCGGCGACCCAACCGGCACCGGCGGCGGAGGTCCAGGCTATCAATTTGACAACGAAGACAGCGATCTAAAATTCGACAAAGCTGGCGTAGTCGCGATGGCAAATGCAGGCCGTGACACGAACGGCAGCCAGTTCTTCATCACCTTTGCCCCTGCTCCCCACCTGGATGGTGGATACACAATTTTCGGCCAGGTAATCAGCGGAATGGATATCGTAAATGGCCTTCGCCGGCGTGACCCGCTTAAATTCCCGGATTACACAGGCGATGCCATCGAGAGCATCATAATTACAGAAGAGTAACCTGGCGAGCAGGATTCTCTTAGCAGATCTGCCGGGTCTGCCAGCCCGGCCTGTCTAGCTTTTTTTAATTTTAATAGTGAAAAATTTGATAAAAATTGTTATAATTGATCTCTCTTGATAAGGTTACGAAATATTTGTTTTGTGCCGGCGTCTCCGCCACACAAAACAAAACATCCAAAGGAGCAGGATATAAAGATGAGCAGGCGCAGACAGCCCCAAATCATAAAACCCAAGAAAGTTCCCAAAAAGCGGACCTCACGCCGGGGTATCTATCTAATTGCGGCAGCCGTGCTGTTCGCAATCGTCTCAGTTGGGTTTCTGATTTCACAGAATGCCCCCCGTGACATTGGGACGATCACCACAATCGAACCCAAAACCTGGCCCCAGGCTGAGGGAAAAGCCCTGGGCGCTGCGGATGCTCCCGTCGTGGTGCGCGAATTTTCTGATTTTCAATGCCCATACTGAGGGGTGGACCTGATGTAACGAGGTTCCGTTGAGGATACGAACGGGATACGAAC
>CAZBDC010000212.1:0-8966 GCA_964490575.1 uncultured Anaerolineaceae bacterium | reverse complement strand
CTCGCGGGCATTTTTGAATAGAAACCCGCTCTATTTGCGCAAAAACAAGGTGTGAGGCCAGTGAGCCTGTTCGGGTGATTTCAACTCGCAGGTCCGCCGGTACACGACGAAGTTTTTCATAGTCACGCCGGGAGACACGGATCAGGCTGGCTTCGTCGCTTTCATAAGGCAGGCTCTCCTCGTAGGGCACCAGATCTTCTAACAGGCGGCCCATCTCATCGGAGGTGGCTTTTTCATAAATAACGCGCGACAGGGTGGCGAGCTGCTCGGCGCGTGCCGGTCCGCCCTGGGCTGGCATCATCGTGCGTTGATCCCAGCCTAATACAGCCTGTGCTTTGCTTAAATCCAGTATTTCACCAAGGCGTTTTTTTAGTTCGTTGAATTTTGGGTCCATCCGGGCTCCTTCGGATTGTTTTTGGGGCTTGTTTCGTGGTGTGGGAAATAATTCTCCATGCAGGATGACCCGCATACCAGAATTGCTTCCGTATCGTTCAGTAGTTTTCTAATTATAGCGGAAGCCGGATTCTGCCTGGAAAGCTTCAGGCGTCTAATTTGCCCCGGTTTTGCCCAGGATAGCGCCTTTTTGTTATGCGGCCAGAAATCTTCGATATAATCAAATTGTTTTCACGTGGTGGTGATTTGTTTTGTATCACAATGATCGGACTAACGCCACAGTTTTCCGGGCATCCACTAAATTGCCGAGATGCGTTTTTAGAGTGAGGACTGGGAGAAAGTTGTGAGTGCGAGATGGCTTTTTGACTTGAAAGGAATTAACCCCTGGTATCTTGCGAGTGCTTTTGCCCTCAACCTGTTCTGGACCCTGGGCGCTGGTCTCTTCTTATCTTCCCAGTTTGCAGAACAGGCCCAGAGCGACCCTGGAACTCTGCAGCTCATTGTACTGGTCGTGTCGTTCGCCGGCCCTTTGTTAATCGGCTTTTTGATTGGACGAATGGCTGCAGATGGACGTGGCCCAACCTATGGCCTGTTCGGCAGCTTTGGCAGTGTCGGCGTTTTGCTGGCGGCGGCACTCCCAGGCGGAGTGGTAGGCCTGATGATGATTGTGGCGGCGATTGCGGGAGGATTGAACGGAGGAATGGCCAGTATACGGAATCGATAGATGTTTACAAGCCTGTAACCAGGATATTTTCCGCCGTGTTATACGCGGTATCCATTTATAATCCTCGACCAAATATACCAGGAGAAAATGATGCAATCGATATCGTTACGTGGAAGCTGGCAGCTGCGCCAGTCAGGTGAAGACCAGGTAATTCCTGCCCAGGTGCCGGGTGGTGTCCATACTGATTTGCTGGCACAGGGACTGATTCCTGATCCATTTTATGGGACCAATGAACTGGATGTGATGTGGGTGGCCGAGCGGGATTGGCAATATTCACACAAGTTCGAGGTTCCTGAAGCGCTGCTCAATGAGGATCAGGTTACCCTGGTCTGTGATGGCCTGGACACGCTCGGACAGGTTGCGCTAAATGGACAGCAGGTTGGCAGCTTCGAAAACATGTTTCGCCAGTACCGCTGGGATGTCAAGGCTCTGCTGCACCCGGGTGAGAATGAGATTGTCTTTACATTCGACTCTGTGGTTAACTATGTGGCGGAACAAGAGGGCAAGCGCCCGATGCAGGGCGTGAGCCAGGCCATCCCGGGCGGGCCGCACGTCCGTAAGGCACCCTGCCAGTTCGGTTGGGACTGGGGCCCCATGCTTCCTCCGATCGGAATCTGGAAGGACCTGCGCCTGGAAGGATATTCGACCGCGCGGATCGCGGATGTTCACCTGCGCCAGCGCTTGCAGGAAGGCCTGGCCAGGCTGGAAGCCGGGCTGAAGGTTGATCGTTGGCGTGATGAAAGCCTTGAAATGGTGGTCATCGTTACAGCTCCAGATGGGCAGGCCTGGGAGCGCCGGGCAGCCGTCCAGGGTCAGCAAGGTTTGGCTGCGGTCGAGATTCCCGATCCAAAGCTGTGGTGGCCGAACGGATATGGCGAACAACCCCTGTATACGGTGGAGGTCCTGCTGCAAGCGGGCCAGCGCCAGCTTGATGCGCGCACTTACAAGGTCGGTTTCCGCACGGTAGAGCTGCGCCAGCAGCCCGACCAGTGGGGGGAGTCGTTCACCTTTGTTGTCAACGGCGTCCCGATTTTTGCTAAGGGCGCTGATTGGATCCCGGCCGATTCCTTCCCGACTCGCATCTCAGATGCATACCTCGATGGCTTGATTCGCAGTGCCGCAGAAGCTCACATGAACATCTTGCGGATCTGGGGCGGCGGCTTTTATGAGGAAGAGCGGTTCTACGATCTCTGCGACCGGTATGGCATTCTCGTCTGGCAAGATTTCGTCTTCGCGTGCAGCATTTACCCGGACCGCCAGGATTTCTTTGAGAATGTACACCAGGAGGCAGTTGAGAATGTCCGCCGCCTGCGCCATCGCGCCAGCCTGGCGTTATGGTGTGGGAACAATGAAATGGAACAGGGGTGGGTAGATTGGGGCTGGAACAAGCCGCAGAACCCCGAAAACCAGCGCTTGAAGATGGCTTATGATCGCATGTTTCACCATCTTCTGCCGGGGGTAGTCGCTGCTGAGGACCCGGACCGTCCTTACTGGCCCAGTTCGGCTTCGTCGGGAATCCCGTTCTCCGAGCCCAATGGACAGGCGCGGGGTGACTGCCATTACTGGGATGTCTGGCATGGTCGCAAGCCGTTCACAGCCTACCGCGAAACCTATCCCCGCTTTATGAGCGAGTTTGGTTTCCAGTCACTGCCGCCGTTGGAAACGATCAAGGCCTATGCAGCAGAAGAAGACTGGAACATGACCTCTTATATTATGGAGCACCACCAGCGGAGCTTTAAGGGCAACGGCTTGATGGTTGCCCAGATGACCGATACGTTCAGAATGCCCAAAGATTTCCCTATGCTGGTCTATCTCAGCATGCTCCTCCAGGCAGAGGGAATTCGTTATGGAGTCGAGCACTGGCGCCGGCATAAAAACCGGGTGAGCGGCATCCTGTACTGGCAGCTAAACGACTGCTGGCCGGTAGCATCCTGGGCCAGCCTCGACTATTATGGGCGCTGGAAGGCCCTCCATTACATGGCCCGCCGTTTCTATGCGCCTGTGCTTCTTTCCATCGAGGATGTTGACACGACCATGAATGTCTGGGTTACCAGCGATCTGACGTCATCGTGGAACGGGACGGTCGAGTGGAAGCTGGTGAAGCTATCTGGTGAAGTGCTCGAATCGGGCCAGGTTCCTGTGGCGCTCCACCCTCTAGAATCGAAGCAGGTGTTTGCAAATACCTTTGACCTGCCGTTCAGTGACCGGCGCGGTGTGGTGTTTGTTTGTACGCTCAAACAGGGCAGCGAGCAGGTCTCCGCGAGCCTGGCGACCTTCACGCCGAATAAACACCTCGAATTGATCGATCCCCAGTTGGCAGTGAATGTCAGCCAGGAGGACAGCCGGGCTGTCTTCACGCTATCCAGCCAATCATTGGCTCGTTTCGTGGAGCTGAAGCTGACCGGTGCAGATGTGGTCTTCACGGATAATTACGTCGATGTCCTGCCCGGCAGCCCGGTTCAGGTGACCTGCCCCATTCCAGAAGGATGGACGCTGGATCAGGTACGCCGGTCGATCCAGGTAAGCTCCCTGTACGAATCCTTCTAGGGATCTTCTCTGGCAGCGATTTGATGACTTAGGACTTGAGGAGGTGGTCTGCTGGCCAGCTTCCTCAAGTCTTATTTTCGCTTTTTCGGCTCCTGCTCAGCTTTTGGATCAGGTTTGCCAATTCGAGCTTTGAGAAGATGTTCTTCCGACTTTGCCTATCGCGGTCGTATGCGGCATAAACCTGGAGCCGGTCAGATCGATTTAATACGATCCCCAATAACCGCGCGCCCGATCTTTCGATCTGTTCTTTTATCGTCAACAAAGCGCTGCGGGTCACTGCGCCGGGCCTGAATACCAGGAGCACGCCGTCGACTTTGGGCAGCAGTATGGAGGCGTCTGGGAGGATGAGAGGTGGGCTGTCAAAGACGACCAGGTCGGCTTCGTTAGACAGCCTGTTCAGGATCTGGTCAAAGCGAGCGGACGCCAGCAGTTCAGCCGGGTTGGGGGGAATCGTCCCTGCCGGCAGCAGGCGGAACAATCCCGGTTCAAGCATATCCGGATTTTCCGGGTTTTCCTGTCCATCTGAAAGTTGTTGCGCCACCAGGGAGTCTTCCAGGCTGGCCTGGCCTGCACAGGCATCGCTAAGGCCAGGAGCTTCACCAATCCCAAACGATTGATACATCGAGGGCCGGCGGAAATCCGTCTCAACGAGCACGACCTTTCGCTGGGTCTGGGCGACGATTATGGCGAGGTTGGCGGCCACAATCGATTTCCCGGCGGATGGATTTGCTCCAGTTACCAGCAGGCGCCGGATTGGCTGATTGACCCCCATAAAATCGAGATTCGTGCGCAGGGTGCGAAATGCATCGGCGCCAGGGGAACGTGGATTGCGGAGTGTATAAGTGAGCAGTTTCTCTTCTTTGGTAATGATGGGAATTCTGCCCAGAATGGGGGCATTCAGCAGGCTGCTGATCTCCTCGCCCGTCTTGACCCGGGTATCGATAAATTCGACCGCGTAAGCAGCCAGCGCCGCCAGTGCCAGGCCGATCGTACAGGCGATCAAGATGTAAAGGGGCTTATTGGGTCCAACGGGCCTGGTTGGTACCCCGGCGTAGCTCAAAATCTGCAGGTTGTTCACCGCGCCCTGCTGGGTATTAGACAGTAAATCTGTATAGGTTGACTGCAGAGCAATCAGCTTGTTTTCCAGCGCGTTCAGCAAAACTTGGGTGTCTTCGATCTGTCGGGCATCATTTACTTCAGCCAGCCGCTGTTGAGTGGCCAGGATCTCCTGCTCGGTGCTCTTAATCCGGCTTTCCAGGCTGTCGAGTTGCTCGTTGATAAACTGAATGCGGCTGATTTCTTGCTCGCTGACAGCCGATGGGCTGCTCTTTACAAGCTGGTCGGCCAGTTCGTTGGCGACTGCCTGAGCGCGTTGAGGGTTTGTATCGGTTACGACGATGTCAATTAGGGGTGTATTTTGAACCGGGCGAATCGCATATTCCGGCAAGGCCGTCAGTCCTAAAGCTTTCATGGTCGGCTCAGCAATCTGCCGCGAGCCAATGTTGACATAAGCATTGGCAAGCTGCTGCTCCAGGTAAAACTCGCCCGAAGATGGGTTGGGGTTACTGATGGATTGGCCTACCAGCAGGCTGGCGTGGGCTTCATATACCGGCGGCATCCGGGTGACCGATAGGTAGCTTGAAATGCCTGCTGCCAGAAGAGCCAGCAGCAGCAGCCACCAAAAGTGCAGGAGTGGATCCAGGATTTTTTTCATTTTGCTTATCACCAGCCTTCAACTTATTATATGACTACTTTTGCCTGCCCGCTTGCGCTCGATTTCTTCGTTGTAGATCTCAACCAGCCGGACTGCTTTTTGATCCCAATCATGATTCATTTCAACGTAGCGCCTGCCTGCCTGCCCGATCTGCATGGCCTGGTCGGGATGGCTGAGCAACCGGATTAAGCCCGTGGCAAACTCGGCGGCTGTATCGGCAACCAGCATATCGCGCCCGCGGACGGCTTCGAGGGCCGAGGCGGCCCTGCCGGTTGTCACAACCGGCGTGGCGCAGGCCATCGCTTCCAGTACCTTGTTCTGTATGCCCGCTCCATAGGTCAAGGGCGCGGCAGCGACCGCAGCTTTCTGAAGATATGGGCGGATGTCCGCGACATAACCGGTGACATTGATGCGAGCATCTCCAGATAGGGCGCGGATTCGCTCGGGAGGGTCTTTGCCGACTACTACCAGCCTGGCCTGCGGTTTCTCAGTCCACACCCGCGGCATGATTTCTTCTACCATGTACAGCACCATCGAAATGTTGGCGTGATAACTCATCTTGCCGCTGACCACAATAGTATCTGGCTCTCGTTCCTGGTGATTACCAGGCTGGAAGCGCGTGAGGTCGACGCCATTTGGCAGGACTTCGATGCGTGGCTGTTCGCTGGTCAAAGCAAGGTTGATCAGGGCTTGACGATCCGCCTGGGATGTGACCAGCACGCGATCGAACAGGGCTGCCAGGCGGCCCTCGTAACCGCGCGACCGGGAAAGCTCAAAGCGCGTGATCCAGCGCGAAAGCAGCTTCTTACTGTGTTGAGCCGACTGTTGGAAAAGATGCGAGATGCAGTCTACGCTGTCCCATACGACCGGGACCCGGCGTGGCTTTGCCAGAAAGTGCTGCCCATAACGGGCTCCACGCATATGCTCAATGTGGACGACATCGATGCTGTTTGGACCGGTGGTCGACCCGGTCAATTCCACCATCTGGCTGGCAAGCCGGTGATTCCAGCTGTAGTAAGATTGCAAGGGATCCTTCGAGGGCAGCCCTGCCAGGCAGTTGAGCAGTGAACGCCAGGCCGGCAGCGGGTAGGCCATGACTTGAATCCGATCGGTCTGGAGGTCGGCGATTGACTCTCGCTCAAATCTTCCCGACGAAAGGGTCAGAACGGTCAGGTGATGACCCAATCGGGCCAGGCTGCGAATGAACTGATAAGGCCGCACCCGGATCGAGTTGGGAACATAAGGGACCACGTACAGGATATTCATGGTGAACCGGCTTTTTGCCGGTTACTCCGGAACGCCTGGAAGCGACGGGAGAGGTCGGCCAGTCCATAGGCTGCAAAGACGAGGAGTACGGCATCGACAGGCAGCCGGTATCGGATCAGCGCCCAGGAGAGCAGGTGGATGATCGAGTACACCCCGGCAAAAAGCACCAGAATCCAGGCCGGGTGGTCTATGTTTTTCGTATAGCCATCCACGAAAAGCCTTGCCAGCCCATACAGCATGAAAGGCCAAAGAATTCCGAAACTGCCTACCCGGGAGATATTGCTGATCAGGCCCGATTCCCTGGAGGGCCAAAACTGGAAGTAAACCGAGATCCGGCTGAGACTTAAGATCAGGTATCTCCCCGGGTCATCCAGAATGAACTGCAGGCCGCGTTGCATCAGCGCTTTTTCGAGGGCTGCCTCGTCCAGGCTGCGCAGTTCTGCTGGGATCAAGCTTTCATACGAGCCCATCTCGCGAGGTAGGATGCCCACAAACCGGGTTCCGTAGATCGGGTGGTTGCCCCAGAAGAAGGCGTACCCGGCGTTTGTGTTGAGCAGAACAAACTGACCGAACCGGCTGTAGTTATAGGCGGAAAATGGCAGGATCATCCCGGCTACAATACATACGGGCAGGGCCAGCTGAAGGGCAAACTGCCGCGGGCTCTGTTTCCGAGATCTCCACACCATCCACGCCAGCAGAAATGGGATGAAAAGTAAGAAGAGCTGGCGCAGGAGAACTGTAAAGCCAAGAATGAACCCCAGGCCGGCAAGCTGGAAGATCTTTTGACGGCTGAGCCTGGCTGGCAGGTCGCTGATCTGGATGGCGAGATAAAGGGCGCCCAGGATCGCCACGATGTAAAACGGCTCGGTCATCAAAGCGCCACCGTAATAGATAAAGTATGCGTAGATCGCGGCCAGCCCGGCGGCGATGAGACCGACCGGGGAGTTGAAAAGCCGCCTGCCAAGCAGATAGGTCAGGTAAGGTTGGAAAATACCGACCAGGATCGCCTGCAGGATCCGGGCTGCCAGTGGATGCGGGCCGAAAATCGTGTATACAGCGCACAGGTAGTAAGTGTAGAGAAAGCTCCAATGCGCGGTTGGGGCGTTTGCTACGGTGATTGGCCACCAATCCCGGTCAAATGAAAAACCGTGTCCGCCCAGGACGCGCATGGCCAGGGCGTTATATGAGATTTGGTCGTATATCCCGGGCAGTTCAGTCACCTGATCGCCCATATACACGGCGACCGCAAGCCGGGCCAGGACCGACAAGAGAATCAGCCCAGTCAGAATGGCCCGTTCGCTACCGGGCAGGGCGCGGATAAACGGGCCTTTCAGATGATATGGATATTTCTCTGTGACTGGTTGGTTCATTTCTCCCCCTACATTTTTGGTAACCTGGCGAGTAAACCCAGGTAGCGCCTGGCCAGGGCGAAGCTGTGCTCTCGAGATGCCGGCGTTTGGAGCCAGGCCAGCGGGCTGAGTATGATGCGGGCCAGCGAGGCGCAGGCGAGGATGGTTTTATAGACACTGGCGTGCCAGGCACCGAAGTGCTTGCGGAAAAATTGTATTTTGGTCTGGTATAGTGAGATAAACATGTGGAGCGCAACCTGGCGGGTGCTTTGCCCCCCAAAATGGACCACCCGGGCGGCGGGCACCCAGAATAGGTTCCAGCCGGCTTTCTTGATGCGGTAGCACAGGTCGATTTCTTCTGTGTACATAAAGAAATGTGGGTCGAAGAGGCCAACCTGGCCGAGCGTTTCCTTGCGCAGCATGAGGCAGGCTCCCTGGATCGAATCCACCTGGCGCGGTTGGTCGGCGCTCCACCGGGACATATCGTAGATCCCGTATGGGTAAAGGAAATCCAGGTGGAACAACCGCCAGAATTCCCGGCGTACGGAGGGGAAAGGATAGCAGGAAGCCTGCAGGGTTTGATCGGGGTTGAGGAGATACGGCCCAGCTCCACCTGCATCGGGGTGAGCCTCCATGAACTCAAATAATGCCTGGACGGCGCCTGGCATGACCAGCGTGTCGGGGTTGAGGAGTAGAGCGTATTTGCTTGCGGTGCGTTCCAGCGCCAGGTTATTTCCGCCGGCGAAGCCCATATTTTCAGCGCATTCGACCAGGTTTACCTGCGGGAACCGATGGCGAACAGCAGCAGGCGTGTTATCTGTCGAAGCGTTGTCGACTACCCAGACATCCAGGAGATCAGAGAAGGGGTGCTGGTAAAGTGCGGACAGGCAGTCGAGCAGTAGCTCGCGCGTGTTCCAGCTGACAATGATGATCGACACGGCTGTTTGCATGGGTCTTACTCCGGGCAGCCTGG
>CAZBDC010000211.1:0-8972 GCA_964490575.1 uncultured Anaerolineaceae bacterium | reverse complement strand
GAGATAATGAGCGGTGACTGGAGTTCAGACGTGTGCTCTTCCGATCTACAAAGGTCTTCTTGCGCTGCAAAATGCCGCTGGTGGCCGGGAAGTATTTCTTCAAATCTTGCACTGTCAATAATGGTTGTTTTTCGTTGACCATGCCTGTTACCCTCTCAGTTCTGACCGTTGCTACGGCTGGGGCCGGACCCATACAGGAAGCAGCGCACCTTGTGCCCGGGCTTGACTTCGAGCAGGGGCGGCAGCGACGCGTTGCACACGCCTTCCATGCGCCGCTCGCAGCGCGAGAAGAAGGGGCAGCCGGGGATGGGCGCGTAGGGGCTGGGCAGCGTGCCGGCGATCGAGTGCAGCTTCTCCAGCTTGCCCTCGATCTTGGGGATCGAGCGCCACAGCGCCACCGTGTAGGGGTGCATGGGGTCGTCGAAGATGTTATCGGTGCTGGCGTGTTCCATTGCCATGCCCATGTACATGACCATGATCTCGTCGACCATCTGGCCCACCACCGCCAGGTCGTGGCTGATGTACATCAGGGCCATGCCGAACTCTTCCTGCAGGTCCTTGATCAGCTCGAGGATCTGCGCCTCGATGGTCACGTCCAGGGCGGTGGTCGGCTCGTCGCCGATCAGCAGGCTGGGGCCGCATACCAGCGCCATGGCGATCATCGCGCGCTGGCGCATGCCGCCCGAAAACTGGTGCGGGTAGGCGTCCACCTGGCGGTGCGGGTTGGCGATGCCGACCCGCCGGAGCATTTCGATGGCGCGCTCGCGGGCCTGCTGCTTGGTGGTCTCTTTCTCGTGGATCAGGACGGCCTCCATGATCTGGCTGCCGATGGTGTGGAGCGGGCTGAAGGAGGTCATCGGCTCCTGGAAGATCATGCCGATCTTCTTGCCGCGGATCGAGCGCATCTTGGGGCTGTTCGGGTTGAGCTCGAGCACGTTGACGATCTCGCTCGAGCCGCCGCTGCCCATGCGCAGGAGGATCTTGCCGCCCACCTCGCGCCCGGGTGGGGAGGGGACGATGCGCATCAGCGACTGGGCGGTGACGGATTTGCCGCAGCCGCTTTCGCCGATCACGCCCAGCGAGCGGCCTTCATAGATCTGGAAGCTGACCCGGTCGACGGCTTTCACCGTGCCTTCGTGGAGGAAGAAATAGGTCTGCAGATCCTGGACGTCGATCAAAGGGGTCTGTGTGGGGGTGTCTTTTGGGAGAGCCATAGCCAGTTTCCCTTCGTTAGCGGTTATAGGGATCGGCAGCGTCGCGCAGGCCGTCTCCCACAAAGTTGAACATCAGCACCGTGCCGATGACCCAGATGGCCGGGATCATCAGCCAGGTCTGCTGGGCGACCGCCATCAGATTCTGCGCATCCTGCAGGAGGACGCCCCAACTGACGGCCGGCGGCTGCATGCCCAGGCCGATGAAGCTGAGGGCGGTCTCGCTGAGGATCATGCCGGGGATGTTGAAGGTGATCGAGACGATCAGGTGGCTGGTGAAGCCGGGCAGCAGGTGGCGGGTGATGATGCGCCAGTCGCTGGCCCCCGCGCCGCGCGCCGCCAGGGCGTAATCCTCTTCGCGCAGCTGGAGGATCTTGCCGCGCACCACGCGCGCCAGCCCGGTCCAGCCCAGCACCGAGAGGATGACGGTGATGGCGAAATACAGCTTGAGGGTGGGCCAGTCGCGCGGCAGGGCGGCTGCCAGGGTCATCCACAGCGGCAGGCCGGGGATGGCAATGAGGAAGTCGATCACGCGCTGGATGATGTCGTCGATCGCGCCGCCGAAATAGCCCGAGATCCCGCCCAGCAGCACGCCGAGGATAAAGCTGATGGCCACCCCCACCAGGCCGATCGAGAGCGAGATGCGCGCGCCGTGGATGGTGCGCGAGAAGATATCGCGCCCGATCTTATCCGCGCCGAACAAAAAGAGCGGCTGCAATTTGTCGCCGGTCTCGATCCCGAACAGGTGCCAGTCGGTGTAAAACAGGCCCCAGAATTTATACCGTTCGCCGCGCACAAAGAACTTGATCGGGTAGACCGTGCTGGTGTCTTCGATAAAATTGAACTTGAAGGTTTCCGGGTCCAGCTCGCGCTTGGTGGCGAAGATGTACGGCCCAAAGCCGCCGCCCGGCTTGATCCAGTGGACCCTGGATGGCGAGCTTTGCTGGAAGCCGTCGAAGCGCGTGTCGTTCGTGTAGGGCGAAACGAACTCGGCGAAGATAGCCATCAGGTAGATGATGCCCAGCAGGAACAGCGATATGACGGCCAGCTTGTGGCGGCCGAAGCGCCAGCGGATCAGCTCCCACTGGCTGGCGTAGTAAAAGCGCTCGTCTGCGCTGACCTTGCCATCGACGAGGACGGCCTCTCCCAGGTCGGCGGCGGGTTTGGGTTCGGTAACGCTTGGCGTCTCGCTCATCGGGTTGCCCTCCCAAAGCGGATGCGGGGATCGACCATCACCAGGAGAATGTCGCCCAGCAGGCCGCCGATGACGGTCAGCGCGCTGAGGATCAGGACGATGCTGCCGGCCAGGTACATATCCTGGGCCAGGGTGGCGCGCAGCAGCACCGGGCCGACCGTCTGCAGGCTGAGGACGATGTCGATCAGGACGGTGCCGGAGATCAGCCCGGGCAGGACCCAGCCGACCGTGCTGAGCAGCGGGTTAATGGCCATGCGGACCGGGTATTTAAACAGCAGCTTCCACTCGCTCAGGCCCTTGGCGCGCGCGGTGATGACGTACTGCTTGTGCAGCTCGTCCAGCAGGTTGTTGCGCACCACGCGGATGGTCCCGCCGGTGTTACCCAGCCCGACCAGGATTAACGGCATCCACAGGTGCTTCAACAGGTCGACAAACCTGGCCCACGACCAGGGCGCGTCCATCATCTCGGATGAAAACAGCCCAAGGGCCGAAAAGCCGGTCCAGTCAAAAACGAGATACGCCAGGATCAGCGCCAGCAAAAAGCCGGGCGTGGCGATCCCGATAAAGCCGATAAACGTGATGATGTAGTCCAGGACCGAATACTGGCGGGTGGCCGAAAGGATCCCCAGGGGCAGGGCGATGGCCCACGAGACGACCAGCGCGCTGAAGGAAATCACGATGGTCATCGGCACGCGCTCGTTGAGGATCTCGTGCACGGGCTTGTTCCACTGCAGCGAGCGGCCCCAATAGCCGCGGGTGACGATGCCGGACACCCAGCGGAAATAGCGCACCGGGGCGGGCTGGTCGAGGCCAAACTCGCGGTAGAGTAAATCGGCGTCCGATTGGGTCAGGGTGACGCCGGACATTTTCATTTGCTCGATGCGCATGGTGACATAATCGCCGGGCGGTAGCTGGATGAGGAAAAAGGCCACCATCGACATGACAATTAAAATCGGGACGAGCATGAGCGTGCGGCGGATGATATATAGTAACACCTTACCTCCTCCTGTAAAACCGCCTGTCTTGAAAATCTCGATGTGGCGGCGCGGGCGCTCAAACTCCCGCGCTGCCACAGGCATTTTGCTTCTTTGCCAGGCGGCCGGTACTGCTGCCGCCTGGCGGGAAAAATATCTTGCTTTACGGAATTGCGCGGCCGGAAAAACCGGCCGCGCAATTCGTCTATGGCAGAAAGGTTACGGCAGCGGGTCGAAGAACATCTGAACGATCGAGAAGTTGGCGCCGATGGCGTAGCCCTTCTCGGGGACGTTCTTCAGGTTCTTGTTGACCACCAGCGGGTAGGTGACGTGCTCGACGTAGTTGATGTAGGGCAGGTTATCGTTGGCCCACTTGTAGCCCTCGGCAACCTTGGCGTTGTACTCGGCTGAGCCGGCCACTGCCTGCCATTTTTCAGCGTCGATCTGAACCGCCTGCTTGATCCAATCGGGCGGCTCCTCGCCTTCTTTACCCTGGGTGTCTACCCAGATCTGCCAGAGGCGGCCGGCGCGCCCAATGCTGCCGGTGGTGAGGTCATTGCCCCAGCCGACGTCGTGGCTCCAGTGAACCGAAGCCTGGATCTCGTTGGCGTTGTATTTCTCGCTGAACAGGTTGGGATCGATCTGCTTGACGGTGACTTTCAGGCCGATCGCCTTGAGGTACTGGGCGGTCAGGTCGGCCACCGGAGCCAGGTCAACCGCGTGGGCGCCGTGCTCGAGCAGGATGTCGATGGTGGTGCCGTCGGGGTACTTGCGGTAGCCGTCGCCGTCTTTCTCGGTCAGGCCCATCTCGTCCAGCAGGGCGTTGGCGGCGGCCACGTCATACTTCACGTTGGCTTCGCCCATCGTCTCGCTGGCCGGTTTGGCGTAGCCGTAGTAGACGGTGTCGATCAGCTCCTGGCGGTTGATCGCCATGCTGACCGCCTTGCGGAAGCGGATGTCGCGGACGATGGCCTGCCACTGCGGGTCGTCAAAGGTCTGGTTGAGGCGCAGGCTGGAAGAGTCGACGTGCATGTCGGTCAGGACGACGCGGATGTTGGCCTTTTCCTC
Source organism: uncultured Anaerolineaceae bacterium (assembly GCA_964490575.1). GTDB lineage: Bacteria > Chloroflexota > Anaerolineae > Anaerolineales > Anaerolineaceae > DSYU01. Next base: position 4,524 of record CAZBDC010000211.1, on the reverse strand, counting down.
GTTCTCTTTGTAGAGCGGGATCTTGATCAGGCCGGTGGACTCGCGCTGGAAGTCAACCTCGCCGGCGACCACCTTGAGGGTGACCATCTCGACGTCGTTCACCTGCTGCGAGGTCATGTAGTCAATGTAGGGCAGCTGCTGGCCCATCGTGTCTACTTTGAAGTAGTAGGGGTTGCGCTCGAAGCGCATCAGGCTGGGGTTGCCGGTGGCCTTGCCGATCCACGGGTTGAGGGCCGGGTAATCGACGCAGCGCGGGTTGGTCATATCCCAGTTCTGGCAGCGCTTGGCGGCGAAGACCTGCCACCATTCGTTGGTCAGGTTCATCTCGTCCAGCAGGGGCTTGAGCTCTTCGATGGGGGTGTACTTGGTGTGGAATTTCTTCAGGTAGTGGGAAGGCTCAATAAATTGGGTGTAGCCGACCCAGCCTTCGATGGTCATCGCGCGCAGGAAGGCGCCGTAGGGGGCATCGAAGGTGTACCGGAAGGTGTATTCATCGATGATGTCGAGCTTGGCCAGGCTGCCGGTGGGCGAGTAGCCGGTCTTGTAATGGGTGGACGGGCCGCTCGGGTAGAGGTCGGGGTTGAGGCGCATATCCTCCCAGGCGAAGCGCACATCCTCGGTGGTCACCGGCTCGCCGTCCGACCACTTGAGGCCCTTGCGCAGCTTGAAGGTGAAGACCTTATTGCCGTCTGAGACTTCGAAGCTCTCGCATACGTTGCAGACGATATCCTGATCGCCGATCTTGGGGGCCTGCAGGAACGGCTCGTTCATGGCCACGAAGATATCCGGGTTCCAGTTGGCCACACTGTGCGAGGAGCGCAGCGTGCCGCCGTACTTGCCGGGCTGCCAGTTGGGCAGGTTTTCTTCGGTCATGTAGACGCCGGGGCCGACCACGAAGGGAACTTCGGGCAGGCGCTCTTCAAGCGGGGGCAGCTCGCCGGCTTTGACTTTCTCAGCCAGCATGGGCGCCTCGGTGTAACCGGCGGGCGCGGCTTCTTCAGCGGGGGCGGCTTCTTCGGCCGGCGCTTCTTCCTGGACCGGGGCAGCCGTGGGGGTCGTGCAGGCCGACAGGATCATCGTGGCGATGATCAGAATATAAAACAGGGAACGCTTAAGCATTATCCTTTTTCTCCTTCCTGGATTGGGTAAGGCACGCTAGGGGGTCTCTGCCAGGCACCCTGGCAGAAACGGATGGCAGCTTTTACTCAGTGTCTGCAGATCACCTCCTTTCACGGTTCCGACCGCGCCCGTGGGCGGGTAGGGGATAAATAGATGAAAAGCGGTCTTACAGTACCAGTAGAAGAGAATAACGCTAAAAGCCTGACAACGCTGTCTAGAGCGGTCACCGAAAAAACCACCCCGGGCGTTTACCCGGATGGAGAAAGGTTTTTTCTGCTCAAAGGCTCTCGACCGGCGTCGATCATTCGCTCACTGCCTGTTCAGATCAGTCACAACGGATGGGTTGGCTACGGATAAAATTAGCTTGCGGCGTGATACCGTTACCAGAAACCTGCGCCTGAATGCCGGGTGGGCGGAAAAGATGTGGATCTTGTAACTGTAAAGGAATTAAAGACCATCTTAACACGCGCCCAGGGGTTTGTCAACAAAAAAGGGGCTGGAAATTTGTGTTTGGTGGAACAATTGCAATTGGTTGCACGGTCATTATAGCAAATCCTAAATAAAAGTCAAGCTGAACCAAATTGTTAGTACGTATCGTCTTATTGGGTGCTTCACCCAAAAGTTTCCTCTTTGCTTTGGCCCGATTCTTCCCTATAATAGGTTTATCCCGAAGTTTTTGGGCTGATTCCTGGCCGATTTTTACGTAAGTTTCCCCTTTTACCCATAGACATTTACTGACCTGGTTTATCCGTATGTGTTGCAGGGCATGGGTGCAAGCAGTTGCAGAGCTCACAGACCTACTCATTCCAGGTGGCAGGTATGGCGATCAGGTTGAGAGAAATTGCCGAACGGGCCGGGGTTTCCGAATCGACTGTTTCGCGCGCGCTGCATAACAGCCCGCTGATCAGCGAGAGGACCCGCCAGGCGGTGATCGAGGCGGCTCGCCAGCTGCGCTACCAGACCGAGCGGGCGCGCATGGTGGGCGTGATCGTGCCCAAGATCACTAACCCGCTGTACGGCGAGGTGGTCGAGGCGATCGAGCAGGCCGCCTCCGAGGCCGGGCTGGGGATGATCCTGGGCGACAGCACCTTTGACCTGGCGCGCGAGCAGGCCCAGCTCGATTTCTTGCTGCGCCAGGCCGGCGTGCAGGGGTTGATCCTCATCCCGATCGACCCGGAGGCCGCCCACATCCAGGCCCTGACCGCCGACAGCATCCCGTGCGTCCTGCTGGGCACCGACCCGGTGATGGGCTCGGACCAGGTCAACGTGGACGCGGCCATGGGCGCTTACCTGGCCACCCGCCACCTGCTGGCGCTCGGTCACCGGCGGGTGGGGCTGCTCCACGGGCCGCAGCGCGTCTCAGCCGTGCGGGAGCGCCTGCGCGGCTACCGCCAGGCGCTGGATGAGGCCGGGCTGGACTTCGACCCGGGCCTGGTGGCCGAAGCCGAGGTGGACGAATCAGGCGGGGCCTGCGCTATGGCGCGGCTGCTGCCGCGGGTGGGCTGCGACCTGACCGCCGTCTATGCCATCAACGACCCGATGGCGCTGGGCGCGCTGCGCGTGCTGCGCGAGGCCGGGCTGCGCGTGCCCGAGGACCTCAGCCTGGCGGCCTGCGACGACATCCCGGTCGCCGCCCAGGTCCAGCCGGCGCTGACCACCGTCTGGCAGCCCAAGGGCGAGCTGGGGACGATGGCGGCCCGCCTGCTGCTGGCGCAGATCCAGGCCCGCGCGGAGCACGGCGAGGGCTGGAAGGCCCAATACCCGTTTCAGAGCGTCCTGTTCCACCCGCGCCTGGTGGTGCGGGAGTCGACCTCCCCCGGCCCCTCCAATATCACAAAAGCGGTGATATTGGAGGGGAGTCAAGAGATGCGCTGGCGGTCGGGATCAGGCCTGCGCTGGGCCTGAGGGAAAGACCTCCCCCGGCCCCTCCAATATCACAAAAGCGGTGATATTGGAGGGGAGTCAAGAGATGCGCTGGCGGTCGGGATGTTGGGCCTCATCTCTCGGATACTCACAAATGCCCGCGGGTGCGACTCCCCTTCTCCATAACAGGATGTTGTGGAGGGGCCGGGGGATGAGGTGTTTCTAAAGTTCTGGGCGATAATTTTGTGGCCGATTTTTACTGCCACGCGGCCAATTTGATTAGAGAGGGCCGGGGAGAGAGGTCACTCTGCGGTACAATACAGCCAGCCATACGACCTGCGCAGCAGGCCCCGCAGTACCAACATCATCTCCTTCTGGAGTACGGATGCAGTCCATTCGCGAGCTTTACCGGATCGGCCACGGGCCGTCCAGCAGCCACACCATGGCCCCGCGCCGCGCGGCCGAGATCTTCCGGGCGCGCCACCCCCAGGCTGAGCGCTTTGAGGTGACTCTTTACGGCAGCCTGGCGGCGACCGGCCGGGGCCACCTGACCGATATCGCCATCCAGGAGGCGCTGGCCCCGGCCCCGGCCGCGATCACCTGGGCGCCCGAGGTGGAGCTGCCCTTCCACCCGAACGGGATGCGCTTCGAGGCGCTGCTGCCCGGCGGCGCGCCGGCCGAGGCCTGGACGGTCTTCAGCGTGGGCGGCGGCGCGCTGGCCCAGCCGGATGACCCGCCGCCCGCCGCGGTGTACGACCTCCACCTGATGGGCGAGATCCTCGATTACTGCAAGCGGACCGGCCAGGCGCTGTGGGAGTACGTCGAGCTGCGCGAAGGGCCGGGGCTGTGGGACTTCCTGCGCCAGGTCCTGGAGGCCATGCGGGCAGCCGTGGCGCGCGGGCTGGAGCGCGAGGGGGTCCTGCCGGGCGGGCTGGGCGTGGCGCGGCGGGCCTGGGCCATCCACCGCAAGATGACGCTGCCCGGCAGCGCGCCGAACCGCTTCAAGCTGCTGTATGCCTACGCCCTGGCCGTGGCGGAGGAGAACGCCTCGGGCGGGGTGGTGGTCACCGCGCCCACCTGCGGCTCGAGCGGGGTGGTGCCGGCCGTCCTGCGCTATATGCAGGAGATCACGCGCTGCTCCGACGACGCGCTGCTGCGCGCGCTGGCCACCGCCGGGCTGGTCGGCAACCTGGTCAAGCACAACGCCTCTATCTCCGGCGCGGAGGTGGGCTGCCAGGGTGAGGTGGGCACAGCCTGCGCCATGGCGGCCGCCGCGGCGGCCCAGCTGTTCGGCGGCACGGTGCGCCAGATCGAGTACGCGGCCGAGATGGCCCTGGAAAACAACCTCGGCCTGACCTGCGACCCGGTCGACGGCATCGTCCAGATCCCGTGCATCGAGCGCAACGCCTTCGCGTCTTCCAAGGCCTATAACTGCGCCGACTTTGCCCTGCTCTCGGACGGCTCGCACCGCATCCCGTTCGACGACGTGGTGGCGGTGCTGTGGGAGACGGGCAACAACCTGCCCTCGCTCTACCGCGAGAC
>CAZBDC010000210.1:0-8998 GCA_964490575.1 uncultured Anaerolineaceae bacterium | reverse complement strand
TCTGGTTTGACTTTAGTAGCGGGGAGTGGATTCGAACCACTGACCTCCGGGTTATTGGCCCGGCGGTTTTCCAGTGTTTGCAGGTTGAACGGCGCCGCCAGCGCGCTGTCAGTAGAAGGGTCCCAGGTGGTTTCGTCCAGGCCGTTAATGATCCCGCTGATATTGGCGGCTCGCAAACGGAGAAAATCCTGCAACCCACTGCCATATTCGGGCGTTAGAATTTCATGTGCATAAGTAGGCGACACGGTGGTTATATGATCGGCTGTTGCCAGGCCCATGGGCAGCGGCTGGTAAGTTCCCCAGGGGGGCAGGTCTGGCTCATCCAATGGGGGGATCCCAAAGGATGCCAGAGCTTCTTCTACGCCCAGGCCCATAAATGGCAGGTTGTGGACAGTTAGAACCGTCCTGGTTGAACGAAAGATGGGTTCTTCTGCCCGTGAACGAAACAGCTTGTAAACCGAGATGGCAGTGTGCCAGTCGTGCGCGTGAAGGATATCTGGCACCCAATTCAACGCGCGAACCATTTCCAGGGCGGCCAGAGAGAAAAATGTGTACTTCTGGCCATCTTTGCGAATATCTCCACAGTAAACCTGGTAATCCTGGTCGATTGGCTCGCCAGCGATCAGGTAAACGGGCAGGTTTTCGACCTTAGTCAGGTAAGCCCAGGCCTGGATTGCCCCGCCCGGGTGCGGCACTTGAAACGTTACGACCGGTTCTTCCATTTTGAACCGGTTGGTCATAACCGGGTGATAGGGAAGAACCAGGCGTACATCGAGGTGGTGGCCGATTGTCTCATCAGCCTTGAGCGCCAGCAAGGCCCTGGGAAGCGAACCGGTTACATCGCCCAGGCCGCCAACTTTGATAAGGGGATCTGCTTCGGCTGCGACAAATAAGACACGCAGGGTTTTCTGTGCTGAAACCATTGGGTCGGCCTGGGTGTCATCCATTTACATCGATTTTACCATTTCAATATAATCGTTCGAGGTTGATTCCGCTTCGGTTACGCTCAGAAAGTCGATCAGCTCGTTTGCCAGGGCAGCCTTGCGGTTCGCGTCTTTTCTGCTCCAGGTCCGGCTCTTTATTTCGAGGAATTTTCCCAGGGCCGGCTTCTCGATATTATCAATGTTGATGAAGAATTCAGTTCCTTTATAGTGCACCAGGAAGCGCAGGCGATCTTTTTCGACTTCTCTTTCTTCGACGGGCTTAAAGTATTCGCGGTAGAACCGCAGGCTGTGGACGGCGGGGGCGTAGTACCTGCTGCGCGATAGCAACACTTCATGGGGGTAGTAGTGCTCGCGCGTACCAAGAAGTGTCAGCCGGGATCGGACGTTGTAGATTTCGCCTTTCTCATTTATAAAATGATCCTCGCGATAGCGCAGGTATCCTTGCTCCGGGTCATCGAATGAGAAATACGTATCGTACTCGCGGTAATGGCGCCGGCGAATAATCTGAATTTCTGGGTTCTGCAGTGCATCCAGGATCGGCTGAGTTTCAGTCACCCGCACTTTGGTCTGGATCTCGAAGCTTTCCTGTTCCATTGCCCCGCCAATTGCGAGCAGCTTGGAGAGGATCGACTGTTCGCGCTGGATGAGGAAGGTGTCGATCCGGCGGGCGTATTCCTGGGCATCGCGCACCAGTTCCTCTTCATTCAGGGTGAGCAGCTGGCGGTCGCGCATGACCCACGCGCCGTTGATCATGACATCGGTCACATCGGTTGCTTTGGCGGCGTAGACGATCTGCGCATAGGCGCCCTGGCGATCGTGGCGAAAGCGCGGTGAGTTGTGGACGGGGTTGAGATCGATCAAGATCAGGTCAGCACGCTTGCCGGGTTCGAGCGAGCCGTTAATATGCCCCATGTGCAAGGCCTCGGCCCCCATGCGGGTGGCCATTTCGAGCGCTGTTTGAGCAGGTAAGGCGGTTGGATCTCCACTGGCGCCTTTGGCTATAAAGGCCGCCAGGCGGACTTCTTCGAACATGTCCAGATCGTTATTCGAAGCCGGCCCATCCGTGCCAATACCGACACACAGGCCCAGTTCTAGCATCCGCTTGATCGGCGCCAACCCAGAGGCCAGCTTAAGGTTGGAAGAGGGATTGTGCGCCACCCCAGCATGGGCATGCTGTAGAGTGCGCATTTCGCCCTCGTCGATGTGAACACAATGTGCCGCGAGCACTTTTGCTTCCAGCAGTCCTTGCTTTTTCACATAGGGGATTACCGGCATTCCATTCTCACGGCGCATATTTTCGACTTCTTGAGATGTTTCCGCCAGGTGCGTGTGGAGGGGCACGTCAAACTCAACTGCCAGGGCCGTGGTCGCGGTCAGGATCTCTTCTGTGCAGGTATAGGGCGCATGTGGGGCTACGGAGGGAACGATTAATGGATGTCCTTTCCAACGCTGGATAAATTCCCGCGCAGCCGCCAGCGATTCCTCGTACGATTGGGCATCTGGGCTGGGGAACTTGAGCACGGTTTGCGCGCACAAGGCTCGCATCCCGGCTTCTGTGGTCGCCCTGGCGACATCTTCCTCAAAGTAATACATGTCGGCAAAACAGGTGATACCACTGCGGATCATCTCTGCGCAGGCCAGCTTTGTCCCCAGGCGGACGAAATCGGGTGAGACGAACTCGCGCTCGACCGGCATCATATACCCCATCAGCCACACATCCAGGCGGAGATCGTCAGCCAGCCCGCGTAGTAACGTCATGGGAACGTGCGTGTGGGCATTGATAAGCCCGGGCATCACGACTTTTCCACCGCAGTCGATGGTTGTGCTTGCCTGGAAGCGGCTGGCCAGTTCGCTTTCTGGCCCAACGGCAACGATACTTTCGCCATGAACGGCGACGGCTCCAGATGGGTACTGGTTCAGCATGTTGTCCATGGTCAGGACCAGGGCATTGGTCAATAAGAGATCGACATTTTCCATTGATTCCTCGTTTTTTGATATCAGGCTTACCCTTGCAGCTTGCGCCGCAGCATTTCCAGGGCGTTATTGACCGACCAGGGATTGGAAAGGGCCCGCTCTCCTCCAAACGAGCGGGTATATTCTTCCTGGCCCTCCGGGCTGCTGATCGACAGGTAAAGAATATGTTTCTCGCTCATTGGCAGCAAGCTTACACCGATGGCAATGTCTGCGTTGTGCTCAACCCGGAACTCCTCAACTTTTTGGTTGAGCTCAGCCTGCGAACAAGGTTCATCCGTGACCGCAACGTTGTCGGGCGGAAATTGAACGCTTCTGACACGTTCGCGCAGCGCGCCTTTCAGGCCGCATTCAACCATCACGGCGGTTCGATTCTGTTCGCGCAGCGCCTGAATAACGGTTTCTTCCAGGGTTTGCTGGTCTGCGCCATATAACCCTTCCTGAATCCGCTCTCTTACCCTGGATTCCATTTCGGCAATCATGCGGTCCGCTTCATCGACCGTATCAGCCTTCGCCGTGATGCGCACATCTACCTGGCCAGGGTGGGCCAGCAGCCCAACCGTGGGGTTTTCGTTGGTCATCAGATCGCCAATCCAATCATCCACCGTCGATTCGCCGACTCCGGCGACATGTAAAACGCGGGCTTTGATGGTGCCACTTAGCTGGAACCGCTCGCGCAGGTAGGGGATGACCGCGTTGTGAACCAGATATTCCATTTCCCTGGGGACGCCTGGCAGGCTGATCACGCAGGAGTTGGCGGTTTCACAGATAAAAGATGGGGCAGTTCCAACCGGGTTTTCAACCGGGATGGATCCAGACGGTATCCAGGCCTGGCGGCGATTGTTTTCAGATGGAACCCGCCCATAGCGCTGAAAGCGAGCCTGGATTTGCTCCCACAGCTCCGGGTGGAATTCAGTCTCTACGCCGATAGCCAGGGCGACGGCTGCCCGGGTGGGATCGTCTACTGTGGGGCCCAGGCCGCCGGTGGTGATCACAATCTGGCTGCGGCTCATGGCTTCACGGATGGCCTGGGCAATCCGTTGGAGGTTATCTCCGACAATGGTGGCACGATAGATATTCACGCCCAGGTCACGCAGAGTCCTGGCCAGGTAACGAGTATTGGTATCTTGAATTTCTCCCAATAATAACTCGGTGCCAATTGCAATGAGTTCAGCAGTGGGCATTCTTCCTCCAGAAAGTGATCAACTGTACCCCTTGAATAAGCCGGGTCGGTATTTGCTGGCCCGATTGCTATATAAAACGATACCGGCGTGCCGCACGGTCCACCGGTAATTGTTCAGTTCATCTCGTAAGGGCAGCCCGGGCAGAAGTACTCCATTTCGAGTACAATTCCTGCTAGGCATGCGCAGTCGTACAAGGATCGCCAAAGCTACCCTTTAGATTGTGATTAGTTTAGCACGATTCTAGTAAATGTCAAAGCCGATGAGGTAACCTTGCCACAGAGCCGGCAACAGCGGGTAGGGAAGTGGGGTGAGACAGTCGCGGCGGATTTCCTGGAAAGGCGTGGATACCAGGTTCTCGCTCGCAATGTCCGCACGGCTTATGGCGAGATTGATTTGATCGCGCGCCATGAGACGGGTGGGTTGGTGTTTGTCGAGGTGAAAACGCGGACGAACAGCCGGTTCGGATATCCCGAAGAAGCAGTCGATGCCCGTAAGCTTGGACATCTGGTAAGCTCGGCCCAGGCGTATATGAATGAACGACCTCAGGAGGCTGATCAAGGTTGGCGGATCGATGTGATCGCTGTCCAGGGCCGGCCCGGGGACAATATTGAGGAAGTCAGCTTTGTGCATTTTGAAAATATCGCAACTTGAACTGCCCGCCCCCCTGGTAGTGGTGGTGGGGCCAACCGCGGTGGGCAAAACCAGCCTGGCCCTTGACCTGGCCTTGCGCACCGGGGGAGAAATTGTCTCGGCGGATTCGCGTTTATTTTACCGCGGGATGGATATTGGCACAGCCAAGCCCACTGCTGAAGAGCGCGCGCAGGTTCCGCATCACCTGGTTGATGTGGCCAATCCCGATGAACCCTGGAGCCTGGCTGTCTTTCAGCGCGCCGCCAGCTCGGTGATTGCCGACATCCAGGCGCGTGACCGGCTGCCGCTCCTGGTTGGCGGCACAGGACAGTATGTCCGGGCGGTGATCCAGGCCTGGGAAGTTCCTCCGCAGGCGCCCGATGCTGCTCTGCGGGTGGCGCTGGAGAACTGGGCGGACCTGGTGGGCGCGGTTGGCCTGCACGAGCGCCTGGCTCGTCTGGACCCCCAGGCCGCCAGCACAATTGATGCCCGGAACGTGCGCCGTACCATCCGTGCCCTGGAAGTGATCTTCCGGACAGGACGGCGTTTTTCTACTCAGCGCCAGCGGACGGTCTCACCGTATTCTTTACTCATCATTGGTCTGTCGCGGCCGCGCCCGGAGCTTTATCAACGGGTGGATGATCGCATTGAGGCTATGCTGTCGGCAGGATTCATACCAGAGGTCCAAAAACTGCTGGAAAAGGGCTACTCCCCGGACCTGCCGACTCTCTCGGCGATTGGTTACCGCGAGATTGTGGCTTATTTACAGGGAAGGTGCGGCCTGCAGGAAGCCGTTGACCAGATGAAACGGCTTACCCGGCGTTATGTTCGCCAGCAGTCAAGCTGGTTCAGTTTGAAAGATCCTCAAATCCATTGGTTGGAGGCCGGGCCTCACAGCAGCGATGCTGCCGAGGCGCTCATTCACTCACGGTCTGCCTGGATCCTGCCCGGCGCATCTCAATCCGAATTCAGCGAGGAGGTTGTTGCGCAATGAACGAGCGTCCCTGGCATAGGCATTACGATGCGGGTGTGCCCACTACAATCGATTATCCGGACGTTCCATTGTTCTATTTTCTGGAAGACGTGGCTCGGCGGGTCCCGGGAAATCCCTGTACCGTATTCCGCGACCAGGTCATCCGGTATGGTGAAATGAATGGCCTGGTTGACCGGTTAGCCGCCAGCCTGGCTGCCTCCGGCCTGAAGAAGGGCGGCCGGGTTGGGCTTGTTTTACCGAACATTCCACAGTTTATCCTGGCTTATTACGCAATTCTTAAAGCCGGCGGTGTGGTGGTCGCGATGAATCCTTCTTATAAACAGCGCGAGTTGGAGTTCCAGGCGGCCGATGCCGAGATCGAAGTACTGGTTGGGTTGAGCAGCGCTGCGGAATTGCTGCAAACTGTGCGCGACAGGCTGGGGCTGCGCCAGGTGATCCTGACTCATCTGGAAGATGCTTTAGAAATGGCCGGTTGGATCCGCGAAGCTGCGGTCAGTTCCCCGCCGGATCAGGGAAGCGGGATTCGCTGGCTGCGCGACGTGGTTCTGGCCCAGCCACCTGGCTCCTCGGCGCAGGTCCAGGTCAGCGCAGATGACCTGGCGATCCTCCAGTACAGCGGCGGGACTACCGGCACTCCGAAAGGCGCAATTGGGTTGCACCGCAACCTGGTGGCGAATTCACTCATGTTCCGCCACTGGTTAGTCGGGCTTGTGGATGGCAACGAATCGACCTTGATGGCGATCCCAATGTACCATGTGTATGGAATGGTCGTAGGCATGAGCGTCAGCATCCTGTTGGGGGCAAAAATGGTGCTCATTTCTGATCCGCGCAACCTTGAGAATCTGCTGCGAAATATCGAAACTTACCAGACCAGTTTCTTTCCTGGCGTACCAACCATGTACGCGATGATTAACCAGTTTCCAGATGTCCAGGCCGGCAAATATAACCTGCGGTCGGTTCGCGCCTGTATTTCCGGTTCGGCGCCCCTGCTCAAAGAGGTGAAGGAGCGCTTTGAGCGCCTGACCGGCGCTCAACTGATGGAAGGATACGGGCTTTCTGAGGCGCCGACTGCCACGCACTGCAACCCAATGTTTGGTGAGAAGCGCACCGGATCAATCGGCCTGCCGTTGCCCGACGTAGACTGCCAGATCGTTAGCCTGGATGATGGCGAGACGCCGCTGCCGACCGGAGAAGCAGGTGAACTGTTGATTCGCAGCCCGCAGGTAATGCAGGGATATTTTAACCAGCCGGGGGAAACGGAAAATACACTGCGGGGAGGCTGGCTGCATACCGGCGATATTGCCCGGATGGATGCAGATGGCTATTTTTATCTCGTAGATCGCAAGAAGGATATGCTTAAGGTGAGCGGGTTCACGGTCTGGCCGCGTGAGATTGAGCAGGTTATTGCTGACCATCCCAAAGTTTTCGATGTCAGTGTGGCCGGGGTGCCTGACCCTATCCGGGGAGAAGTGCCAAAAGCCTGGATTGTCTTGCGGCCTGGGGAGAACCTGGACCGGCAAGAGATCATCGACTGGTGCAGGCAGGCCCTGGTGTATTACAAGGTTCCTGCCCAGGTTGAGTTCCTGGACGCACTGCCGCGCACCCTGGTTGGGAAGGTGCTGCGGCGAGAACTCATTCGCCGGCACCTGGAGCAGCAGACGTAGAAAAAAACGGAGGCTGGCCAAAAAAGAACTTTTGGACAGCCTCCGGCGAATGAGCCAGGATCAGTTGCTGGAAATCTGGATCGGCGTGCTGCGGCGCTTGGCAACCGGGGATGGGAACAGTTTTTCAAACTCATCCCGCGAGAGGGTTTCCACTTCCAGCAGGCGCTGGGCAACGCGATCGAGCGCTTCGCGATGCTCGCTCAGGATGGCGCGGGCTCGCTCATAAGCCTCGTTGACCAGCTTGCGCACTTCACGGTCGATCTGCTCCGCTACTGCTTCGGAGTAATCCCGTTGTTCGGAGATTTCCCGGCCGAGGAAGATCAGTTCCTCTTTCTGACCATAGACCATTGGGCCGAGCTGATCGCTCATCCCCAGGCGGGTAACCATGGTGCGGGCCAGCTGGGTCACGCGCTCGATGTCATTGGAGGCTCCGGAGGTGATGTCATCGAAGACCATCTCTTCTGCGGCGCGCCCGCCCAATAAACCTACCAGGTCCGCCAGCAGCTTCTTGCGCGGCATTAGCGTCCGATCTTCTTCGGGCAGGGCCATGGTATAGCCGCCGGCCATTCCGCGGGCAATAATCGATACTTTCTGCACCGGATCGGACTCGGGCAGGCTGTGCATCACAACCGCGTGTCCGGCTTCGTGATAAGCTACCACCCGCTTCTCATCTTCACTGATCAGGCGGCTCTTGCGCTCCGGACCAGCAATAACCCGCTCAATGGCTTCCTCAAATTCGGGTTGGGTGATCACTTTCTTGTTGCGGCGGGCAGCCAGAATGGCTGCCTCGTTGACCAGATTTTCCAGGTCGGCGCCTACAAATCCAGGCGTAGCCCGTGCAAGCACGCCCAGGTCGATCTCGTTCCCTAGCGGTTTGCCTTTGACATGCACTTTCAGGATCGCTTCACGCCCGCGCATATCAGGACGGTCCAGGACAACCCGCCGGTCAAACCGGCCAGGGCGGAGCAGGGCGGGGTCAAGAATATCCGGGCGGTTGGTGGCTGCCATAATGATGATATTCGTGTCAGTGTCAAAGCCGTCCATCTCGACCAAAAGCTGGTTCAAAGTTTGCTCGCGCTCATCATGACTACCACCCAGGCCTGCGCCGCGCTGGCGGCCCACTGCGTCGATTTCATCCACAAAGACGATGCAGGGGGAGTGCCGTTTAGCCTGGTCAAACAGGTCGCGTACGCGGCTCGCGCCTACGCCAACAAACATTTCGACGAACTCGGAACCCGAGATGGAGAAGAAGGGTACGCCAGCTTCACCAGAGACCGCTTTCGCGATCAAGGTTTTACCGGTGCCGGGAGGGCCTACCAGCAGCACACCCTTTGGAATCCGCGCGCCAAGCTGAATAAACTTTTGGGGCTCGCGCAGAAATTCGACAACTTCCTTGAGTTCTTCTTTTGCCTCATCTGCACCCGCCACATCCTCAAACGAAACAGTCGGGTGATCGCCGGTAAACATACGGGCGCGTGACTTGCCGAAAGACATGGCTGCATTGTTACTGCCCTGTGCCTGGCGGAAGATGAAGAAAAAGACACCCCCGAGGATCAGGAATGGCAAAATATAGCCCAGAGCGGTCAGAATGCCTAACCAGGCGCTGGGGGG
>CAZBDC010000209.1:0-9168 GCA_964490575.1 uncultured Anaerolineaceae bacterium | reverse complement strand
TCGCAGTTCCGCTTTGGACAGCCTCTGGCCGGTAAATGAAGGATTTGCGGGGGATATTTAGACAGTCGGCTCAGGCGTTTCAGCAGCGGGCGGCTCGACCGGCGAGATAGGCTGCGCGGATGCAGCGGAGCTTTCCAACATCACCCGGGCAAACTTGCCTGAAACCCAGGCCAGGCCGTTCAGGATATGCATTGAGATGAGGGCAACAAAGATCCCCACCAGACTTAAGAGCAGGGCTTCACCCAGGGTGTCGACGGACCAGATGATAAATTCGGGTGGGAAATACTGGTAATAAGCAGGGGCTGCCAGCATGGATACGGAGAGCGCCAAAAATGTGACCAGCAGGGTGAAGGACAGGATACCGAGCGGCAGCTTGGCCAGCAGATAGGCCAGGCCCTTCCAGGTGACCGGGTTAGAAATGACGGCTTTAAATTGCTCCCACAGAGACAGCCCGCGCATATCCTGGCGGGTGAAGGGCGGGATCTCTTCGTGCAGCAGCCAGATGGCCATCTGGCGCTCGAAGACGATCAGCCCATACCATGCAGCGAACATCCCTGCCAGGATCAGCAGGCCGACCCAGACGATGACCAGCCCTATCCCCATGGACAGGCCGGTGACGAGAAAAATAAAGTAGAACAATCCCAGCGGGAAGGCCAGGAACAGGTACAGGGCATTCAAGTAGGTCTGACCCTGTACGACCACACCGAAGAATTTTTTGAGAGCGTTTGTTACCGATCCCATGGTATACACCTTTCACCTTTACACGCTTTTCCGCCCGTCAAACCGGCGGTTTTTCTTAACAATTTATACGCAGCCACTGGCGAAAAGTTTCAAATTCGATGGGTCCCGGCTGATTGGGATCGCGTTGGAGCAGAGGATGGTTAACCCGCTGTAGCAGATCCAGCTACTGCCCCATGCTCGCTGGCCTGGCTTAGCCTGATGGAGAGGCCGTAGAGCAGCAACAGGGCGATCACGGCGTAGACCAGGCAGCTCCGGTAGCCCCAGGCCTCACCGGCATAGTAATTGGTCAGCCCGATGACAAATTGGAACACGCCGTTGACTGCCCCGGAGACGGTAATGATGACGCTGGTAATGATCGGGGCGTCGGGGCCGAAATGCCGCATGGCCACTGCCATCAGCGTCGGCCACATGATGCCGATGAACAGGCCGGTGGTCGGCAGAATCCAGATGCCGTTGATGCCCAGGGCAAACCCGCCCAGGAAGACCAGGATTGTCCCCAGGACGGACAGCATCAGGCTGCGCAGGTACCCGACTTTTTCGATCACCAGCCCGCCAAACAGGCGTGCCAGGGTGAACTGGATGTAAAAGAGGGAGACAAAACTGGCGCCGATCACGCGCGGGTCGAGCCCGTAGACATCCTGGAGATAAAGCCCGCCCCAGTTGGCCGCGCCAAACTCGATCACTTCCATGAACCCCAGTGTCAGGCAGAACAGCCATACCAGCGGGCTGCGCAGGGCTCCGAAAAAAGTGATGCGCGGCCTGGCCTGTTCGGCGGACTGCTGTTCGCTGGAAGGATTGTGCGGGGCGCTGGAATCCAATTGGAGCCTGAAGCGGGTGAAGAGGATAAAGAGGAAGACCAGCGCGGTGGGGATGATGATGGCCAGGTATACCTGGCGCCAGGAGAATTGCAAGTTGCTGGTGAGCAGCCCGGCCGTTTCGGGGCCGGCGATTGCGCCAAAGCCGTAGAAGAAGTGCATGAGGTTCATCATCAGCGCGGCCCGGCTGGTGAAGACAACCGAGGCCAGCGCGTTTGCTCCAACCTCATAAAACCCAAACCCGGCATTGACAATCAGCAGAGTCAGTCCGGCGGCCCAAAACGAAGGCGCCGCCAGGGTCGCCACTGCACCCACGCAGACCAGCAGGTAGCCGGCCAGGATCGATTTCTTGATCCCGTACCGCTCAAGGAACAGGCTGGCGGCCAGGCAAAACAGCACGTACCCAAACCAGGTCATCGAGACCAGGCCGCCCTGGCTGTCGTAATTAACGCCGAACTCGGCTTTGATCAGTGGATAAGCGACCCCCTTTATATTTTCGACCAGGCCAAACAGCAACATTGTGGCATAGATAACGATAAACAGCGCAATTACAGGTGTATTTTTGTTTTTCCGCATTGTTTCCTCAGGCTGCCGGTAAAGGGTGGAAAACTGGGCCGCTCACCTTGCATTTTAATGGATCGGTTTATATTATAACTTCACCGGCAGGTCGCGGCGCACGCATCCGCAGAAACCGGTTATACTCGACCTGATGAACCTGCCAACGAGAAACCAGCTCCACCCCGGAATGCGCGTGCAGGTGGTCGAAAAGCAAAACCAGCGCAGCGGCCTGTTGACCGAAGGAATGGTGGCGCGGATCCTGACCAAGAGCCCGGCTCACCCACACGGGATCAAAGTAATGCTGGTCGACGGGCTGGTTGGCCGCGTGCAGGCGATCTTAAGCGACTCGGATACTTGAGTCTGTCCAGGCGGGTGGGCTAGATGTTACGGGGGACCCAACCTGTAAACCAATGAGATGGAATTACGATCAGGGGCGGCTTACCAGCGGTAGAAATTGTTTCTCATCCAGCCCTTCAATATAACGTTCGGCCTGCACAACCACCAGCGGATCAGCATGCAGCCCGCTCCCCCACACGACTGATTCCAATGAGCTATCCCCTTTCAGGTAATAGTCGAACCAGACTGTCAGCCAGTAGCGGGTCAGGAATAACTGGGTATCCTGGCTCATTGAGCCCTGATCGAAACAGAATAAGCCCGGATCGGAGAACCCGCAGTGAGAACCGCCCTGCAGCACAGCCAATTGCTTGGGCGGCCTGGCCTGGTTATAGATCGGCTGTTGGTGGTCGGCGACAGGGGCAATCTGGTCTTGTGAGCCGGCCAGCATTCGCATTGGTACGAACAGGCGTGCGGCTGCTTCGGCAGCGGAGGGGGTCGTCTCGGCGGCGGCCATATTGGCCACAACTTTTATCCGCGCATCGTCGGCGGCAGCCAGGATGCTGGCTCCTCCGCCGATCGAGTAGCCAAATATGCCAAATGCATTGGTGTTGATACGGTGGTAATAGGGCGAGCTGCTGTCCTGGTTTTTCTGCTCGAGATAAGTCAGGCTATGGCGGAGATCGGCGGCAAAAGCGGCGTGGTCGATCGAAAAACTGGTGTAGGACCGGGCAGCAATTACGATATAACCATGGGTGGCCAGGTGCTGGAGCGTTTGCAGGTTGTTATCTGGGTCTGAAAGAAAAGCATGGCCAAATGAAAGGGCCGGGTAAGGCCCCCCACTGCCATCAAAGGGTTGGTTCTCTCCTGTGGTGGTGGCTGGATAGACGAGCCTGGCCGGAAAGGTTGTGGCAGGCGTGCCGGGGCGGGTGACGGTCACTTCGGTCCACCCGGCCTTGTATGGTCCAGGATCGGCAGGTCCCAGGTCGGATTTCGCTTGCAGCCGGTTGGCGAAGGTGATGCAGCCCAGGGCAGCCAGGAGAACGATCAGGGCAAAAGTCCCGAAAATACCCTTTCGTTTGCAGACGGGACCACCATATTTACACATCAGTTTTCCTTCATTTTGGTTAATTTCCTGATGGCGGCCAGGGGATCTCAACTCGCCAGGTGTAGCCATGCTTTTCAGCGGCGATCAGGAAGCCATGCGAGGGGAACGCGCAGCCGGCTTCGTCGCGCACTTGCGCGGCTGCCTGGTAAGAGCCGAGCGGGAGAAAAACGTACTGCCCATCCTGGCAGACCCAGGCTTCGACGATATAGGGAACCTGTTCGGAATCATCGCCGGGGCGCAGCGCCAGGGGGTTCCAGAAGACGGTGACCATATCGCCATCGCGCCGCGCGGAGACGCCGGTGGGCGGCGTGTAGTAAGGAGAAATGGGCAGGCGCACATCCGCGGCGCTGACCGGCTCCAGGTCTTGCAGGCTGCCCTTGATTTCCAGGTAATCTTCCCGGACCCAGCAGGGGTTATTGCCGCCGATCGCCTGGATCTCGATGTAATTGCCGTATTCGACCCGGCGGAGAATCTCGAGGTTGCTGTCTTTATACACCCCGTACTTGTAAAGATATGGTGCGCCGGGACCGTAATGGCAAACCGCCTGTTCGATGATGACTTTCCCGCGCAGTTTGACGTAGGTTGGGACCGGGCTGGCGGTCGGTGTGGCGCTAGGGGTGATGGTTGCAGTGGCTGTCGATGTGGCCGTCGGCGAGCTGGTCGGGGGTGCGGTTGGGCTCGGGGATGCGGTGGGGGGAGCCGTGCTGGTCGGCGTGGCGGTAAGGCTGGCTGTGGGGGTTGCGGTGAGCGGGGGCTGGGCCGTTTGCGTGGCTATGGGCTGGCAGGCAGCCGCGCCGGCTGCCGCCAGGAAGCCCGCTACCAGGAATGACACAAATCTTAATGCGTTCATCTGGACTCAGTTATACCAAAAACCACCCGGGCGCGCTACCGGGCGCGCGAAATCACCAACCTGGCTTTCAGGCGGCGGTCGAAGTCTCCATCTCGGCTATAATCGATCCATGCTCAGGATGATTGCGTAGAAGGAACCGAATATGAACCCATCCATTGAAGAAGATCGCGGTAACGCCCCTTACCAGGGGCGCGAAAAGACTTATTTTGAGACCGAGATCGACCTTGCTGCCCGCCCTGGCAGCGCACCGGTCTTTGGCGGGATCACCGGCGTGTTCAGCCAGATTTCCCGGCTGGCGTTGAGCCGCGGCCCGCTCAATGAAGCGGCTTTCCAGGCAGCCTTTGACTTCATCCGCGCCCGCCGTGACTGCGCTGACTTCGCAGTGGCCGGGCTGCTGCGTATCCTGTACCTGTACGCCGACAGCCCGCTGCTTTCGCCGTACCTTCGCTCAGAGATCGAGGACACCCTGCTGAACTTCTGCTACTGGTACGACCAGCCGGGCGTGCGGGGAATGTGCTTCCATACTGAGAACCACCAGATCCTTTTTCACAGTGACGAGTTGTTGGCCGGGCAGCTTTTTGCCGGGCGAATGTTCAACAACACGGGGCAAACCGGCGCCTGGCACCAGGCGCACGGCGCCGGCCTGGCCATGCAGTGGATCGATCAGCGCGCCCGTTTTGGGTTCGTGGAGTGGCTGTCGAACTGCTATTTCGAGGAAGATCTACTGGCGCTGCTCAACCTGGCTGATTTTGCTGCTGAGGCGGAAATCCGCCGCCAGGCCGGGCTGCTGGTGGATATGCTCCTGTTGGAAATTGCGCTGCACCAGTACCAGGGCGTGCTGGCCACCACGCACGGCCGGACTTACGCGCCCTTCATCCTGGGCGGCCGCCGGGCGTCCACGACCTCAATCGCCTGGCTGGTATTTGGCCTGGGCGAGCTGAATCCGCGCACCAATTATGCCCTGGCGGCGCTGTGCACGAGCCCATATCGCTGCCCGCCGGTGATCCAGGCTATCGCCCGCCAGCGCCTGCCTGAGGTCATGCTGCGGGAGCGGCATGGTCTGAACGTGGCCGATGCACCTGGCTACGGCCTGCAGCCCGATCGGCTCTCTGACAACATGTTCTTCTGGGCCTGCCAGACGGCGCGCCACCCGGACGTCCGCCCGACTGCGCTGCGGGTGGCGGAAATCGCCGATGACCCCTGGCTGGTAGACTTTGTCAACGGGGTCGACCAACCCCTGGAGGCCTGCCGCGGGCTGATCGAAGCCGGCGGGGGCGTCTTCGACGGCGAGGCGGTCAATACGGCGCTGAGCGAAGCCAACCTGATCACCTTCCGCACCCCGGATTACCAGCTGAGCTGCGCGCAGGATTTTCGCCCTGGGAAGCCCGGCTACCAGCAGCATATCTGGCAGGCAGCGCTTGGCCCGGAAGCGGTGGTGTTCACCACGCACCCTGGCACGGATGACGAAGACGGTGCGCACCTCTCGCGGCCGAACTTTTGGGCGGGCAACCGCTGGCTGCCCCGCGCGGCGCAACACCGCAACGTGTTGGTCTGTATCCATCACGTCCCGCGAGACGATCCGCGGCCCTATTCGCACGCCTATTTCCCTCGTTCCCATTTCGACCGGGTGGCCCAGCATTGCAACTGGACGTTTGCGGCCAGGGGCCCAGGCTATGTCGCGCTGTATTCGCAGCACCCGGCTGCCTGGGCCGAACAGGGTCCTTATGCGGGCGTGGAGCTGCGCGCCAATGCGCCGGATAACGTGTGGATCTGCGAGTTGGGCCGGGAAGAAACAGCCGGGTCGTTTGAGAGCTTTATCGAGGCCATTCTGGCTGCACCGGTGACGGGCGATTTCCTCGGCATGGTCTACCAATCCCCCTCGGTGGGGGAGATGCGCTTTGGCTGGACCGGCCCGCTGACCGTGGCTGGGGAGGAGATCGGGCTGCACGGCTACCCGCGCTTTGATACCCCTTACTGCCAGGCCGCGATGGGCGAGCAGCGCTACACGGTGGGCTGTGAGGATGAGCAGTTTGTGATGGATTTCTCGCTCCGCCCGGGTTGATCCGGCTGCGTGTGGAGGCGGGCAAAGCAGCCCTGGATTTATTAAATGCATTTCATACACAGGAGACCCTCTATGAAAACTACCCAACATCTCGTGATCCCACTCTGGCCGGAAGGCGCGCCCGGTTCCGAAACCTGGGACCAGGTGGAAGCGGAAACCGTCGTCCCGGATTGGAACATGCCGCTCGTCCATAACGTCACCCAGCCCAGCCTGACGGTCTACCCGGCGGAAGAACCGAATGGCGCGGCGGTCATCATTGCGCCCGGCGGGGCCTTTCACTTCCTGGCAATCGAGCACGAAGGCCGCCAGGTGGCCGAATGGCTCAGTGCGCGCGGCATCACCGCCTTTATCCTCAGGTACCGCGTGCTGCGGACCAGCGCAGAGCCGTGGAAGGACGCCAACGAATTCATGGCCAACCGGGTTTCGCGCGAAGCCGAAATGCGGGCGCTGCTGGAAATGACCCAGGCGGATGCCGCGCAGGCCATGCGCATCGTGCGCGAGCGTGCGGCTGAATGGGGCATCGACCCCAACAAAATCGGTTTTATGGGCTTTTCAGCGGGCGGGATGGTCACCGCGCAGATCGCGCTGGGCTACACTTCCGACACCCGGCCTGATTTCGCGGCGCCGATCTACGGCGCGATCTTTGAAGAAGTTGTCGCCCCACCGGACGCGCCGCCGCTCTTCCTGCTGTGCGCCCAGGACGATGAAATGGCCTCGCGCGCCAACCTGCTCATGTATGCGGCCTGGAAGACCGCCAAACGCCCGGTGGAGATGCACATCTACGCCAGCGGCGGCCACGGTTTCGGCATGCGCAAGCTGGGCCAGCCCTGTGACACCTGGATCGAGCGCTTTGCCGATTGGCTGAAGGGAATAGGGATCGTGTAGCTGCCGGCGGGATCACTTCATCCGCCGCAGGGCAGCCAGGAAATTCGCCGTCCAGGCGTCGATCTCGGCCCGGGTCTGCGGATCGGTTTCGGGTTTGTCCTGGTTGAGCGAGAAGAAATAGCCCATCCCGGAGACTTTCAGGTTGGTCACGGCTTCTTCCATCGGCGCGGTGGGGTCGAGCTTCGCCCAATTGCGCCGGACCTGCTGGGCGTAGACGCTCGACCAGTTCACCCCGGTCTCTTTTTCAGCGGCCCAGACCAGCAGGTGACCGATCTCGTGGCCGATGACCACCTGGGCGTGGGCGGCTTCGTTGGCAGCGCCATAGATGGAATAATTGGCCGCATTGGATTTCTGCAGGCTGAAAACCGTCGGGCTGAGCTCGATGGCCGTGCCGGCGCCGATGCGCCTGGGCGGTGGCCGGCAGGGCAAGGCAATGCAGGCTATAAGGGCATCAAGACTCAGGATGCGCGCGGAGCGGGCGGCGAGCAGGGCAGGGCGGTCGAGTGCGTTGGCTGTCAAAGCGACCCGCCCGCGCAGTCCTCCAGGCCTTCGCGGGCGAACGAGATCAGTTCCTCAACGGTCATCACCCGGCCAGCGTCCCAGGCGGCGGTGAAGGCCTCTTCGCCCAACGCCGCGCGCGCGGCAGCCAGCGCCTGTTCGTACTCCTCACGCTCGGGCGGGGATAGGTGATAGTCACTCCACCTTTTCCGAGGATCCTGCGCGCCGAACAATATCCCGGCCCGCCGCATCTGTCCTTGCCGGGCGGCGATAATCCCCAGGGTCTGGATCGCCAGGCGCCCGACCCTCCTATTCCACGATGGAAATAGTCTGAACATCTCCGGGTTCAGGCAGCGCTTCAGGAAACCCAACGCGCGTGGAATATCGTCCTGGGATAAAGCTACCCGGGCGAGAAGATAGGTAAAGGACGCCTTGAACGTTTCAGACTGGTCATGGATGCAGGCCAGCGCTTCTTCGCAGCGGCGCACTGCCAGATTGTAATCCCGCGTAGCCCAGGCCACGAATGCCATGTAGTACAACGAAATCATGAAAAGATAAGGGTTGTATGTCTCACTGACCGCGCTTCGCAGCAGGTGAACCTGCCGGATGACCTCCTGGTAATCACCGCGGACCGAGGCAACGATCATGAGGAATTCCCGGGTCGCTTCGACCTGGTCGTTGTTCCCGACTTTGTGCATGCAGGCCTGTGCTTCGCGAAAGAGCGCGGCGGCGCGCTCAAAATGGCCATGGGAAAACGCAACGGCGCCCAATTGGTATTTCGCCCATCCCTCGCCGTCGACATCGCCCATATTCTCGCGGAGGGCCAGGTTTTCTTCGGCATAGAAGGCGCCATTTTCTTCCCCTGGCAGACAAAAATTGAAAAGGTATACATCACACTCTGCCTGCCAGAAGAGATCGTTCAGGCGGATGAACAGCTCGCGGCACTCCCGGAATATCTCTGGATTGCTCTGGTCTACTGCCTGGTTAAAGCGGGCCAGGGCATATTCCAGAAGGTAGGATTCGCCCAGCGCGGAAAAGATGGATTGGCTTTCCTGGATCAAAACCGCAGTCGGCAGTTCCGCTCCTGTGGCCTCCTTGCGGATATTGCCAAGTTGAACCAGCCTGGCTAACCGGTTCAACGCCCGGCCGCGAACGACCTTTTCGGGCAGGTCGAGCTCGCGGCTGCCCTGGCGGTGCTTTTGCGCGGCGAGCAGGCGCTCTAACCATGCTGTCCCTTGGTAATAAAGTCCACGCACCCACCAGAGCCATAACAGAGCGCTGGCCAGTTCCAGCCCTTTGGTGATTGGGCCTTGTAGCG
>CAZBDC010000208.1:3467-9183 GCA_964490575.1 uncultured Anaerolineaceae bacterium | reverse complement strand
GAGGCTGGCGGATCGGGCGTTGTGTGGGGGAGAATAATTATTCTAATAATATTTTATATGCAAGAAAAGCGCCATGGTACTTGACGTAATATATTTATTATGCTAAACTATATTTGGAATATTCTAATAAAGGTGAATAAATATTCAGATGTGATCGCCGGAATATTCCAATCAGAAGCCTTATTTTATTCTTAGAAAATTTCGCAACTGAATGTTGGCTACGAGCAGTCGCGCCGCCTGGCTGACGACGCTCTTAACCTACCTTTTTCCAGGAGATACCGGAATGACTGTGCAGATTGAGAAATGGGATGTCTTCGAGCTGGCATTGCGGGGCCAGGAAACTGAAAATCCCTTTTTGGATGTTACGCTGGAGGCGGACTTCAGCCAGGGCGACCGGAAGGTCCATGTTGGCGGGTTTTATGACGGCGGGGGGGTCTATAAGCTGCGCTTTATGCCCGCGCTGGAAGGCGAATGGACGTATGTGACGAGCAGCAATTTGCCCGAGCTGGACGGCGTGCGCGGTTCGCTGCTGTGCACCCCGGCGAAAGCCGGCAACCATGGCCCGGTGCGCGTGGCCAACCAGTTCCACTTCGCCTACGCCGATGGCAGCGCCTATGTCCCGGTGGGCACCACCTGTTATGTCTGGAACCTGCAGGGCGACGCGCTGGAAGAAAAAACGCTCCGCACCCTGGACGGCGCGCCTTTCAACAAGATGCGCATGTGCGTGTTCCCCAAGCGTTACACGTTCAATTCCAACGAGCCGCCGGCTTACCCGTTCGAGGCCAAATTCAGCGGCGAGCTGCAGTCCACCTGGGGCCCAGAAATGGTCCGGACGTATTTCACCCAGGACCCGCCCGACTATTGGAACTTCGAGCGCTTCAACCCGGAATATTTCCGGCACCTGGAACAGCGCATCCTCGACCTGCGCGCGCGCGGCATTGAAGCGGACCTGATTATCTTCCACCCCTACGATTACGGCGCCTGGGGCTTTGACCGGATGCCGGAAGAGGTCAACGAGCGCTACCTGCGCTACCTGGTGGCCCGCCTGGGCGCTTTCCGCAATATCTGGTGGTCTTTCGCCAACGAATATGACCTCTTCATCGGCAAGACGATGGCGGATTGGGACCATTATATGCAGCTTGTCCAGCAGATTGACCCCTACGACCACCTGCGCTCGATCCACAACTGCATGGCCTTCTATGACCACACCAGGCCGTGGGTGACGCACTGCAGCATCCAGAACTGGAATATGTACCGGGTGCAGGTCTGGCGCAAGATGTACGGGAAGCCGGTGGTGATCGACGAGTGCGGGTATGAAGGCGATATCAATATGCTGTGGGGGGATCTTTCGCCCGAGAAGATGATGCACCGCTTCTGGACCGGCTTTGTGCAGGGCGGGTACGTGGGCCACGGCGAGACCTATGTCAACGAGCGCGAGGAATTATGGTGGTCAAAGGGCGGCGAGCTGGTCGGCCAAAGCCCGGCCCGCATCGCTTTCTTGCGCGAGATCTTTGAAGCAGCGCCTGATATTTCTCCGGTGGAGAAAATGGACGGCGAATTTATGAACCTGGTGGAAAACGGCGGCCTGGGATCGTTTATGCGGGGCACGCGAACCATCGACACCATCATCTCAGAAGGCGCCTGGAACTGCACGGCGGGCGGGTATCACGAGGATGACTACTTCATCTTCTACTTTGGCAACCACCAGCCCGGGTTCCGCAATTTCAGCCTGCCAGCCGGGAGCACTTTCCGGGTGGACGTGATCGATACCTGGAACATGACGATCGACTGCTTCGCCGAGGCTGCCACGGGCGCCATCACGGTCCCCATGCCGGCCCGCAAGTATATGGCGGTTCGCATCCAGAAGAACTGACCGGCCACGACGGCTGAGAATTAGAACAGGAGGTGGAGTTTCGAAAAACGTGCCCTGCGTTATGACTGTGAGTGACCCTTTTCATTTGATTTTCTGAATCTGAGGAGATAAAGAAGTGAACCAAAAATTTCGTTTGCTTTCCAGGCTGATTGCCCTGGTGATGGTCCTGAGTATTGTTCTTTCGGCCTGCACCCCCGCGGCGCCGACCACCGCTCCCGAAGCTGGCGCTGAAGGCGCCCCGGCTGAGGCCAGCGGCTCGGTTGAAATGACCGAGGTTGGCACCCCGCGCAGCGAAACCCTGATTGTCCAGACCTTCGATGGCAAGGTGGACGTCCCGGATAATTTCAACCCGCTGACGAGAGGCTACGTGCTCTGGCGCGGCTTCCGCGAGCTGGCCTGGGGCTACCTGTGGGAAATGGACACCGCCACAGGCCAGTCGTATCCCGAGCTGGCAGCCGATATGCCCAAGGTTCTGGATGATCAATACACCCAGTTCGAGATTTCCCTCAAGCAGGGTATCTACTGGAGCGACGGGGTTGAATTCACCGCCGATGATGTGATCTACACCCTGGACACCTATTTTACGGGCAGTGACAAGGGGCTGACCTACTGGGGCATCCCGGCGATCACCGGCTATGTCAAGTCCTACAAGAAGATCGACAATTACACCCTGCAAATTGAAACCACTCACCCGGCTTACGATTTCGCCACCATGATCGGCGTGTACACCTGGGGCTCGAATTTCAATATTGTCCCCAAGCACGTCTATGAGAAGGTCGAGGACCTGGCCAACTTCACCAACCCTAACCCGATTTCCCTGGGCGCTTACACGCTCAAGTCCTTTGACCCCAACGGACAGTGGCACCTGTGGGAGCGCCGCGAAGACTGGCAGCGTTCCTCTACCGGCTGGATGGGCGAGCCTGGCCCGAAGTACGTCTTCTACAAGAACTTCGGCGACGAACAGACCCGCACCCTGGCCTTCATCAAGAACCAGTACGATGTCGACACCTTCATGAGCCCGGATGGCATTGCCGCCGCCAAGAAGCAGAACCCGAACGTCAAGACGTTCGCCGCGACCATGCCCTACCACGACATGGGCGACGCCTGCTCGTACGGCATCATGTTGAACAACCAGAAAGCCCCGCTGGACAATCCCAATGTGCGCTGGGCCCTGGCGCTGTCGACCGATATGCAGAACATCGGCTTCAACGCCATGAACGGTGAATTCCGCGTGTCGGCGCTGCCTATGCCCGAAACCCAGATCACCAACCCGGCCTACTTTGCCCCGCTGGAGCCCTGGCTGAAGGAGTTCACCCTCCCCGACGGCTACAAGCCCTGGAACGAAAATTTCGCCGCCGAAATGGTCCAGAAGATGAAAGATTCCGGCGCCGATCCTTCGATCCTGCCGACCGAAGAAAATGCGAAGGCCAGCTATGGCATGGGGTACTGGAAGTACGACCCGGCTGAAGTAGAAAAGCTGATGGCTACGGCCGGTTACACCAAGGGCGCGGATGGTTTCTTCGCCGGGCCGGATGGCAAGACCTGGGAAGTCGAGCTGGTCATCCCCAGCGACTGGAACAAGGTCATGCAGCGGGTCGGCTTCTCGATCGCCGACTCCTGGACCAAGGCCGGTTTTAAAGTCAACGCCCGCCAGGTGGATAATGGCGAGTTCGGCAAAGTCCAGAACACCAACTCCCTGCTGACCACCATGGTCAACTGGTCGAGCTCCTGCGTCTTCAATACCAACTACATTCAGAACTGGCGCTCCTTCTCGGCGGAAAACCTGAAACCGGTCGATTCCAACGAGGAGATTTCGGGCAACAACATGCGCATCACCGACGAGAAGATCCACAAGCTGATCGCCGACGCTGCCGCTATGAACATGTCCTCGCCCGAATTCCTGCAGGCCGGCCAGGAGATCGTCAAGGAAATGCTCACGCAGATGGTCTACATCGACATGATGAACATCCCGACGACCATCCCGACCAACGACACCTACTGGACGAACTTCCCGAAGGCCGAAAATGCCTACGCGGTTCCGTACACCTGGTGGAGCTCCTTCAAGAAGATCCTGGTGACGATCAAACCTACGGGTAAATAATCGCATTTCGTTCGACGTTAGGGGGGGATGCCCTTGGCTCCCCCCCTATATCGTAGGTGTAAGGAAGAGGTGCATCATGAAATTGTTCCAATACGTCCTGCAGCGATTTACGACTTACCTGGCGGTGCTGTTCATCGGGCTGACGATCACGTTTTTCCTGCCCAGGTTCATGCCGGGCGACCCGATCAATAACTATATTTCCCAGATCCAGTCGCGGGCCGGGCAGACCCTCTCGCCAGAGGCAGTGCAGCAGATCCGCGATTCGCTGGCCGAACTGTATGGTTTGAAAGGCAACCTTTTCGACCAGTATATTGGCTTTCTGAACAGGGTAATCCTGCACTTTGATTTTGGGCCTTCCTTCACAAACTACCCGACTCCGGTTTCATCGATCCTTTTTAGCGCGCTCCCCTATACAGCCGGGCTCCTGCTGACCACCACAGCCATTTCCTGGGTACTTGGCAATTTGATTGGCCTGGTGGCGGGTTATTTCAATAAACGGGCCGGGGCCACGCTCCTCGAGATGTTTGGGATTTTGCTCTACCCGATCCCCTACTACATCCTGGCAATCTCGGCCCTGATCGTGCTGGCCTTTTGGTTCCCCATCTTCCCATTGTCGCCGACTTTCCTGCCCGGCGAGATGAACTGGGCTCAGTTCAAGCTGATCCTGTACAACTCTTTTCTGCCGGCCCTGACCCTGATCCTGGCGGGTTTTGGGTGGAATATCCTCAGCATGAAATCGCTGGCGGTTTCCACCAAAGAAGAGGCGTACGTGCAGTTCGCCCGCTTGAAGGGCGTACCCAACTGGAACCGGATGACGGGGTATGTGTTCCGCAATGCGCTCCTGCCGCAGGTGACCGCCCTGGTCCTGTCGCTGGGCACTATCTTCAACGGCGCGCTGCTGACGGAAATGATCTTTTCCTACCCGGGCGTGGGGATGATCATGCGCACCGCGGCCGGGGCGGGCGATTACAACCTGCTATACGGCTCGATCACCCTCTCCATCATCGCGGTGGCCACCGCGGCGTTTGTCCTCGATCTCATTTACCCGCTGTTCGACCCGCGCATCCGGTTGGGGAGGTAATCCAATGGCGGAAATGGTTGTTTCTACCAAAAGCAGTCAAAAGGGGCGCCACCCGCTCAAGCTGAATGCGCGCCTGTATATTGGCCTGTCGATCATCTCTGTGTTTATCCTGGGAAGCTTCATCCTGCCGTTCTTCACCAAAATCGACCCGGCTGCCCAGGGCACCTACATGAAGAACATGCCCCTGTCGGCCGCGCATCCGCTGGGCACCAACGCGCTCGGGCAGGATATCTTCTGGTTCCTGGTTTTTTCCATCCGCAATTCCCTGCTGATCGGTCTGGCCGCCAGCAGTGGCATCACCGTCATCTCCACCTTTTTGGGGATGAGCGCGGGCTTTATCGGGGGCTGGTACGAGCGGATTGTGGTGCTGTTCATCGACACCTTCATCACCATCCCGGTCCTGCCGATCCTGATCGTGCTGGGCGCGCTGGTGCGCGGCAACACCTCGTTTGCTATCGTGGCGGTGATCCTGATCGTCTTCGGTTGGGCCTGGAATGCCCGCACGATCCGCTCGATGGTGCTCTCGCTGCGCGAGCGCGAGTTCATCAACATGGCGCGTTTCTCGGGCGCCGGCACATTCGACATCATCTTTAAAGAGATCTTTCCCCATGTGTATGCCTACATGGTGGTGGGTTTCATCAACACCATCCTGTTTGCGATC
>CAZBDC010000208.1:0-3457 GCA_964490575.1 uncultured Anaerolineaceae bacterium | reverse complement strand
TCTCGTGACTGGAGTTCAGACGTGTGCTCTTCCGATCTATACGGAAGCAGCTCTGGCGGTCATCGGCCTCTCCAAGATCCAGGTGCCGACGATGGGCTCGATCATCTTCTGGGCCTTGAACTACAACGCCCTGATGATTGGCCAGACCGCCTGGATCGTCGCGCCCATCGTGGCAACGGTGCTGCTGTTCCTGGGGTTGTTCCTGACATCCACCGGTTACAATGAATTGTTTGCTGAGAGGCGGGGTGTGGCATGATTAAGCTTGAAGATATTGAGGCAACCTACACGACCGTGCGCGGAAAGGTGAAGGCGGTGGAGGGCGTCAGCCTGGCCATTCCCGACAGCATCATCCTGGGGATTGCCGGCGAATCAGGCTGTGGGAAAAGCACCCTGATGAAGGTGATCTACGGCGACACGGGCTTTCCGCTCAGCCTTTCCAAAGGGCAGGTCGATTATGGCTTTGAAAATGACCGTGGCCAGCCGGTCACCAGCCAGAACATTCAAAGGGAATGGTTCCGGAACATTTCTTATGTTCCGCAAAGCTCGATGAGCTCCTTGAACCCGGTCGTGCGCATCCGCGAGCAATTTACCGACTTCCCGGCCACCTACGGAAAGAAACGGCAGGTGCTGGAAAGCGTGCGCGAGTACGTGCAGAAACTGGGGCTGCCGCCCGAATCGATCGATTCTTATCCGCACCAGCTCTCGGGCGGGATGCAGCAGCGCATTATGGTGGCCCTGGCGACCTTCTTCCAGCCGCGCATCATCCTGGCGGACGAGCCTACCACGGCCCTGGATGTGGTTGTTCAGAAAGATATCCTGATCCTGTTGATGCGCCTGCAGCGCATGATGCAGAACGCCATCATCTTTGTCTCGCACGACATGGGCGTGCATTTCCAGATTACGCACAAGATGATGATTATGTACGCGGCCAAGACGGTGGAATACGCCGACACCAACGACATCTTCAAAAACCCGCTGCACCCGTACACCCTGATGCTGACCAGCTCGCTGCCGACCATCGGCGACGAACGGGCGCGGTCAGGGCTGCCGGGCCGCCCGCCCAGCCTGTGGAACCCGCCGGAGGGCTGCCGTTTTGCGATGCGCTGCCCGCTGGCGATGGCCCACTGCCATCAGGTGGAGCCGCAGCTGCTGGAACACCAGCCCGGGCATTTTACGGCCTGCCACCGCGTAGACGCCGTTCCGGCGCTGGCGGCAAAGATGTGGCAGGGCCCCAAATTGAGCGAGTTCGCCAAAGACCGCGAGAAGCTGATCGCGCAGGTTGAAAGCGCGCTGCGGGCTGATGAAACCGAGGGCGCCGCCGCGGCGGAGGAGATTGACTAATGGATACGATCCTTCAAACTCAAGGCCTGAATAAAGAATTTGTCCTGGGCGGCTTCCCTCGCAGCATAAAAATCCAGGCATTAAACGACATCAACATTTCGATTGCCAGCCAGGAACCGGCCATCGTCAGCGTGGTGGGCGAATCGGGCAGCGGCAAGACCACCCTGGCCAAGGTGATCTTGCGCCTGCTGCAGCCCACCTCTGGAAAGGTGATTGTGGCAAACCAGCAGGTGGCCGGCAAAGGGGCAAAGCCCGACAAAACGGAATTCTTGCGCACCGTGCAGCCGATCTTTCAAAACCCCTTTTCGGCCTTTAACCGCTACCGCACCATCGACATGTACCTGTTCGAAACCGCCACGCGCGTGCTGCAGCTGAGCCGGGCCGAGGCGGTCAATGCAATCGAAGAGGCGCTGACGGCCGTGGGGCTCGAATATAAAGACGTGCGCGGCAAATACCCGAACCAGTTCTCGGGCGGGGAACTGCAGCGCGCCTCGGTGGCCCGGGCTTTGATCCCGCATCCTTCGCTGATTATCGCCGACGAGCCGGTCAGCATGATCGACGCTTCGCGGCGCATGATCATCATCAACCTGTTCCTGGCGCTCAAGCAGGAGTACAAAACCAGCTTCCTGTACATTACGCACGACCTGGCCACGGCCTACTACATCAGCGACTACATCGCGGTCATGAACAAGGGCAGGCTGGTCGAGTTTGGCGAGGGCAAGCAGGTGCTTCAAAACCCGCAGCACGAGTACACCCGCCTGCTGTTAAGCTCCATCCCCAGCCTGAGCAAGAAGTGGACCGACGATATCGATTGGAATGCCCCGATTGGGGCGATGTCTGAAAGGACGCTCTAGTTCCATTCACCAGAGGCTGTCCAGGAAGAAGGTTTGGACAGCCTCTTTTTTTGAAATTTGGATAAACAGCATGTCCCGAAGCGACGAACTGCGTTTGATGTCCAAAGTGGCGCGATTATACTATTCGATGAATCTTCGCCAGACGCAGATTGCCGACCAGCTGGATATCTCGCAGGCCTCCGTTTCCCGGCTGCTCAAGCGCGCCCAGGGCGAGCAAATCGTCCGCATCCATATCAGCCCGCCCACCGGCACTTTTTCGGAAATCGAGACAGCGCTGGAGCAGGCCTACCACCTGAAAGAAGCTGTTGTCGTCGACAGCGTCGATAGTGATGAGCAGATCCTGCGGGATATCGGGGCAGCCATGGCTTACTACCTGGAGCAGACCCTCATGCCCAACGAGGTGATCGGGCTGTCATCCTGGAGTAAAACCCTGATGGCGATGGTGGACGCCATGAATTCGCTGGGCAAGCCGGCGGGGATGCAGGTGGTGCAGGTGCTGGGCAGCCTGGGCAACCCGGCGGTCGAGCACCACGCGGCGCACCTGGTCAGGCGGCTGGCTGTGCTGGTGCAGGGGAGTGCGGTTTTTCTGCCCGCGCCCGGGGTGGCGGCCTCCGCCGAAACACGCCGGCTGTATTTGCAGGACCCGTACGTGGCGGAAGCGACCGGCACATTCAAGAAGCTGACCCTGTGCCTGGTGGGCATTGGCGGCGTGGAGCCGTCGGAAATGCTGGCCAGCAGCGGCAACGTGTTTTCCGTGCAGGAGCTGGAGGCGCTGCGGGAGAAGGGCGCGGTGGGAGATATCTGCATGCGCTTTTTTGACGAAGATGGGAACCCGATTCGCAATGGCCTGGACGAGCGGGTGATTGGGCTGACGCTGGAGGAGCTGCGCAGAATCAGGCGCTGTATCGGCGTGGCCGGCGGCAGGCGCAAGGTGGCGGCCATTCGCGGCGCGATGCGGGGTGGGTATATCAACGTGCTGGTCACGGATATCCACACGGCCCGGGCGCTGCTCGAGATGGATGCCTGAGCGGGGCGGAAACCACCTCACCCCCCGGCCCCGGAAACCACCTCACCCCCCGGCCCCGGAAACCACCTCACCCCCCGGCCCGGAAACCACCTCACCCCCCGGCCCCCTCTCCAAAATCGGGGATTTTGGAGAGGGGGAGGCTGGCGGATCGGGCGTTGTGTGGGGGAGAATAATTATTCTAATAATATTTAGATCGGAAGAGCACACGTCTGAACTCCAGTCACCGCTCATTATC
>CAZBDC010000207.1:0-9189 GCA_964490575.1 uncultured Anaerolineaceae bacterium | reverse complement strand
TACACCCTATCCTACACTCTTTCCCTACACGACGCTCTTCCGATCTGCATACGCCCGCCTGGTCCGCTGGCGAATGACTGCTCGTGACGTGCTGGCGGGTGGGATCGAAAAGTATATTGGCAGCGTGAACCACTGGGCTGCCACGACGCTGGCGGACCTGCGCGAGTCAGGGAATTTGTAGTCTGGCTGTATCCCTCTGCTCCACCGGCTGTTAACATACCCGGCACAACCAACGGGGTACTGATGACTGGGCGGATGACCGCCGCCAACCTTACCGGCTCGCTTACCGGTCAGCCGCTCAGCGGTTGGCTCGGGCCGCGAACCGGGCTAACCAGTGCATTAATACAGCACAATATTTCTCTTTTCCTTTATAATGACTTTTCTTAACCGTATTTGATTCAATGCCGGGAACCTCTCACCGCAGAGGCCTTTGGGATGGGTTACCCCGGGCGTGGAGGCATTATTTCCCACGATGCAGGATTCGAAAATTACCGAGCTGCTTAATGGTATCCGGGATGAATTGCCGATTTTATTAGGCGTGATCCCTTTTGGATTGATCTTTGGCGCCCTGGCTGTCCATAATGGGCTGTCGCCCTTAGCCACCCAGGCGACTTCGTCCATCATATTTGCCGGTTCGGCCCAATTCATCGCGGTCCAACTGCTGGGGGCAGGGACCTCGCTCGTCGTTGTACTGTTGGTCGTGTTTGTCGTCAATATCCGCCATGCGCTGTACAGCGCGTCCATCGCTCCCTATGTCGCCCATTTGAAACCGGTCTGGAAATACCTGCTGGCCTACCTGCTGACCGACGAGGCGTACGCGGTTGCGATCACCAAATATGACCGGGACGGCGTCACCGGCGCCAGACACTGGTATTTCCTGGGCGCGGGAATTACCCTGTGGAGTGCATGGCAGATCAGCACGCTGCTCGGTATCCTGGTTGGCGCCGGCATGGGGGAAAACTGGCCGATCGGGTTTGCCCTCCCGCTGACCTTTATTGCCCTGGTGGTTCCTGCGTTAAAAGACCGCCCTTCGGTAGCTGCTGCGGTTACGGCCGGCATGATCGGCCTGCTGGCAGTCAACCTTCCCTATAAAACCGGCCTGGTGATGGCGGCTTTCTGTGGGATCGCCGTGGGGTTGTTCCTGGAGAAAGGACGGCGATGAAAATCTGGGCGATCATCTTCGCGGCCGGCCTGATTACTTACCTGATCCGGTTATCATTCATCCTTGCCCTGGAGCGCCTGAAGCTGCCCGATTGGTTCTCACGCGGGCTGCGCTTCGTTCCACCCGCGGTGCTGTCTGCCATCCTGGTGCCCGGGCTGGCAGACTGGAACGGGCAGATCAACCTGTCCTGGAATAACCTGCAGATCCTCGCCGGGATTGCCGCCGGGCTGGTTGCCTGGCGGACACGCAACGTGGTCTTTACCCTGGCAGCCGGGCTGGCGTGTTTCATGATCCTGAATGCCGTCTTGAAATAACAGCCGGTTTGTAGAGCCGGTCTCTATCAGCCAGGCTTTGGATCTATTTCAGAAGTCTCTCTCGCAGCCTCAGGCTCAGCGCCGAGAAACGCCGGGTCACGCGGTTGTTGTTCACTGCCGCCGACACTGCCCGCCGGTTCGAAATCAGGATGCACAGCTTTTGCGCGCGGGTGAGGCCGGTGTAGAGCAGGTTGCGTGCCAGCATCACCTGGTGTTCGGGCAGCATCACCATTACCACACACGGGTATTCGGACCCCTGGCTCTTGTGAATGGTTGAGGCGTAGGCTAGCACGAGCTGTTCGGCTTCGCTGAACTCGTAGGTCACCCCGCGCCCATCCATCTCGACCATCAGCGTACCGTCTGTTTCGTTTATCTCAACCAGACGGCCGATGTCGCCGTTGAAGACTTCTTTGTCGTATTCGTTCTTGGTCTGCATTACCCGGTCGCCGTCGCGAAAGCGCGTCCCGGCCAGGCTGCGTTCCTTTTTGTGCCGTTTGGCAGGGTTGAGCGCATCCTGCAGGCGCTGGTTAAGGGCATTGACGCCGGCCTCACCCCGGTACATGGGCGAGAGAACCTGGATGTCCTCCGGCTTGATCCCAAACTTATTGGGGATGCGCTCTGTCACCAACGATTGGACCTGTTCTGCGGCGGCTTTACCCCCTTCGATATTGAAGAAGAAAAAGTCTCCCTCGGGGTGGTTGTCGAGGGCCGGCGGGACGCCCTGGTTGATGCGGTGGGCATTGGCCACAATCAGCGAGCTGGCTGCCTGGCGGAAGATTTCCGTCAGGCGCGTGACCGGCGCGACGCCGCTTTCGATCACGTCGCCCAGGAAATTGCCGGCGCCCACTGAAGGAAGCTGGTCTACGTCGCCTACCAGCAGGAGGTGGCAGCCGCCCGGGATGGCTTTGAGCAGCCGATAGGACAATGGCAGGTCGAGCATCGAAGCTTCATCAACGACAATCAAATCTAAATTCAGTTCTTCTGGCTCATCATAGACCAGCAGGACCTCCTGATCTTCGTCGGGGACAAAAGACAGCAGGCGGTGGATGGTGCTGGCCTTGCGCCCGGTCGATTCGGCCAGCCGCTTGGCTGCTCGCCCGGTGGGAGCTGCCAGGGCATACTTTTTGCCCAGCGACTCGAGTGCGGCGATCAGCGTGGCGACTGTGTAGCTCTTGCCGGTGCCTGGCCCGCCGGTCATTACGCTGACCGGGAAGCGCAGAGCGTTCTCGACCGCACGGCGCTGTTCGGCGGTGATGTCGTCCCCGGCGACCAGCGTGGGCAGCAGCAGCGTGCTGCCCGCCACCCGCGAGCGGCGCTCGCCTGATTCGATCAGCCAGGCCAGCCGATCAGCCGCGCCTACCTCGCTGGCCAGGTACGGCAGCAGGTAAACGCGCTCTTCTGGCCCTTCGTCACCTGAATCGACGATGATCGCCCCTGGCGTGGCGGCTTCCTGCGCGCTCCTGGGGCAGTTATCCAGAGCGGCTGCCACTTTGCCCACCTCCAGCCCCAGGAGATGGACCGCTTTCTGTTCCAGCAACCCACGCGGCGCGTAGACATGACCTTCACCAATCATCTCGCGCAGCACGAACACCAGCCCGGCCAGGATGCGCGAAGGGTGGTCTTTGGGCAGTCCCTGCGAGGCAGCGATGCGGTCGGCGGTCACAAAGCCAACCCCACGAATATCCTGTGCCAGGCGGTAGGGGTCCTGGCGTACCACCTGAACGGCATTTGGGCCGTACTGCTTGCAAATCTTGATAGCAAGGTTGGTGGTGACGTCGATCGACTGCAAAAAGGTCATCACTTCGTAGACGTTCTTCTGCTCGCGCCAGGAGACTACGATCTGCTGGACTTTATGCCCGCCAATGCCGGGTACTTCCATCAATCGCTCGGGCTGCTTGTCGATGATCTCCAGCGTCTGCGTGCCAAACTTGCGCACAATCTGGCCGGCAAAGTGCGAACCGATGCCCTTGATCAGCCCGGAAGCCAGGTAGCGTTCGATGCCGAGGGTGTCGACCGGCAGGATACGCCGGAAAGAGGCAGCTTTGAGCTGCTGGCCGAAACGCGGGTGATAGGTGAACTCGCCGCTCACCTCGACCTCCTCGCCCACGGCCAGTTCGGGGAAGGTTCCTACCACGGTGAAAAGATCGTCCTGGCAGTTTAGCGCCAGGACGCTGTAGCCATTCTCCGGGTTGTAATAAACAACATCTTCGATGCTTCCGGTGACTGTAACCATGCAGGAGAATTATAAGGTCTTTTTGCGGGTAGAATGGAGTGATCTTGAGATTTCTCTTTGTGAGGGCGGCCACGTGACATCCATTCAATCCTACACCCATGCCGGTCATTTACTCAAACTCATCAACGAAAATTATCCAATTGGCATCGATCAACTTGCATTCCATCGTGATTTGATCGGGTATGTTTACTTTGCGAGCGGCAGTTCGGGAAAATTTGTTTTGAAGCTGTATCGCAATTTCGATACGGACAATGCCCTGCGTTCAATCAAGATCATCAACTATCTGGAAAATCATCAATATCCGGTTGTTTCAATTCTTCCGACTTCTAAGATCATGTCCATGTTCGAGCGTTTTTACCAAGGCTATCGCGTGGAACGTGAAATCAGCGCTGGAGAAATCCAGGCCATGTTTGATTTCATTGCTATCTGGCACTATGAGCTGACCGCCACAATCACTCGCTGCCAGGGGCTTGATCGTCTGTCTCGAGCGTTTCTGGACGAGCAATATGA
The DNA here is from genome assembly GCA_964490575.1 of uncultured Anaerolineaceae bacterium. Taxonomy (GTDB): domain Bacteria; phylum Chloroflexota; class Anaerolineae; order Anaerolineales; family Anaerolineaceae; genus DSYU01. The sequence continues at coordinate 4,970 of CAZBDC010000207.1, read as the reverse complement.
ATGGCTGATGAACTGGAAGATCATGTGCGAGCGAAAAGGACTGCCAAAGGGCTGAAAGTGGATCGTCACAACCTGATCCTGGCACCATCCTGGATTGGAACGAAACGGCCGAGATAAAGGGCGGGCTATAAACCCAACAGGTGGAGCACAGAGGCTCCACCTGTTGGGTTTAATCGTTTATTTGGTCAGGGCGTTAGTAGCCCATGCTCAACGGCGCTGTCACGGTGACCGAGGCCTCCGTCCAGTTTCCGCACGCATCAGTCACCCGGTAGGTGATGGTATAGATGCGGCCGGTCCCAATCCCGGAGCGCTCGGCGCGCAGCTTGAAGGTATAGTCATCGACGATGACGATGTCGTTGATCGTGTTGCCGTCGTCCTCGCCGTCATCCGGCTCGTTAGATGTGACCGAGACCAGCGTGAGGATGGGGGCAGGGTCGAAGTTATCGCTGGCGGCTACGGTGGCTGTGACCGTCACGTACTTGTGGTTGACCGGCCATAAGATCGTCGGCGTTACCGAGAGTTCGGTGAAGGTCGGAGCGATTTCGTCGCAAACGTCCAGGCCGATGATGACCGGGTCGTGGTCTGAGGAGCGGTAGGGATCTGGCGCGTACAGCAGATCCTGAGCCGGCAGCTTGAAGTCCATATTGTAGTCGATCAGGTCCGCCTCGTCGGCATTGATGTGCCAGATGGTTGTGCCGGAGACATCCGCTACAAACCCCGGGCTGGCCAGGGCGTGATCCAGGTAGCCAATCTGCCCGTCGAAGACGTAGGAGTAAGCTGCTTCCCCCTGGAACTGGAAGACCAGGTCAGTGTAGTCATCCGCCGTGCCCGGCATATCGTCAGGGCCAGCCTTGATCGCGTCGATGGGGTCTTCCTTGTCGTAAGAGTTCAGGTCGCCGATGATGAGGAAGTCGGCATCACCGCTGCCGGTCGGGTCCATGGCGAGCCAGTCCACCAGGGCCTGCGCGGCTGCCAGGCGGGTCAGGTTGCAGTTGCCGGCCCCATCGAACAAGTCAAGATCGCCGACATCGTTGCAGTCAGAGCCTTTTGACTTGAGGTGGTTGACCGCCACGGTGAAGATGCCGCCGGTGGTGTTGTTCATGAAGGTCTGGGCAAGTACCGGACGGTTGTAGTCGTCCAGGAAGCGCGGGTCGACGGTCGAGTCGAGGATCGCGTACGCGCCCACCGGCGAAACCGCGGCTGGCTTGTAGATCAGGGCCTGCTTGATCTCATCGGTCCCGATGACCCCAGTGGCCACGTAGGCATACGTGTCGGCGCCCAAGGCTTCGTTCAACCCACTGACCAGGTCCGCAACGGCGATATCGCCGTTGTTTTCAATTTCAATCAGCCCAAAAACGTCGGCATTGATGGCAGCCAGCGCGGAGACGATCTTGGCTTTCTGGCGAGCAAATTCCTCGGGGGTAGAGGCGCCGCGCGAGCCCAGGGTGGTGAAGTAGTTCAACACGTTGAACGAGGCCACCTTCACGTTTCCGCCGACCTCGTCCGGCGCTGCTGTGCGCGGGTTGGTGGGTATGTAATCGGCGCCCTGGGTGGGCTGGATGCGGTAAAGCTCGAAGCTGTAGTCAAGCACGCCGGTCACGTTGGCGACCAAATCTCCACCGCGGAACAGGTTGCTCAGGTCAAAGATGCCGCCGTTGGGATGGATGGCCGGGTCGGGGTTCTGGTTCGTGCGGCCATCGTCCAGGGTAATCTTGTTAAGATCGTAATCCAGATCCGCCGCGGCATATCCGGCGATGCTGGGATCGTTCAAGGCTGTGTAGGTCAGATAGCGTTCGGAGGTCAGCACGATCTCGCCGTACCGGTCAAAGTTGAAGTACTCGGCGATGACCAACTGCTGCGGGAAGGTGACCAGCATGCCTTCATAGGCCTCAAAGTCGCCTAACGAAGTCACCGGCAGGGAGAGTGAGGTGGGGGCGAGGGCAACCGGTTCCATTACACACACCTGCACCGGATAATCTTCGGTTGAGATCTCGGTCATCCCGTTAAATTCTTTCACCATTCCGCTCACGCGCACTGTCTGGCCAACTGACACATCGACCGCGCCAGGTGCGTAGACAAAGATGCCGTCTGAACTGGCCACATTACCATCCCCGGCTGGGTCCTGGATGTGGAAGCCGTTCAGGTAGTTGTTATCCGGGGTGGCCTGGAAGTCACCAACCACCACGCCTTCAATGGATACCAGATCGCCAACCAGCGGGCTTTCCGCGCCAGTCCCCTGGACGGCATAGACCCGGGTGAACGGATCGCCACACACGCCCGGTTCGAACGGGGGCGGGGTGTACGCGAGGTTGGGAGCGCCGGGGGTATTGAATGCCTCGCCTACGATCGGCGTGCCGGTAAACCCGGGGATTCCGGCCAGGTCGAAGTCGTTGCGGACCCAGTCAGTGGCAGCATCGGTGTCAAATCCGTCGGGGATGCGCGAGGCGCCGCCGGGGGCAAATGGAAGGCCGTCGTAACTCACACCCAGAACGGGAACGCCGTAGGTTTTGTCCGTCGCGCCGCTATCGTGTACAGCCACGGAGTCGACCAAAGCCTCCCAGGGGGTGATGTCAAAGACACCGTCTTCGTTGGGGTCCAGGTCATTGCCGGGGGCGCCGGTGAAGTTTTTCACCAGCAAGAGGGAAATGGTGCCATTCTCCAGCGCATTGGCCGGCAGGCTGGCAAAGTAAAGGCCATTGGCATCCGTCGTGCCAAGGCTAATGACTTCGTCCACCGTACCGGTCGCGGCCAGGTAGAAATCACCCTCGATCTCAAGGATGGTGTAGGCTGAGTAGTCGGTGTTCGGTTCGCCGAAGATTTCGACGTACTCGACATCCGTCCCGGTTGTGCTGGCTGAGAACTCGTTGATCTTCGGCTCAGGGGAGACAACTGTGCAGTTCGCCGTATGCGCGCCCAGGCCATCAACCGTGTCGAGGGCAAAGCCATCCCATTCAGCCGCGGGGTCAAAAACGTTGCTGCCATCCGGGTCGCCGCTGCAGACGTCGACCTTACGGCGCAGGGTGTTGTCGGCGGTGCTGGTCAGGCCCGAACCCCACTCGGTGCCGGGATCGATGCCGATCTGGCCGATTACGTCCAGCACGGTGGTACCTTTGCGCAGCACGACTGCATCGTCGCCATTATAAAAGCCGGCGCCACTGGTCTGGTCAGCCTGGGCCAGGATGGCGGCGACAGCCGAGGATTGGGCCACAATATAAACGTCCCCATTCGCGACCGTGCCGGTCAGGTTGATGGTTAATCCTGCCGCAGTGTTGCCATTAAAGAACATCTGGATATTGTATCCGCCGGCGGCCAGGTCGATTGCGGCGCCGGTGCCATTGTAGATCTCAAGCGCCTTGTTGTTGCCTGAACCCTCGATATACTCCGAGAAGAACAGATCGGCTGGCGCGGCCGCATTCGCAGGCGTCCAGGCCGGTATGAAGGCCAGCGCAAGGGCCAGGACGAGCAGGTACGACAACAGACGGTGTGGAAATCTTGCCATTCTCTCCCTCCTATGTAAATAGGCTTATCCGGATTGGTTAAACGGAGCGAAATGCTCGCTCCAACTTACTTTATTGTAAGGGAGACCCAATAAGATGGCAAGTTATTAACAGGTTAAGATTGTGACTATATTTGCGGGCTGAAAAGATCTAATTCTTGGGATTTTGGTAGCTCTTCTGGCCTAAACTGTAACCGTGGTGGGCGGAAGAATCGGGCGGAGCCGGGGATGTCCGGCAGGATTACCTGGACAACCTCGGCCCCGTAAAAAAAACACAAGGGAAGCTTACTTTTTGCCCGCGAAAACCACTCCACGCAGCGAGAGCTGTTCGGCGAAGTGGCAGGCCACGTGATGGTTGTTGGCCAGCGTCTTCAGCGGCGGGTGGTCGGTCTTGCAGATTTCCTGGGCGTAGCGGCAGCGCGGGTGGAAATAGCAGCCGCTGGGCGGGTTGGCCGGGTCGGGCACGTCGCCCTCCAGCAGCACCCGCTGGGTTTTCAGGCGCGGGTCCGGCTTGGGGACGGCCGAGAGCAACGCTTCGGTGTACGGGTGCTTGGGGTTGGTGAACAGCTCGTTTGTTTCGGCGACTTCGACCAGCTTTCCCACATACATGACCGCCACCCGGTTGGCGATATACTCCACCACGCTCAGGTCATGCGAAATAAACAGGTAGGTCAGGTGGAAATCTTTCTGGAGGTCCATCATCAGGTTGAGGGTCTGGGCCTGCACTGATACATCCAGGGCGGAAACCGGCTCATCGCACACCACCAGGTTCGGGTTCAGGGCCAGGGCGCGGGCGATGCTGATGCGCTGGCGCTGCCCGCCGCTGAAGGCATGCGGGTAGCGGCGCATGTACTCCGGCTGCAGGCCAACCCGCTTCAGCAGGACGGCTACCCGGTCTTCGATTTCCTTGCCTTCGGCGATGCCATGGATTTTGAGCGGCGAGCCGACGATGGTCAGCACGTTTTGGCGGGGGTTCAGTGATGCATAGGGGTCCTGGAAAATCATGCGCAGCTCGCGCCGGTAGGGTTTGAGTTCCTTGGTGTCGAGCTTTGCCAGGTCGACATGCATGCCCTTTTCGTTGTGGTAGATGATCTCACCGGCGGTCGGTTGATAGGCGCGCACGATGCAGCGCCCGACGGTGGTTTTTCCGCAGCCGCTCTCACCCACCAGCCCCAGGGTCTCGCCCGGGTAGACGAAAAGGTTCACGTCGTCAACAGCCTTGACGGTCCCGACCACTTTGCGCGCAAACCCGCGGGTGACGGAAAAATGCATTTTCAGGTTCTTTACTTCCAGGCGGTATTTGATCTCAGCAGGCGTGTCCAAGGCGGCCTCCATTATTCATACAAGATGCAGCGAACGGTGCGGCCGTCCGGCAGCTGATAGAGCGGGATGCGCTCCTGGTCGCACTTACCGGCGACGAACTTCGGGCAGCGCGGGTGGAACGAGCAACCCTTCGGGCGGTTGTATGGATCAG
>CAZBDC010000206.1:0-9209 GCA_964490575.1 uncultured Anaerolineaceae bacterium | reverse complement strand
ACTCATGCATTAAATCGAGCCACATCGAAGAGGGCCTGAGATGGCCAAACGATCTACACCGGCCATATAACCAACGAATGGATTGGCTTGACTCGATAGTATCTCCAGGCCGCGGGCGAGATGGTTCAATCGTTTGGGCCGCCGCCAGCAATGCATTCTGACGGATAAAGTGCTGGCGAACCTGATTGACCAAAAAAGACTTCCCCATACCCTTCACGCCAGTTACCAGGACAATTCCGCCACGCCCCGCATACAACTCCTCGATGCTTCTTTTGAGCGTTTGGAATTCATTTTTCCGGCCAATCAGACCATGAACCAGGCCATAAGATTGATTTTCTTGCCCGGGCTCATCCAAGGGGCGAGGTGAAAGAGGCCGGTAGACAGGAATAGGGTGACTGATCCCTTTAACCATGATCTCACCCAGAGGTTGCCAGTCAAACCGATCCCGCACAAGCCGATATGTATTTTCACTTACCAGAACAGTCCCTGGTTCGGCGGAGGTTTCCATCCGTGATGCAACGGTGAGCGCTTCGCCCATTGCAGTGTCCTCACTATATTGATCATCGCCAATGCTACCGACAATCACTTCACCAGTGTTAACGCCTACCCGCATTTCTAATTCAATACCCGATTTGGTGAGCATCTCTTCTGCATATGGCTGGATGGCTTCTTGCATTGCTAAAGCTGCCAAGACAGCATGTTCAGGATCATCTTCATTAGCTGCCTTGGCGCCAAAAAAAGCAACCAACCCATCGCCCCGAAACTGCCCGACTTCCCCATTGTATCGATAGATTTCTGTTTCGAGGACTCGAAAGACATTATTCATAACCTCAACCCACGACTCGGTTCCAATCTTTTCAAGCAGTTCAGTTGAGCCTTTCACGTCGGCAAAAATCACCGAAGCCACTCTTCGCTCGCCAGAGAGTTGAACCGTAGTGACGTCGACTGCCGCCGGGCTGGTTGGGGGTGTTGGAACAGTTGGCTGGCCGGCCTGCCGGCCAGCTGTGAAATACTGCGAGACTCGATGAGAGGAGGTAGGACGCCCGTTGGTTTCCAGTAATAACGCCGTACCACACATGCCGCAAAACCGGTAGTTCACCGGATTCAGGTACTGGCAGGTGGGGCATGTTCGGGTGAGACTTGCCCCACACATTCCGCAGTAACGCATATCAGCTGGACACTCAAAATCACAGTTCGGGCATTTCATGTTAGAAAATCACATTCAAAAAAGAAGCGCTCGGAAATGGAGCGCCTCAATGATAATTCAGGGTCTAACGCGCACGGTTATAATGTGTTTAATGCAATGCGGAAGCGTTTGGCCATCTCCTGGAGAATTTCAACGGCCATATCTGCATCCTGTCTCAGAGTAGCCAGGAAATCCCACCGGGTCAAGACCAGGCAGGCTGTTGGTTCAACCGCAGCGATAGTGGCTGTACGAATTCCGTCCTCGTCAAGCAGCGCCAGCTCACCGAAGAAGTCACCTGGGCCAAAGTTGTTGACCACTATCTTTTCACCGTCGGATCGTTCTCGGGTGGCATTGGCTTTGCCCGCCGTTAACACGTAAAAACCCTCGCCGCCTTGTCCCTGTTTTACGATAAGATCACCGGCCGCATAGTTACGTTCAACCATGCGATCCGCAAGCCTCTGAAGCTGGCGATCCTTGAGCCCTTGAAATAAGGGTACGTTGCTTAGAAACTTTTTCTTCTGTTCCGCACTTGCCATGGTTCGACTCCTTAAGACAAAGTTGACCAGAATCCGATAGAGTTGCGAAAAGGATAACAATCCATTAGCTAAAATATTATACTGCTATTTGTACAACACCAGTCAAGCAATAGGGGCTTATTAAAAATCAGCAAGAGAACTCAATCACTTCTTCGATAATTCGGTGACTCTCGCGTTATCGTTACGTTGTGTGGATGGCTTTCGATGAGTCCGGCATTTGTAATTCGGGTAAGCCTGGTTTTGCTCCGCAAATCCTTCAGGTTCTTTGCACCGGCATACCCCATCCCTGAACGCAGACCACCGACTAACTGGTAGACAAAGTCGGACAGGGATCCCTTATGAGGAACCATTCCTTCCACACCTTCGGGAACCAGCTTGCCTGCATTACCTTGTCCACTTCCATAACGATCTTTACCGTACCCCTGCATTGCACCCAGGCTACCCATTCCCCGGTACTGTTTATACCGCCGGCCTTCGAAAAGAATGATCTCACCTGGCGATTCTTCCAAACCGGCCAGCAGGCTGCCAAGCATGACCGTTTCTGCTCCGGCCACAAGAGCCTTTACGACATCACCGCTGTACTTGATGCCGCCATCTGCAATCACGGGAATGTCGCGCGAGGAAGCGGCGACAGCGCATTCGTGGATTGCAGTCATCTGCGGCATACCAGCCCCCGAAATAATACGGGTGGTGCATATGGAGCCAGCCCCAACGCCCACTTTAATGGCATCTGCTCCGGCTTCGATGAGGGCATAAGTTGCTTCAGCCGTCACGACATTTCCTGCAATAACCGGTAATTCTTGCCAATGGGTCTTAATCCGGTGAATTGCCTGGATAACTCTGGAGGAATGCCCATGGGCCGTATCAATGACCACCACATCAACTCCTTTAGCTACCAGTTTCTCTACCCTTGTCTCCAGATCGTCCCCCACTCCCACTGCCGCCCCAACCATCAACCGGCCCTGTTTATCCGAAGCCGCATTGGGATAGTCTCGCTTTTTTTGAATGTCTTTCACGGTAATCAGGCCGGATAAACGGCCTTGCTGGTCGACCAACGGCAATTTCTCGATCCGGTGTTCCTGGAGGATTCGCCGCGCTTCATCCAGGGTTGTACTTTGGGGAGCTGTGACCAGGTTCTTTGAGGTCATAAGTTCGCTGACTGGGCGATCGTAATCCGAGGATTCCGTAAAGCGAATATCGCGATTTGTGAGAATTCCAACCAGTTTCCCGGTATCCGGATCGACAATGGGAACGCCGCTGATATGGAAACCGGCCATTAAGTTTTCTGCTTCCTGGAGCGAGGCAGAAGGCGCCAGGGTGATTGGATCGGTGATCATACCTGACTCGGACCGTTTTACCATATCTACCTGCTGCGATTGTTCTTCCGGGGACATGTTTCGATGGATAATTCCAATTCCGCCCTCCCGAGCAAGTGCAATAGCCAATCGCGCCTCAGTCACGGTATCCATGGCTGCTGAGAGGATAGGAATGTTCAGATTGATTGTTCGAGTCAGGCGAGCACGGACATCAACTTCAGAGGGTAAAACCTCACTATAGCCTGGGACGACAAGAAGGTCATCAAACGTCAAGGACTCATTTGATTGGAAAAGTTCTTCGTTCATTTTCCTCACCATTGTGAACAGGTAAAAATGGGTGAAATGTTAGTGACAGGGTTCGAACCAACAACCGGTGTTCGACCTGGTGTATGCGCGCTTCAAGCGTTTCCAGTGTGTCTGTCGCCAGGATTGGTACATGTTCCTCCCCAAGCACCGGGCCGCTATCGACCTGTTCATCGGGGACCATGTGAACCATTACGCCAGTCTCCTGGATCTGGCCTTGTCGGAAAGCCAGGAATGCCCGTTCGATCGCATGAACTCCTGGAAACATCCCCGGTAGGGCAGGGTGCAAGTTGATTACCCGGTTTGGAAATACGCTGAGAAAAGATGTTGTGAGTATTCGCATCCAACCTGCTAACAGGATCCAATCCGGGTGATAGGTTGACACTATTTTCGCGAGATCGGAGTCGTATGATTTGCGATCCTGCTCCTTTTTCTTTACGACCAACTCGGTTGGGATGCCTGCCAAAGCGGCGCGTTCTAATCCGAAGGCATCCGGTTTGTTCGATACAACGACAACTACCTGGGCAAGCAGCGTGCCAGCAGCGCAGGCATCGAGTACAGCTTGCAGGTTTGAGCCATTCCCGGATATCAATACTGCCAGGCGAGTAGGAGAACCGGTCATAACAAAACCCCTTTTTCTCCAGGGATGATTTCACCAATAACCCAGGTGGGTTCTGTAACCATCTGCTGAAATTCGCCAAGCCTTTCAGGTGATAGGATAGCAATCATGCCAATTCCCATATTAAAAACTCGGTACATTTCTGCCAGATCAACCTGGCCAAGCGATTGAATTAGAGAAAACAATGGGGGAACCGGCCAACTGCCCAAATGAATCTTTGCTCTAAATCCGTCAGGAAGAACTCTCGGGATATTCTCGATAAACCCACCTCCAGTAAGATGAGCCAATGCTTTTACCGGGCCGGGCTCAAGATTCAATGCAGGCAATAACAGGGGCAAATAAGATCGGTGGGGAGCCAGCAAAGCTTCAGCCAGCGAGGCACCCAATTCAGGGAAGATCGTTTCAAGCGGGGTGTCAGCAAATATACGCCGGATGAGGGAATAACCATTTGTGTGAGGGCCACTGGATGCCAGCCCTACCAGTAAATCACCTGGTTGAATGCTTTCCAGCCTCGGCAATATCCGATCTTGCTCAACTATACCAACAATTGTACCTGCCAAATCGAACTCGCCCAATCCATAGACCCCGGGCATTTCAGCGGTCTCACCGCCCAATAGCACACAGCCAGCTATTCGACAGGCTGCTGAGATACCAGTCACAACCTTTGCGACCATTTCTGGATCGAGCCTGGAACTGGCAATGTAATCCAAAAAGAACAGGGGTATGGCTCCCTGGACGAGAATATCGTTTGTACAGTGGTTGACGATATCGTGGCCAATCGATTCGTAATGACCACTCACTGCAGCCAGGCGAACTTTTGTGCCTACCCCATCAGTAGAAGCAACTAAAACAGGGTTGTTCATTTTCTTGAGATTTGCCGCCGAATACATTCCACCGAAAGCACCAATTCCCGATAAGACCGCCGATGTATAAGTCGACCGGACTGCATCTCTCATCAAATTGACCGCCCGGTTTCCGGCGTCAATATCGACACCCGATTCAGAATAAGCAGATCTCGACCGGCGTTTGGCTCTGTGACCAATGTCTGACCGATACTGCATCCCTTCAAAATCGATTTCATTGACGCCCAGATAGGCTTTATTCAGGGCTTGATCAAGTGTGTCTCCAATTCCAGTCACATTCAACACGCGCCCGCCAGCCGTAACCAGCTGATTGCCTGCACGACGAGTGCCCGCATGGAAAATAAGTGCCTTGTTTTGAGCAGCGTCAAGGCCATGAATAAGTTTTCCAACAGAATATTTTCCAGGATAACCCTGAGAAGCAAGGACAATCGTGGCCGCTGCTTCTTGTTTCCAGGCAGGAGGAGTGAATGCCAGTCGCCCGTCGACACAGGCTTCCACAAGGTCAACCAGATCGCTCTCCAGCAATGGCAGGATAACCTGTGTTTCAGGATCACCAAAACGGCAGTTGAACTCCAGGACTTTGATGCCGGCATTAGTTAGCATTAAACCAGCATACAACACACCAATGTAAGGCCGGCCTTCATTTCGCAGACCATCAACTGCCGGCTGCAAGACCTGCCGAAGGGCCATTTCCATAAGGTCGGGAGAGCATACCGGGGCAGGTGCATAGGCCCCCATTCCGCCAGTATTCGGCCCCCGATCCATTTCTAAAAGACGTTTGTGGTCTTGAGCAGGGGGCATCGGGCAGACGGTGTTCCCGTCGCAAAATGCCAGCAGCGAGACCTCTTCTCCATCCAGGCGTTCCTCGATGATAATTTCATCGCCGGCATTGCCGAGAGCACGCTCAATGATTAAGTCCCTGAGGACGGCCTGGGCTTCGCTGGGCGTATTTGGAAGGAATACTCCCTTCCCACTGGCCAGACCGTCAGCCTTTACAACAACCGGAAAGTCAATCTGGCGCAGGTAATCACATGCTTCATCATAGACAGAAAACGAGGCAAACCGGGCTGTTGGAATACCGTGCCGTTGCATAAAATTTTTCGCAAACACCTTGGAGGTCTCAATCTCGGCAGCTATCCGCGATGGACCAAAAGCTCGAATGCCGGCCTGGTTTAATTCGTCTACCAAACCTGCCGCCAGGGCTGCTTCAGGCCCTACGATAACGAGGTCAATTTTTGCACTCCTGGCAAAGTTGACCAACCCATGAATATTTTCAACTTCAAGTGAAACATTCTCGCCTATCAGCGCAGTTCCAGCATTGCCTGGGGCAATGAATAATTTTGAAAGGTGCGACGATTGAAATACCTTCCAGGCAATCGAATGTTCTCTTCCCCCGGAACCCACAATCAAAATTCTCATCAGCTTCTGCCGCTCCAAATATCATGTAATTGATTTTTCAAAGTCCATTTTCGTAAAAGCAGGCTCAATCTCGATCGGGTATTTCCCTGTGAAACAGGCTGTGCAGTATCCAGTCGATTTACCGACTGCCTGCATCATCCCGTTTAGGGAAAGGAAGTAGAGTGTATCGCTGCCAATATGCTTTTGAATTTGTTCGACACTTAATTTGTGAGCGATAAGATCCTCATAAGCGCCCATGTCAACACCCATATAACAGGGGTGACGGATGGGTGGGCATGTAATTCTGACATGAACCTCAACAGCTCCAGCATTTCGAAGCAGGTGGACAAGTGGCCCCGTGGTGTTTCCACGAACAATGCTGTCATCAACCATGACAACTCGCTTATCCATGACATTCTCAGCGATGACGTTAAATTTCAGTGCCACGCCTTGCTGGCGCAATGAGTCAGTGGGCTCGATGAAAGTACGTCCAATATAACGGTTTTTGATGAAGCCATCGTTGTAAGGAATTCCAGCTTCATTTGCGTAACCGATTGCGGCCGGAACTGAGGAATCGGGGACAGGAATGACCACATCCGCCTCCACCGGACTTTCTTTCGCGAGAGTCCTCCCAAGATTCTGGCGAACCTGATGTACGCTCTGACCATCCCAGAAGCTGTCGGGCCGGGAAAAATACACGTGCTCAAAAACGCACCGCGAAAGTTCTTTTGCCGGGGGCAAGGCCTGGTGAACGCTCAATGCGTTGTTTGAGAGGGCAATAATTTCCCCGGGATGCACTTCCCGAATAGCCTCACAACCCAGCGTTCGCAACGCGCCAGATTCGGATGCGGCTGCCCACCCACCCATTGGTAAAAGACCAACGCTTAGTGGACGAAACCCCCATGGATCGCGAACAGCCAGAACGCCTTCCCGAGTCAGAACCACCAAAGAAAAGGCTCCTATCCAACGAGGCATCGTATTCTTCAGGCGCTCATTCCAGGTTTTTCCCTCAGCGCCCGCCAACATCATCGTGATCACTTCGGTGTCAGATGAGGATGAGAAGCCTATTCCTCGCTCGAGCATTTGGTGACGTAGTTCAGCCGCATTCACCAGGTTCCCGTTGTGTGCCACAGCCAGGGGGCCGTGAAGTGTTTCGATCAGGAATGGCTGAGCATTCCGAGCAGTTGAGGACCCAGTGGTGGAGTAGCGCGTGTGGCCAATCGCAAAATTTCCCTGGAGCGGCTTCAGGTTATTCGCATTAAACACCTGGGCCACCAGGCCAATATCCTTGTGAAGCCGAACAGTCTGGCCATCCGAAACCGCAATCCCAGCAGCCTCCTGGCCACGGTGCTGAAGCGCAAAAAGCCCAAAAAATGCCATGCGTGAGACATCTTCATTGGGTGCAAATATGCCAATAATGCCGCATTCGTCATGTGGGGAATCGCTAAAGAAGTTCTGAATCATCTTGATAAATTTTTTCGGCCTGTTTCTGTTGATAATCCTGGACAGCCGCTAATACAGTTGGACTGCACAAAGCAAGCATTTTCGCCGCTAAAAAGGCTGCATTAATTGGTTCAAGCACAACCGCCGGTGCAATTCCAGATGGCATTCGCAACGATGAATATACATCTGCTCCACCATAGGCATCACTGGGTGGTGGACAGGCGATGACCGGGGCGCTTACCGCGCCATCTGTAAAACCCGAAAGTGCATTGCTGCGACCGGCAACTGTGATGTAGACTTTTGGGCGGGGATCCGCCTCATAAGATCGTAAAATCTGAAGGGTATGATTGGCTGTTTTGTGGGCTGAGCCAATCCTGAGGACTGTTTCCAACCCAAAAGACTGGGCGGCTTCGGCTATTTTCTGGCAGTGTGTCAAATCAGCCCTTGACCCCATCAGAATCACCACAAGAGGTTCGCTCATGGAATGATCCTCGCTTTCCGTAAGTTTTCTTCCAACCGCGGCTCAACTGGATACTCCCCAGCGATAAATGCCTGTCCGGTAAGCAATTCATAAATCTTGATATAACGCTGGCTGGCAGCAGCCCACAGTTCTTCGGTCATTTCAGGGGGATTTCCATCGCCCCGATAACCTCGTTCTGCATAAGCCAGCCGAATGAATTCTTTGTCAAAATTCTCAGGCTCACTGCTACTGTTAAATAGGCGGTCGTATGTATCGAGCTTCCAAAAGCGTGATGAATCGGGGGTATGTAGTTCATCAATAACTATGATCCGTCCATCTGGCGCCCGTCCAAATTCATACTTTGTGTCGACCAGAATCAGGCCGGCGCGGTTGGCTATTTCCTGTCCTCGCGTGAATAAAGCCATTGCAGCTGCCTGGATCCGGTTCCACGTATCCTTACCGAGATACCCGCGTTCGACAACCTCTGCGCAGGTTAACCTTTCATCATGGCCCGTGGGCCCACCCTTAGTGGTTGGGGTAATAATTGGCTCGGTCAGGGCCTGGTTTTTGATTAGCCCATCGGGAAAATGATAGCCATAGATATTCCTTTCGCCGAGCGAATAGCGATACCACAGTGCAGTCGAGGTCACCCCGGTGATATATCCTCGGACGATCACCTCGACCGGAAACGGTTGGGCTTCATGAGCAATTAGCACATTAGGATCCGGCAGGCGGATCATGTGACTTGGGATGATGTCATTTGTATTTTCGAACCACCAGGCTGAAAGCTGGTTGAGCACCTGGCCTTTAAAGGGCACAGCTGAAAGCACGCGATCAAAAGCGGATAAACGGTCTGTAGTGATAAAAAGGCGCTGTCCACTTGAAATAGAGTACCAATCGCGGACTTTCCCAGACTGCTTTCCAGGTAGGGGCAGGTCGATCCCACGGAATGCTTGTGAAACAGGTATATTGAGTGACATTTAACCTCCAATCTTGCACCTGTTTGGGCAGCTGGCCCTTCACCGGTGCAAACCTGATCAAAAACTGGCTGCCATCCTGCCACGTTGTAGCGGATGCTGGCATCT
>CAZBDC010000205.1:0-9215 GCA_964490575.1 uncultured Anaerolineaceae bacterium | reverse complement strand
CTTCCAGGGTGAAACCAGTTGAATACTTAACCACGAAGTTCACTAAGAGCACGAAGGAAGAGGATTTGTAAGATATTCTTGGTGTGCTTTGGGTTCTTTGTGGTTAAGTATTCAGCTGGGTGGGGGAAAATTATGCCTATACTTCAGCGCGGCGACTTACTCCATGGCTACACCATCCAGGAAGCCCTCCGTTCGGGGAGTATCCTGGCTGCCTACCGGGCCCAGCCCGTCGACCGGTCCAGCCCGTTGATCCTGTGGACGCTGGACCTGGCCGGCCTTTCCGAAGAGGACGGCCTCCCGCGCCGGCTGGTCGAGCGGTTCGCCGCGCTGAAACTCCTCGACCATCCCAATCTCCTGCCGATTGTGGATTTTGGTCTGGAGGAGGCCGCCTTCTTCTGGCTGACGCCATTCGTGCGCGGGAAGCTGCTCAGCACGGCGATCGAGGAGCAGGCCGCCGCGCGCAAAGCCCGCAAAAAACCGGAGCGTGCCTGGAACGAGAAGACGGCCGCCCGGTTGCTGGCCAGTATCGCCGGCGCGTTGCACGAGATCTGGGAGGCCGGGCTCACCCACGGCTGCCTGTCGCCTGAAACGGTCATCCTTGCCGAAGACGGCGCGCCGCTGGTCTTCCAGCACGGCCTGAACGACCTGTTCCTGGAAGTGGAAGCGGCGCGCGTCCCGGCCGGTGAACTGAGCCTGGGGCTGGCTCACCCGGCCTTCACCGCCCCGGAGCGCTTCGCGGCCCAATACGTCGATTGGCGCGCGGACCAGTTCTCGCTCGGCGCAATCGCGGCGGCGGTATGCTTTGGGGCCAGCCCGTTTTCGGCCGCCACCCCGCTCGAGTCGCTTCTGCGCGGCGCTGCTCCGCTCCGCTGGCCCGGGCGGCCGCTCATGCGCGTCTCCAACACCTGCCTGCGCTGGTTCACCCGCTGCCTGGTGGCCCAACCCGCGCACCGCTTCCCAGCCTACTCCGGGCTGGTGGAGCCGCTCGAGCGCATGGCAAAAGGCAGGCCTGCCCGCATCAGGTTGCCACGCGGGACCCACCCTCCCCGGCGGCCGGCGTCTCCCCTGGCAAAGGCCGCCAGGGGAATTGGCCTGGCCCTGCTCCCGCTGCTGGTGGGACTGGGCGCCTGGGCTGGCGCGAGCGGCGCGATCACTGTCATCGACTGGATCGGGACGCAGCCCATCTTCAGCGTCCAGGTCTCCATGGTCGGCCCGCTCGCGCCCCTGGCGACGCCCAACCCAACCACAGTCGCCATGCTGAATGTCACCCGCACGGCGCAGGCCCAGCCGACCGCCACGGCCACCCAACCCCCGACCGTCACGAGCACGCCCACCCCGCTGCCGCCGACCCCCACGCCGAGCGCCACACCCACCCACACCGCCTCGCCGACCCCCACCCAGCCGCCCCCACCCACCAGCACGCCGGTTCTGCCGCCTGCCCCGGCCGCGCAGGCCAGGCTGTGGGGCCAGGACCTTCCCGCCGGCAGCACGCCGATCACCCTGGACACCGCCGGGCGGCTCAAGGAAGTCCGCCGGCTTGGGCTGGGCGCCCTCCACCAGGCCGCGCTCGCCCCGGATGGCCGCACCCTGGCAATCGCCGCACTGGCCGGGGTTTGGCTGCAGAACGGCGACCTCAACACCTTCCTGGACACCGGCGACGAAGTGACCGCGGTAACCTTCTCGCCGGACGGCTCGCTCCTGGCAGCCGGGCTGCGCACCGGCGAGGTGCAGGTCTGGCGCTGGCAGGGCGGGTTCGAGCAGGTCACCCGCCTGCAGGGCCACAGCGGGGCCATCCGCGGGATCGGCTTTTTTGATGGCGGGCAGCGCCTGGCCAGCATTTCGGCCGACGGGAGCGTGCGCGCCTGGCGGATCGAAGACTCGAGCCAGGCCTGGTCCAAGCAGGCCTCCGAAAAACCGCTCCTCGTCCTGGCCATAGATGAAGCCAATAACCGGCTGGCAGTGGGCGGAGAAGACCGCTTCGCCCGCACGCTGAGCCTGGAGGGCGGCGAACCAGCCGGGACACCGGCCAATTTTTCCGAGCCCATCACCGCCCTGGCATTTTCCCCAACCGACCCGCAGCTCCTGGCCATCGGCGGCAAGCTGGGCAATGTCGGTTATTGGAGCCTGTACCGCAATAACGCGCTCGCCCGGATCTCTGTGTTGAGCGAAGTGACGGCGCTCTCCTTTGGCCCGGACCCGAACGGGCAGCCATCGCTGCGCATCGCCAGCCTGGACCCCGCCATGTGGGTTTATTATGCCTCACCGCAGTTGGAACAAAGCACCGGCGCTGTCCGCGTCCTGCCGTTCGCGGACGTGCGATTGTCTGGCAACCCATGGGTCGAGGAACAGGCGGCGCTGCCCTGGCTCGAGCTGGGCACGGACACGGTTTTTACCGACGAGGGCTTCTTCTCCATCCGCTGGGACGGCTACACTGCCCGGGACGATCTCAACTGGAGCCTGCTCTCCCCAATGCCTTTCCACCTGGTCATCCGCCTGGCGGTCTCCCCGGACGGGCGCTGGCTGGCGGCAGGCGGAAAAGACCAGGTGCACGTCTTTGATATCGCCAGGGGCAGCTTGAAGTGGCGGCACATGGGCAGCCTGCCCCCGGGCGCCCCCTTTGCCCCAGACAGCAAATCCATCCTGATCGTCGACGACCAGAGCAGCCAGAACAAGCAGCAAGTGCTGTGGCAGATCCCGATTGAGCCCGCTGCGGGGGAAAACGGGCAAAACCTGGGCGCGTACATCAGCAATGCCCAGGTCCGCTTCATCGAAAGCCAGCAGGTCGTCGTGCAGTCGAACGGTGTGTCCGCCACCGTCTCCGACCTGTCCAGCGGGCTCCCAGCCCTGATCACACTCAGCAGCGAGGAAGGCTGCCAGGCGATCCATTCCACCGGCGATCAGGCAGCCTTCCTGTTCCAGACGCCCTGGGGCCTGCTCGACCGGGACGACGAACTGACCCGAAGCGTGTGCAGGCTGGCCGGGGCGTGGAAGAATTTCGCCGGCATAGTCTCGCCCGGGCGGGCGCTGGTCGCCACGGTGGGCGAAAAGGGCGTCATCCAGGTGTTCGAGAAAGGGGAGGTCTTGCCACCCTGGCCATCGGGGGCGGATATCAACGCCCAGTGGCTGCTGATCAACGCCCAGGAAGACCTGCTGTTCGCCGGGTTGCCAGACTTCCGCTCTACCCAGGATGGCCTGCCGGGTGGCGTGCGGATCTACAGCCTGGCGGATGGCCAGGTGCGGGCCGAACTGAACGGCTCCGCGTGGGGACAGACCACGGCAGCCGCCCTCTCGCCGGATGGTACCAGCCTGTTCCTGGCCGCGCGGGATGGGATCATCCGCCAATTCAAGGTGCGGCCATGAGCCAGTGGATTGGACGAACGGTCGGCGATTACCGCATCCTGACCCTGGTTCGCGCCACGGCGCTGGATGTCGTTTACCGCGCCTACCACAACAAGCTGGACCGGGTGGTGGCCCTGCAGATCTGGCTCCCGGATACAATCCTCCCGGAAGATCTGCCCGAGAAGCTCCGTACCTATACGCAGACTTTGTCCCACCTTTCCCACCCCAACATCGGCCCGCTGCTTGACTGCGGCGTGTCTGATGGCGCGCTCTTCCTGGCTTACGATTTCGCCCCCACCCGCCCGCTGCGCCGGCGCTTCCACCAGCCGCGGACCTGGCAGCAGGCTGCCCAGGTCCTGGCGCCCGTCGCCCAGGCCCTGGCGTACGCGCACCAGATGGGGGTCGTGCACGGCTCCCTGCGCCCCGACCAGATTCTGCTGCGCGAAGATGGCTCGCCCGTCCTGTTTGACTTTGGCATCGAACTGCTGATCGAGCAGGAGCTCAGGCGCGCCATGCCAGAGAGCGTCTTGCTGGGCAGCGACCTGAGCAGCTTCCTGGCCCCCGAGCGGGCGCTGAACCAGCGGGTCGGCCCTGGCGCGGACCTGTATTCGCTTGGCATGATCCTGTTCGAGTGGATGGCCGGCCAGCGCGCCTACACCGGCGAGACCTTCTTCACAGAGCTGCTGTCCCGCAACCAGGACCCCCGCAAACCGGTGGCAGCCCGCGCGCTGACCCGCAAAGCCAGGCTCAGGCGGCAAAAAGAAAAGCAGGTGGCGGCGCGCATCCTGACCCGCCTCTTGCACAGTGACCCGCTCAAGCGCGAAACCGACACCCAGCATGTCGCCAACCTGCTGGCAAAGGCCGCCCTCGAACAGGCCATCCCATTCCGGCTGGTGGATCACCCAAACTGGCAGCCCTTCCGCCTGCGCCGGGGGCACTGGGCCGGCCTTGCCGTGCTGCTGGCCGCCGGCCTGCTCGCCTGGCTGGGCGTCGCCATCCGCAATGACCCCGGCCTGGTGAGCACCGCTGCGCAGAGGCTGGGCATCGCCATCGCCACAGCCACGCCCCGGCCGGTCAGCCAGGCTCCTTCACCTTCGCCCACCGCCGCACCGGGTGAGGCAGCCGCGCCCACGGTTGGGCCGACCACCCCGCCGGCGCCCCGCCCCACGGCGACGTTCACCGTCACGCCAACGCCCACCATCACGCCCATCGACCCGGCCAGCCTGCCTTACCAGCAGCAGACCCCCCTGCCGGCGGTCGCCGAAAAGATCACCCGCGCGAATGCCGATGCGCTGCAAAACCTGGGGCGCTGGGGGCTGGGCGTCAGCAATGCCATCGCCTTCTCCCCGGATGGCAGCCAGTTGGGCATGGCGACGACCACCGGCGTGTATCTCTTCGACCTGCCAGGCCTCGCCCCGGCGGGCTACCTGAACACCTCCGGCTCTGTCAGCGCACTCGCGTTTGTCTCCGGACAGGTCCTGGCGACCGGCGATTCCACCGGGCTGGTGCGCACGTGGGACGTCGCCACCGGCCGCCCGATCTTCCGGCTGCCTGGGCATGAAAACCCGGTCAGCCGCCTGGCGGTCGCCAGGGACACGCGCCGGCTGGCCAGCACCGACGGGAAGACGATCTTCCTGTGGGATCTCGAAAATGGCCGGCGGATCGCCGCCCTGACCGGCCACACCAATACGGTCAATGGGCTGGCGATCTCATCCGACGGTCAGCGGCTCGCATCGGTCTCCTCCGACCAGACCGTGCGCCTGTGGGACACGACCGATGGCAACCACCTCTCCACGTATACCTACCCGGCCAGAGTGAAAGCAGTGGTCTTCGCCCCGTCCGGCGGCAAGTTCTACACCGCCGGCGACGATCGCAAAATCCAGGCCTGGGACGGCGCTCCCCCCAGCCCCACCCAGTTTGGGGAAATCACCCAGTCGTGGTCCAGGCTGTCCTGGTCAGGGGATGGACAGCACCTGGTCGCCTCGGCCGAGGACGGCGCGCTCTCGGTATTTGACCGGGAGGGGCGTTCGCTGTGGACCGGCAGGCTGCAATCGAAGTTTGGCCGGCTCACCGGGCAATCCGCCTACCCGTACGACGTGGCTGCCCAGCCGGGCGCAGGCAGCCTGGCTACCATGCTGTGGGACAACACCATCTCATTTCACAGTCTCGCCGATGGCAGCGCGGCGGCCCCGGGCGCGCTGACCGGCTACGGCGATTTTTACACCAACCTGGTCATCTCGCCCGACAGCCGCGTCCTGCTGGCGGAAACGGTCGACGAAAACGTGAATGTCTGGGATCTACCTTCGGCGCAAAAGCTTTTCACCCTCCCCGGCAAGCTGCTGAAAGGGCGAACCTTTTCCCCGGACAGCAACCGGTTCGTTGTCCAGAGCGGGAAGGGCGAAGCCAGCGTGTACACGCTGGACAACCGCAAGCTGTTCACCTTTCGGGGTCATCCAAACCTGGTGGGGGCGGCCTTCTCGAAAGATGGGCTGCGGCTGCTCACCGGCGATCTCAATCAGATGCGCGTCTGGTCGCTGGTCAGCGGGCTGGAGCTGAAAACCCGCACCGGGGGCCTGGAAGGCTGCAGCGCACTGCTCTCCCCGCCTGAACAGGGCTCGCAGTTAATCGCTTTTGCGAACCGCTACAACATTTTGGATTTTTCCGATTACGGCAAGGAATCCATCTGTTCGCTGGTCGCGCCGGTTTACGCCAACCCCAGCCTGCTGGAAGTCAACCTGGACGGGCGCCTGGCAGCCGCCCCGGCCAAAAATCAGGCCACGGTATGGGACTACAGCCTCTATCCCATGGTCAAAATCGCCGAAGAGAGGAAACAAGCTGTGATCATGGCCCCGCCAACCGGGAACACCAGCCCCGGTCAAATCGTGAAAGTAGCGCTCAACGAAGAAGGCGCCATCCTCGCCGCGGTCTTTTCAGACACCTACCTGCGGGTCTGGGATACCAGCCTGAGCAGCGCCCCGCTCGCCGAACGCGATGCGCATGGCAACCTCCCAACCGCGCTGGTAATCAGCCCGGATGGCCGCTTCCTGGTCACCGCGGCCCTGGATGGGACCCTGCGGATCTGGGGGGTGATCCCATGACCACCGAGAGCCTGCCTTCCCTGGAACGCGAGTTGAACGGCCGGCTGGTAAAAGGCCGCTACCAGCTACTGGAGATCCTCGGCGC
The DNA here is from genome assembly GCA_964490575.1 of uncultured Anaerolineaceae bacterium. Taxonomy (GTDB): domain Bacteria; phylum Chloroflexota; class Anaerolineae; order Anaerolineales; family Anaerolineaceae; genus DSYU01. Next base: position 2,693 of record CAZBDC010000205.1, on the reverse strand, counting down.
AGGCGGGATGGCCATCGTTTACAACGCCTACGACACCCGCATGGAGATGAACGTCGCGCTGAAAATGATCCTGCCAGAAAGACAGACCTCGGCGCTGTTCCTGGAACGATTCCAGGTGGAAGCGCTTTCGGTGGCACAGCTCTCGCATCCTAACATCGTCAGAGTGTTGGATTACGGCGAGGATAACGGCGTGCCCTTCCTGGTCATGGAATATGTCCCGGGCGGCACGCTGAGGGAACAGGCCGGGCGCCCCATCCCTTACGCCCAGGCCGCCGCGATCCTCGCGCCGGTGGCGCGCGGGTTGGAGTATATCCACCGGCGCAGGCTGGTTCACCGGGATGTCAAGCCGTCCAACATCCTGCTGACCGAAACAGACGTGCCCAAGTTGTCGGACTTTGGCGTGGTCCAGTTGATCGAAGAGGAGAGCCCGGATTCCCAGATCGCCGCGGCGAGCGTGGGGATCGGAACGCCGGACTATATGTCGCCCGAACAGGTAATGAACCAGACCACCGACTTCCGCTCCGACATTTACTCGTTAGGTGTGGTATTGTTCGAGCTGGTCACCGGCCGGAAGCCTTTCAACGGCGAGTCCTCGATGTCCATCGCCATCCAGCACGTGACCGGCGAGTTTCCCCGCCCCGAAGATTTCAAGGTACAGGTTCCGCCTCTGGTCAGCGAAGTTATGCGGCGCGCGGTGGCAAAAAACCCCACAGACCGCTTTGCGAACATGAGCCAGTTCGCAGACGCGTTGGAAGAACTGGCGCGCGGCGAAAAAATGTCGGCCGGCAAACTACGCAGGATCCTGGATCAAGGCCAGGATGCTTCAGCCACCCGGGGAAAGTGGCGCGCCTGGCCGGCGCTGGCCACACTGGCGCTGCTCGAGGCGGCGCTACTGGTTGCCGGGTACCTGTGGCTGAGGCCTGCGCTGCCGGCGCTCCCAGTCGCCCTGGGCGGCCCGACTCAAACAGTCGTTAGCACGGCAACCAGCCTGCCTCCCCCACCAACCAGCCCAACACTCCCGGCTGCAACCGCAACCCGCACCCCAACCAACACTGCCAGCCCGGCCCCTCCGCAGTCTGCCGCCGCGCCCTCGCCCACCTCCACCCGCGCGCCCACCCGGACGGCCACCCCGCGCGCCAGCAGCGCCTCGGACGATCACTTCAGCCTGCCCGTGGCCCTGATCGACCAGCCTTTGCCAGCCAGCGGCGAGGTCGTCGGCAATGCCAACCTGCTCGGGATCTGGGGCATCGGCGCCGCGCAACAGATCCTCTATGACCAGGCCGGGCAGCGGATCTTCCAGGCCTCCTCTCAGGGCGTGTTCATCTACGCGGCCGAGACGCTCGAGCGCCTGCACTTCATTCCAACCAAATCGTGGGTCGAAGTGATTGCACTGAACCCAACCGGGAACACACTTTTCATCGGGCTGCGCAGCGGAAGTATCCTCGTTTACGAAACCGGCCAGTATCAATATACTGCCAGGATTGCCTACGCCCCGCCAGATGCGGCAGTCTACGCGGATGAGGCAATCGAATCCGCCGAAGTGAGGACTCCTTCACCCGTGCAGGCGATGACTTTCGATGATGATTACGACTACCTGGCGATTGGCTATCAGAACGGTACCATCCGGGTCGTTTCCGTCGAAAATCTGCAGGATTATTACCTCCAGTACCAGTACCGACCCCAGGATCAAACCATCACGGGCATCTACCTCAGCGATGACAACCGGTTCCTGTACGCCGCCAACAGTACTGAGACGATCAACATCTGGGATACCGATAATACCAATGCCAGGCAAAACGCGGCGGACCAGGTTCGCGTGACAGCCCCGGTCGCGCTGGTTCAGATATCGCCTGACCGGAAGTGGTTATGGGTGGCCGACACCAACGGCACAATTTTCGTGTACCGCCAGAACGACCACCGGTTATTGGGCTCCTTCTCTTCTCGGGGATCGGGCGTCACGGCCCTGGCATTCTCGCTCGACCAGGCATATTTCGCGGCCGGCTGTACAAACGGCGACATCCACCTGTATCGTTACCCATCCGAAGCAGACCTGCTGGGATATACCCAGGACCGCGGGGCCAGGATCGAAAAAGCGCACCCGGACGCGGTCACCAGCCTGGCCTTCTCCCCGGACGGACAAAAGCTGATCTCGGCTTCGCGCAGTGAAGGCCTGCTGGAATGGGACGTTGAAACCAGAGAGCGTCTCAGATCGTTAGAACAGAGCCGGCCGGCAATCACCCAGCTGGCGTTTACCGCCAACGATGAATGGCTGCTGGTAGAGCGGGCAGATCGCAAGGTGGAGATCTGGTCAGTGCAGGACTCGCGCCTCCTGAACATGTTCGATGGCACCCTCCCTGACGGAAATTTGTTTGTGCGGGATAGGGTTGTGGTCCTCGCGCAGGAGGGGGAGAATACCTGGTCCGAAGGTAATCTCCTGTTGGTGCAGTATCCCGAAGCAGTTGAGTATAAGAAACTGCCGGGCTACATGCCCGGCTGGATGGTCCGCCCCAGGCCCGACCAACAGATCCTGGTCGCGGGGAATGAGAAAGGCGGCCTAATTTGGGATACCAGCACCTGGGAGCGCCTCAAGATCACCTCCGGCCCGTACAGGCTGTGCAGGAAGTTTCAGACGCCGGAAACCGATTTAGATCGGAAGAGCACACGTCTGAACTCCAGTCACGAGATTCCATCTC
>CAZBDC010000204.1:0-9258 GCA_964490575.1 uncultured Anaerolineaceae bacterium | reverse complement strand
CCTACACTCTTTCCCTACACGACGCTCTTCCGATCTGAATTTGCGATAGCCAGGGCCTCTTCTGGGCTGCCTGGGCCGCGCAGGTTGAACAGGTAACCATCCTTAACCCACATGAGCATGTACCCATCACCTTCTGCGTGGGTAAAGAGCGTGCCGGACACGCCGCTGACGCTCACTTCGCCATGTTGGATCCCTTCGCCGATCGGGATCGGGATAATCAGGGTCGAGGTCCAGTCGATCGTCTGGCTGAAGACGCGCGCTTCGAGGGGTGAATACCCAAGAAGCTGGAGCATGGCTTCGCCCAGCCTGTCCACATTAAGGCCTTCCGGCGCGTTGACAGTCGGGCTGGGTATCTGGTAGAGGACCTTGCAGTCGCCAAAGGTACTGCGGTCGGCGTCAACCGGTTGGCAGGCGCCTGTGATAATGATGCTGGCCGGTACGTTAAAGGTTACAGACTGCCCATCCATCTCGGGGCTGATCTGCATATCGATCTCGAGCGCATCCAACAGGGCCTGCATCTCGAGCTGGTTGATGATCAGTTCGGCGTTCATAGCGGGCTGTACGGTGATTTTCCCACCCTGGAAATCGGCCGGAATGCTGGGGGTGAAGCCCACTGCGGCGGCTGCTTCGTCAAGCGAGGCTACCTCGTAAGGATCGGCGCTGTCAGAGATGATCATATTTTCTTCGAGGACCCGCCGAATCGTTTCTTCATTGGCTGAAAAGGCTTCAGCGCCATCGCTGGCAGCCATTGGGTCAAATTCAAGAACGGTGATTTTCTGGACGCGGAATAGTCCCAGGAAGCTGCTGGCCCAGGCGCGGGCAGGGGTCATGGTAAAAACCACGGCCAGAATCATTAAGACCGCCAGTGCGGTCCACAGGGGTTTACGGTTTGCCATGGGTAAGGTATGTTCCTTTCGTGAGTTAGTCTGTTGTATCCTGCGGGTGAAACGTGAGAAGGCTGCCTGTGGGTCAGGCGGTTGAGCGTTTTGCCCGAAAGTGAGCGCATCCAGCCGGTCTTGTACCTGTCCGGTGCGGGCTTGCATCGCCATGAGCTTTGCCCGGCAGGCCGGGCAGTTTTCAAGGTGCTGCCTGAGAAGAATCCCCTGGCCTTCGGAAAGTTCCTGGTCAATCATTGCGCGCAGAAGGTTATCGCTTGGGTGCATGGTCATCTCCTCGGGTATACAGGGTTTCAAAACGCTTTTCTGCCCGGGCCAGCAGCGTGCCAACCGAGCCCTGGTTGATGCTCACGGCGGCGGCAATTTCTTTGTAAGATAATCCAGAGTGGCGCAGGACCAGGATCTGTACATCGCGCAGGGGCATGTGGCGCAGGATTTCGCGCACCCTGGCCTGTTCCTGCCGCCGTTCGACGACGTTCGCTGGATCCGCCGCGGGCTTGCTTTCGAGTGCATCCCGGGCAGCTTCAACCTCGTGACGATCCCGGCGCTGGCTACTGCGCAGGGCGTTGTATCCCAGGCGTGAGGCGACCCGGTAAAGCCAGCCGGCCAGGTTTTCGGCCTGGGCTGGTGGACGTTGCCACAGTCGCCAGAACGTCTCTGCGGCAAGGTCGTCTGCTTCGTATGGTTCTCCGGTCAGGCGCAGGAGGATGGCGTACACTCGAGGATAGTGTTCGTGAAATACGGCTTCAAACGCGCGCTCATCCAACCTGACCGGCACAGAAAAAAGTCGGGCTTTGTTCACAACCATGATTGTACCGCGCTGCTTCTCCGTTGGGCTTAATTAATAAACACCGCCCAACCGGAGTTTGTGACAGCCCGGTTTGATTAGGATCGGCTGGCCAGGTCGATGTCGACAGCCTGGACTCCCGCGCCGCGGTCAGACTTAGCCAGCTCGAACTCAAAGAACAGGTTGCGGCTGGGTAGCGCAGCCGGATTGACTGAACTGGGCAAGTTGGAGTCGTGGAAGAAAGCCGTTAAATAGGGGGAGTTCGGGTCGCGGGTATCGGTGATCCACAGGTCTGGCGAAATCGTTTTCAAGAAGCGCATGAAACCATACCCCTGTTCGCTGTGCCAGTAACACCATCCACGCACGCGCGAGCCAAGCTCGCCCCATATGTCTGAGGCGGGCTCATATTTCTGCCGGGAGTTGACCGGGGTCAAATCTGGGATCAGGTAGCCAGAAATAAACATATCTGCTTCTTGCTTGAGGCGCGAAGAGACATTTTCCAACCCGATAATCTCGACCCGGCAGCCTTTGTTTTGCAGTGCGCGCACAACTTGGACGAAATCACCGTCCCCGCTGGCGATCAGCACCCGGTCCAGGTTTTCAGACTGGAGGAGGGCATCGACTGCCAGGTCCAGGTCGGCGTTCGCTTTGCCGTACATGCGCCCTGATTCATCTTCGTACCAGCGAATTTCCTTGACGATGACTTTATAGCCCAGGTCTCGTAAGGCAGAATGGAAATTGGCTGAGCCTTTCCGGTAGTCTTCATCCCGGTCGGCCCGGCCCGAGTCATAGGTTACATAAGCATTTAGACGGACTGGTTCTGCGCCATCGCGGCAGGCAAATTGTCGCAGTACATCGTACTGCATGCGTTGCCCACCGTTATTATAAATATTTGCCACGTCGACATAAACGCCTACTTTGAAACAGGAGCCTTTGGGGGACATATCACTTTTTCCTTAAATTTAATAAAATAATTTATCGGTTTTGTAAAAAAATAGCAAATTTGATTCGAACCAGTTTACATCATCTTAACGTTGTTTACCATTCCCCCAACCATACAATTTAGTTACAATTTATTGGTGCTACGCTGGCACTGTTAAGATAACACAAAGCGAGATCGATTTTTGGCCCGGGGTAATTTGCGCCGGCGGCTGTTTTATCCTTGTCATGTTGTAAACCAACCCAGGACCGATGGATGGCAGAGACTTTTTCTCCTAAATTTCAGATTCGTCGGTGCTCGCGGCCGGGATGTGGGCTGCGTTTCACGTGCGAGCATGAGAACTTAAAAGGTTTGCGCTGCCCGGTTTGCCGGGCAGAAACGGAACCGGTCGATCTGCCTTACCCGAGGATGGAAGTCGAGCAAGATCCAGGTATACCCAGGGGCCCGGGGCTGGAAGTTTTTCTCGATAATATCCGCAGCGCCTGGAATGTTGGGTCCATGCTTCGGACTGCGGATGGGGCCGGGGTGAGGCGCGTGCACCTGTGTGGCGTCACTTCGCGGCCGGATAATCCAAAGGTTTGGAAAACCGCCCTGGGGGCCGAACGGAGCTTACCCTGGTCATTTTACCCAGACGGGGTAACCGGCGCGCTGGCGTTGAAAAAACAGGGGCTTCGGCTGTGGGCACTGGAAGGTGGGAGCCGGTCCGAATCGCTTTTTGAGGCCGGGCAGGATATTCCCGGCGACCCTCTGGTGCTGGTCGTGGGGAATGAGGTGAGCGGCGTGGACCCGGGGATACTGGATCTATGCGACCGGGTCGTTTGCCTGCCGATGCAGGGGATTAAGGGTTCATTGAACGTGGCCGTGGCTTTTGGGATTGCCGTGTACTATATCCGTTTTGGGATCGCGCCCGCGATGGGCGGGCAGGGAGGTAACAGTGGATGACTCTAGGGAAGTTGAAACGATGCGCGCCATGGTGCTTGAGAAGCCGGGGTTGCCGCTTCAACTGCGGCAGGTGCCGGTCCCTCAGCCCGGTGCAGGCCAGATACTCATCCGGGTGGGCGCCTGCGGGATATGCCGGACTGACCTGCATATCGTCGACGGCGAGCTGCCAGACCCCCGGCTGCCGTTGATTCCAGGCCACGAGATCGTGGGTGAGGTAGTGCGCTGCGGGCCAGGCGCAGACCGCTACCGGTCTGGGCAGCGGGTAGGGGTCCCCTGGCTTGGGTATACCTGCGGGGTTTGCAGTTACTGCCGCTCGGGACAGGAGAACCTGTGCGACCGGCCTGGGTTTACCGGCTATACCCTGGACGGTGGTTTTGCCGAGTACGTCGCGGCCGACCAGCGTTATTGTTTCGAGATCCCGGAAGAATATTCCGATGTGGATGCCGCGCCGCTGTTGTGCGCCGGATTGATTGGCTATCGTTCATATCGCCTGGCCGGTTCCGAGGTGCTGCGGTTAGGGATCTATGGCTTTGGCGCAGCTGCCCACATTATTGCCCAGGTGGCGGTCCACCGCGGCCAGCAGGTCTTTGCGTTTACCCGGCCAGGCGATATGGACGCCCAGGCGTTTGCCCGGCGCCTGGGGGCGGTGTGGGCAGGGGATTCTGATCAACTGCCGCCAGGTCCGCTAGATGCCGCCCTGATCTTTGCCCCGGTTGGGTCTTTGCTTCCAGCCGCCCTGCAGGCTGTGCGAAAAGGCGGGCAGGTCGTCTGTGGCGGGATTCACATGAGCGATATCCCATCGTTTCCGTACCGGCTGTTGTGGGAAGAACGCCAGGTCCGTTCTGTCGCCAATCTTACCCGCCAGGATGGTGAAGAACTGCTGGAAATTGCGCCGCGAGTGCCGGTAAGAACGGAGGCGACCGTATTTCCGCTCGAAGCGGCGAACGATGCGCTTGACCGGCTGCGTTCTGGACAGCTGCAAGGAGCCGCGGTGTTGGTCCCTGGCTGATCTTGGCAGAAATTCTGGGTTGAGCGTTTCTTTTCAAAAAGCCAAACTGGATGATATTTGTCCTGGTTGTAGAATGACAACAATCCCTTGTGAAAGGTAATTTTGACCTATACAATGAAGGTTATACGCGTCCAGGCCAGGATGCTGCGGGCGCTTTTTAGAAATTGCGGGAAGAGATCAGGAGTGCATGATGTTGAGGAAAAGCAGGTCAATCTCGCGGCGAGAAACCCTACGCTGGCTGCTCATGACCGGGGCGGGGGCGGCGCTGGCTGCATGTGGGCAGGTCCCAACCGGGACGGAGCCGGCGAACGCCGCAAAGCCGGCGGGCGCCGTGGAACAGGCGAGCGATGGGGGCGAGCCCATGCCCACCGCAGGCCCAACCAGAAACGAGGAGGCTGAGCGTGCAGTTGTGCCGGACGCTGGAGAGCCCGCTAACCAGCCATCTGCCGGGCAGGCTTACCTGGCGGTGGCGCGGGGTGAGGACCCGGCAGCCATCACTGCGGCGGCTCTCCAGGCCCTGGGGGGGATCGAGCGATTTGTTAAGAAGGGGTATGATGTCATCATCAAGCCAAACATCTGCACCGATAATTATCCATTTGAATACGCGGCGACCACGAATCCACAGGTGGTCGCAGTCCTGGTGCGATTGGCGCTGGGCGCTGGGGCCAGGCGGGTGCGGGTGATGGACTTCCCGTTTGGCGGAACTGCGGCAAGCGCTTATGCGCGGAGCGGCATCGAAGACGCCGTCAAAGCGGCCGGCGGCGCCATGGAAGTCATGAACCCGAACAAGTTCCAAGAAACCCCAATTCCGCAGGGCCGCTCGATTAACAGGTGGGAGATTTATCAGGATGTACTGACCTGTGACTTGCTGATCAATGTGCCGATTGCCAAGCATCACAGCCTGGCCCGGCTCACGTTGGGGGGAAAGAATCTGTTGGGCGTGATCCAGCAGCGCTCTATGATCCATTCTGACCTGGGCCAGCGGATTGCAGATCTGGTCAGCGTGATCCGGCCTGGGCTGACTGTTGTAGATGGGGTCAGAACCTTAATGAACCACGGACCTACCGGCGGCAATCTCGATGATGTCCAGATTAATAACACGGTGATTGCGAGCCACGATATCGTCGCCGCTGATTCTTACGCCACCGGGTTCTTTGGATTGCGTGGAGAAGATATCGCTTATATCAAGAAATCGGCCGAGATGGGCCTGGGAACAATCGACCTCAGCACGATTCGCGTGGAGGAAATCGCGCTCTAACTGCGCAGGAGAATGGGCTTGAATCCAAAAAATATCCGGGCTGCCCGGCGGTTCGTACAGATCCTGGGGCTGGCGCTGTTTTTTTACCTGTTTGTTTCAGCGACGTTTCTCAACCCGCAGCTTGGACTGGTTGACCTGTTTTACCGGCTCGACCCGCTGGTTGCGATAACAGCCATGCTGGCCGGTCGGGTGATGATTGCTGGCCTGGCGCTGGCAGGAATAACCTTGCTGGTGACGCTGGTGCTGGGTAGGGTTTGGTGTGGATGGTTTTGCCCGATGGGGACGATCCTTGACCTGTTCAAACCAGGGCGGTCAAGAGGCAAAATTGCTGTCAAGCCTCCGCCAGAGCGGCTGCGCTGGACCAAATATATCCTGCTCGTATTTCTGGTCGCCGCGGCGTTGTTTGGCAACCTGACTTTTCTCTTTCTCGATCCGATCACACTACTGACACGCACCCTGGCCGGGTCGGTTTGGCCGGGGCTGCGCTCGGCCGTTTACGCTGTGGAAGCCTTCTTCTACCAGTTTGACTTCCTTTGGGGTGCGCTGGATCTGGTTCACCAGGCAGTCGTTTACCCACTGTTTAAAGATGTGCAGCCTGTGTTCAACCTTGCCGTGCCCTTATTCCTGTTTTTCGCCGGGATCGTGGCATTAAATTGGTGGGCAGAGCGTTTTTGGTGTCGTTACCTGTGCCCGCTGGGTGGGCTGCTTGGCCTGATTTCGCGCTTCTCTTTTCTGCGCAGGGTGGTGAGCGCCGGCTGCAGTGAGTGCGCGGCATGCCAGCGCAACTGTCCAACTGGCACAATTGACCCGCAGCAAGACTTTGCCAGTGACCCGGCCGAATGCACCGTCTGTTTTGACTGCGTTCCCGCCTGTCCGCGGGGCGAAAGCGATTTTCGCTGGCGCCTGCCCTGGAAGAAAACCGGTCAGATGGCCTGGACTCCGGCCAGGCGCCGCTCGTATGACCCTGCCCGGCGTGAAGTGATGGGTGCATTGGGACTGGCTGCGCTGTGGGTGGCGCTCAGCGGGGCCGAGCCGGTGCGAAAACGCCAGCCGGCGAGGATGATCCGCCCGCCAGGCGCGCTGACAACTGACTTTGCGTCGCTGTGCGTCCGCTGTAGTGAATGCGTACGGGTTTGCCCGACCCAGGGCCTCCAGCCAGGTTTTCTTGAAGGTGGGTGGCAGAATGCCCTCACTCCCCGGCTGATCCCCCGCCTGGGCTACTGTAACTACAATTGTGTTGCTTGCGGAGAAGTTTGCCCGACCGGAGCCATTCCGCGCCTGCCGGTGGAGGAAAAGCAGCGCATCCCGATTGGGTTGGCGCGCGTGGATCGCAACCGGTGCTTGCCCTGGGCGTATGCCATTGATTGCATCGTCTGTGAAGAAGCCTGCCCGGTACCCGATAAGGCAATCCGGCTGGAAGTGGTCGAAACAACCAACGCGCAGGGAGAAAAGGTGGCGATACAGCGTCCTTATGTGATCAAGGACCTGTGCATTGGCTGTGGCATGTGCGAGTACCAGTGCCCGATGGGTGGCGAGGCTGCTATCCAGGTATTTGCTTATACAGAGGCCGGCGGTTCGTTTGGATGATCGATTGCAAGGTACCTGCGACGGTAATATGCCAGCGCCAGCAAGATTGAGAACTGGACGAGGGCAGCCATAACCGCACCAAACTGGTCAAAATAGAAAACGAGCAAGTTGATGACGGTCAGCCAGATGATCAACACCAACGTGGCGATCTGGATGGCACGCCCTTCTTTCCCGACGAGCAACATGCCACCAGCGATGACCAGCAAAAACCCGGTGCCGCCTTCGAGGATGATGCGGATGAGGAACCACAACGCATCCCCGGCGCTGCGCAGGTCTCCCCTCGTTACCAATGGGCTGATGATGGATTCGATGGCAGGCTGCGGTGCGGGGATCGCCCACAAAAGGAGGCTAAACTCAACCAGGGCAAGTACGCCCATGCTTCCTAACGCGAATACCAGAATTACTTTCAAACGAGGCCGGGTAAGGTGCTTCTGAAAGAATTGGTTAAGCCGTCTTTCTACCTGGTGGATCTTTCGAGTGCGTGGCTTGACCAGGAAGAGATGCTCTGTTTTGAGGTAGTTTACCAGGGCTTGCGCAAGGTGCTGCAGATTACGATCCTCTGACTCGCTGGCGGTTTGCAGCAAACGGGCTTCCAGGGCCTCTCGTTCGACTGGATCGAGATCGTGATCGAGGACTTCGGTCAGGCCCTCAAGGATCCGGTACAGCTCGCCGCGCGGGTTTCGGTCGGGGGGCCGGCGCACATGCAGGTACAGCAGGACGGTGAGCAGGAAAAAGGCATAGATGATTGGCGCAGCGGGAGGATAAAAGTAATCGTTGGTCTGGGTAATGAATTTGCCTACCTCGTCGATGAATAACCCGACGCCTACGCCGCTCAGCACAGCGCTGGAGTTAAACGCCCAACGGTTGGCCAGGATGAGGGGTAGAAGAGCGGCGATAAACAACAACAGGCCGCCCCACAGCACATGGGCAATATGCAGGTTCCCGCCGCCTAACTGTGGGTAGCCGGTGATCTGAAGGAAAAGCCGGGTCAAGACGACCGAGGCGGCAAAGCTGACCAGCGAAATCAAGATATACTGTTCAGCGCCCTCACGTTTTACCGGGGATCGGACTCCCTGAACGGACCACATGATATTTCTTGCCTTTTGAATTGCTAACGGTCGAATAACAATGTTGATGCTCGTATCGTTTTGTGTGGGCGACGCAGTTGCCCACACAAAACGAACGAAGTCCGAAAACCTTACGCGGTGGTTAATTTGTCTCCGGTCGGTTCCGCCAGATAGGGCACAGTTTGGGGACCTTCCGGAAGGACGGCGATGGTTGCGCCTGGCTTGCGTGCCAGGATCTCTGCCAGGGTCGCCTCGATCGAGCGGCAGGGGAATACTTTGGCTTCGCGCAGTTCCTGGTCTGAGAGCCCTCCCGCGTAAACGTGGACGTTGGCTTTCATTTGGATCTTGGCCTGAATTTGGGCCTGCCACTGGTCAGGGCTGCGAAACCCTGGCGTCATGATCTGGTTGTAAAGGTCAGCCAGCGAGGCTGATTCGCGCAGCAGGCGGGCGTACTGCCCGTGCGTTGGAATGCCATCCCAACACTCGGCCGCGATGATGATATCCCCACCTTCCCGCACCACCTGCGCCGCAGCGGACATCCCCTTGACCGCCTGGTACAGGTTCAGATCGAGCGGGTAGCCGCTGTTCGAGGTGATGACGATGTCAAAGAGCTGGCCGACCGGCTGCATTGCCTTGCGGCGGACGAATTCGGTTCCGGCGGCATGAGCGGCAGTCAGGTTGCCGGCAAATACTCCGGTGATCTGTTTTTCGCGATTGAGGGTGACATTCAAAATAAAAGTGGGCTTTGTTGCAGATCGGAAGAGCGTCGTGT
>CAZBDC010000203.1:0-9357 GCA_964490575.1 uncultured Anaerolineaceae bacterium | reverse complement strand
TATTCACCCGGCAAAACAGCCGGTTTCATCGCCGTAATTGGCGAAGGTATTGATTGAAAGATCGATTTGCGTGACCCGAAACAGGCCTGCCAATCTTGAAAGCACCGGCTGCGCGCCGGATGGTGGCCCATTCTTATGATACAATCGCCCCGGTGATGCAGAAGTTTTTCGAGTATCACAATAGTTTTTCGGACTTCGTTTGTTTTGTGTGGGCGACTGCGTCGCCCACACAAAACGATACAAGTATCAAAAAAGAAATTCAATATATGGATAGGGTAATGGGTATGGCGACAAATGCGTTTGACGAATTGAAATGGCGCGGGCTGGTTTACGACTCCTTTGCAGGAACCGATGAACTGCTGGCAAATGAAAAAGTCACCGTGTACAACGGTTTTGACGCCACCGCGGACAGCCTGCACGTTGGCCACCTGGTCCCCCTGATCGCCCTGGCGCGCCTGCAGCGCTTCGGCCACCACCCGATTGCCCTGGCCGGCGGCGGTACAAGCATGATCGGCGACCCAAGCGGTAAAGCCAGCGAACGCCAGCTTCTCTCGCGCGAGCAGATCGAATCAAATGTAAGCGCCATCAAACAACAATTGGCCCACTTTCTGGACTTTGAAAGCAAAACCAACCCGGCCCGCGTGATGAACAACGCCGACTGGTTGATGCCGTTGCCGCTGATCGACTTCCTGCGCGACGTTGGCAAGCACTTTACCGTCAATTACATGGTCGCCAAAGACTCGGTGCGCAACCGGATTGACCGTGAAGAGGGCATCTCTTTCACCGAATTCAGTTACATGCTGCTCCAATCTTACGACTTCCTGTACCTGCACGACCGCGAAGGCTGCAAACTGCAAACCGGCGGCAGCGACCAGTGGGGCAACATCACCGCCGGGGTCGAGCTGATCCGCAAAGTACGCGGCGGCGAGCGGCAGGCTTACGGCATGGTCTATCCCCTGATCACCAAATCGGACGGCACCAAGTTCGGGAAAACCGAAACGGGCACGGTCTGGCTGGCGCCCCACCGGACCTCACCCTACCGCTTCTACCAGTTCTGGTTGAACACCGACGACCGCGATGTGGTCAACTACCTCAAGTTGTTCACCTTCTTAGTCCAGGAGCAGGTCGGGGAACTGGCCCAGTCCGTCGCCGAACACCCCGAGCAGCGCGAAGCGCAGCGCGTGCTGGCCCGCGAGATGACCGGGCTGGTGCACGGGCAGGCCGCCCTGGAACGAGCTGAGCAGGCCTCGCAGGCCCTGTTTGGCGGCGACATCACCGGGCTGCCGGGCGACGACATCCAGGACATTTTTGCCGAGGTGCCCTCCAGCGAACTGCCCCGCCAGCAGCTGGCAGGGGAAGGCGCCGGCGTGGTCGATCTGCTGGCAACCACCGGTTTTCTAAAATCCAAAGGAGAAGCGCGCCGGGTAATCGCTGAAGGCGGGATCTATCTCAACAACCAGCGCGTTTCCGACCCGGCCCAGGTGGTTACCCTGAGCGACCTGCTGGATGGGCGCTTCCTGGTTCTGCGCCGCGGGCGCAAGAATTACCACCTCGTCAAGATCCTCGCCTAACCTGGAGCGGCTCCCTATCGTTTCCTCCGGCGGCAGCCGGCGCTCACCAGCCAGGGAAGGTTTCGCCGCCCGCCACTTTATGCGCCCAGCGGGTTGGCTCCGGCAACCGGTAGCCGGCCAGGCAACCCAGCACAAACTGGACCGCCTGCGGCACGTCGATCAGGTGACCCGGTGAAACATATAACGGCTTCACCCGCTCCTTCGAGCGCAGAACGGCCCCAATCTGCTGCTGGGGGCTGCGCGGGTCATACAGCCCGGCCAGGTCGCCCGCCTGGAGGCCAGGCTCAACATGCTCGCCGTACAGGCGCGACTTGGCAACCCCAACCGTCGGCCGGTTAATCCACAGCCCCATCTGCGCGGCAATCCCAACCCCGCGCGGGTGGGCGATCCCCTGCCCATCGAACATGACCAGGTCGGCCCGGGTATGCAGTTTTTCCCAGGCAGCCAGGAAAGCCGGCCCTTCGCGGAAGGCCAGCAGGCCGGGGATGTACGGAAAAACAAGCGGCGCCTCAGCCGTGACGCTTTCGATCGGTGACAGGTCAGGATACCGCAGCACGACCACCGCCGCGCGGGCGCTGCCGGTCGCCAGCCCAATATCGACCCCCGCGACGGTTTCAACTTTCCGCCCATCCCAGGCCAGGATCAACTGGTCGCGCAGGCGCGCCTGGACTTTGGTCGCCTCGTCTGGATCCAGGTTCCAGGAATGAAGTTCTCGTTCCGTCATTTCAATGATTATAGCCGAGATCAAGATGGGTCACGCCAGGCTTGACTTTTCAGTCGATTTATGCAAAACTATTCTATAGCTATCGAAATAAAACGACCTTTGTAAATATGGAAACAGACAACGATCTATTGATCTTTTTTAAAGCCCTTGCGGATGCCAACCGGTTGAAAATCGTCGGCCTGCTGGCCCAGCAGCCTTACACGGTCGAACAGATCGCCGCCATGTTGGGCCTTGGCGCATCTACGGTATCCCATCACCTCACACGGCTGGCAGAAGCCGGGCTGGTCTCTGCCACTGCCCAGAGCTACTACAATATCTACCATCTCCGCAACGAACAGATCGAGCAAATGGCCCGCCGGCTGCTCTCCACAGAGACCCTACCCGCCGCTGCCACGGGCATCGACCGCACCGCCTTCGACCAGAAAGTGCTGCGCGACTATCTCCGGCCGGATGGCTCACTCAAAACGATCCCATCACAGCGAAAAAAACTGCTGGTCATCTTGCGCCACATCGTCCTTGCTTTCGAGCCGGGCAGGCGCTACCCGGAGAAAGAAGTAAACAAGATCCTGGCCCGCTTTCACGAGGATACAGCCAGCCTGCGCCGCGAGTTGGTTGGATCAAAGCTGATGGACAGGGCCGGCGGCGGCGGAGATTACTGGCGGATCGACAGCGCACAGGAGCAATAACTCCTGGAATCCGGGCAAAAAAAGCGATACAATAGGCCCGTGACTCAAGCTGCACAAAAACCGATGCCTATGTTGAAAGAATTGGCCCAAACGATCCAGAGCAAGCCCAATCTCCTGGAAAAGTATCCCTTTTCCATCGTTATCCCCGCCTATAACGAAGAATCGGGCATTGCCCAGACGCTGTCGGCTTTATGCACCACAGACGCCCTGGCGGAAGCGGAGATCATTGTGGTTGACGATGGATCTACCGACCGGACCGCTGAAATTGTAAAAACTTTCCCACAGGTAAAACTGGTTCACCACTTTTTCAATCGCGGCTATGGCTCGGCGCTCCGCACCGGGACCCGGGCTGCGCACGGGGAATACGTTATCTGGTTCGATGGGGACGGCCAGCACCGGGTAGAAGATCTGATCCTGGTGGCGGAGACCCTGATCTCGCAACAGATCGAGTACTGCATCGGCATTCGCGGGAATACTTCCTACGAAGAATCAAACCGGAAATTTGGCAAGTGGATGATCAGGCAGGTCGTCCAGTTTGCGGTAGGCCAGACCGTCCCCGATTTCAACTCCGGGCTGCGCGGGTTCCGCCGGGATGTGCTGATGCAGTACCTCCACCTGCTGCCAAAGGGTTTCGGCGCATCTACCCTGACCACGCTGCTGATGATCGAAGGCAATCACCACGGCGAAATTGTGCCCATCACAGTCAACCGGCGCCTGGGGAAAAGCACGGTCAGGCAGTTTAGAGACGGCTTCCGGACCCTTCAAATGATCCTTCATATCGTTCTGCTGTTTAAGCCGCTGCAATTCTTCGGCCTGATCGGAGGCATTTTCATCCTGTTGGGTGGGATATACGGCGTGGCAAAAGCCATGCTGGTCGGCCTCGGCTTCCCCGTGCTGGCGTCGCTGCTGATCATCCTGGGCGTGCAGTCCTTTTTCTTCGGACTGCTGTGTGACCAGATCAGCGCGCTGCGCAGAGAACGATTTAACTGACCTGCGCCGCGCATGCCAACCCCGTCCAACCGTAATATCTTCTCCCCGGTTAACCTGGTCTCCTCGCTCCTGGGTATTACCCTGCTGGTTGTGCTCTTAAGGCAAATTGATTTTGAGAACCTGGTCGACTCACTGCTTGCCGCTCAACCTGCTTTCCTGATCCTGGGAGGCACAGCATACCTGTTCAAGTCGATTGTCCGGTCTCTCCGTTTCATGTATATCAACGAGCTGCCTGGCCAAAATTTTCTTAAAATGCTGCGCCTGACCCTGGCATCCAACCTGGCCAGCCAGCTGCTCCCCTTGAAACTAGGTGAGCTGGCATACGTATACCTGGTCAAAAAGGATTTTCAAGCCCGGTTCTCACAAGGGGTTTCCACCCTTCTGATCGTACGGATTTTTGATCTCCTGACAATTTCACTCCTGTTTGTACTCTCGGCCCTGGTTTTCCGGCTGCCAGCCGGTTTATCCGTTTACTTCTACTATATCCTTGGCTTTGTCGCGGTCATGCTGGCGTTTTTGGGCGGCCTCATTACAGCCAGCAAGCTCTCCCCGAGGCTGGTCATTTTCCCGCAGCAAAAAGCCTTTTCCAGGCGGTTCAAGATCCTGAATAAAATCCAGCAGGGCGTCCAGGCCGTTTTACTGGAAATGGGAAAATTTCGGGGCCGGCAATACGCTGTGATGCTTGGTTATTCGGCCGTAGAATGGACGCTGAATTATGCGATGTTCCATGTCCTTCTGCAGGGTATCCGAATGGTCCCCCACTTTTTCGACACCGTCAGTGCGGTAACATTCGCCGCGCTGGCAAGTGTCCTGCCCATTAACAGCCTTGGCAATTTTGGCACCCAGGAAGCCGGTTGGGCAACGGGGTTGATCTTGCTGGGTTATCCACAGGAGACCGCGCTGACTTCCGGGTTTGCCACCCACCTGCTGAGCCTCAGCTATTTCCTCGTTTTAGGCGGCCTTGCCTGGGCCTCATACCTGGCCCGCGCTGTATTTCTCCGCAAGGCAACCCACAGAGAAGTCGAGGAACGCTAAACTAGGGAGCAGGTGTCTCGGTCAGCGGGCAGCGTTCAGGCAGCCCAGTAGAAGACAGGTAGAATTCCCCCGGCTCATCCAGCACCAAAACCACCCGCGCGTCCAGGTAGACGTCCTGCATGCAACCCAGGACGATCACATCCGCGGCATTCGGCAGGTACGCCGGCGGTTGTTCGCTTCGCAAAATTACCAGGCCGTAGAAATCGTTGGAAGCGATCTGCAGCACCGTACGCGCATAATCGAGCGGCTCGTAACCGGTCTTCGCCGTCCGCGGCTCGCCATCACCCGCTTCATAGTAACGCGGGTAGAGCGCCCGGCCTTTTAAGATGCGCGCCCCTGGCTGAGCCAGAAAACTTGCAACTTTATCGCGGTGCAAGCCTGATTGGACCAGAAGCGGGTTCGCCAACAGTTCATCTGCCAGTGCATCCTGGGTCTGGAGCGGGTAGCGCGGCGGAACGACCCGTTCGACCAGCGGCAAAACGCTGCTCACAAGCAAAAAGGCCAGCCCGGCGAGAATGGTTATCACCCGTTGGTTATTTTTCCAGCCCGACAGTCGACTGTGTTCGCCTGGTAATGAGGACAGCAACGGCGACAACCGCACCTGTGGAACCCCCATGATCAGCAAGATCGCGAAAGCCAGTTCCATCAGGCCAAGACCGGCATAGACATACGTGATCCAATCGACCGGCAGCAGATAGCGCCAGCCCGAGTTACGCGCCAGGGCATTACTGCCATTGTAGGATAAATTCATCAAAAGCAGGGCAATCCCTGCCCAGCGGTGACGGGCCCAGGCTGCGCCGATGCCAATCGAAATGACTGCCAGATTCAGCGCCATCAAGAGCGCCTGCCATCCAGAAGGGTTGCCCCGCCACTCTTCCCAAAATGCCTGGGTCGGCATCAGCAGTTCCCGAGGATCCGCCAGGCCGCTCCTGACCGGCAGCAAAAGCAGGTTATCGATTTCTGCATTCAACGTGTGAGCGCTGAGAAAACCGAGGATTCTTTCCGGATAGGCAAGCATGAATTGAAACAGGTTCTGGTTCATGCGGTTGGAGAAAGATTGAAGATCTTCGGTTGGCTGCATCGCCAGGTCCGGTCGATAGCCCTGCTCAGAGAGGTTTAAGCGCTGGGCCATTACCCCCGTTTGAGTCTTCGGATCGTCAAAGGCCAGCTGGCCAGTCACCTGCCAGTTGCGCCACAGCCAGGGCGCAATCGCCAGAAACAACCCCAGCGCCACCCAGCCGACCTGGCGCAGCCAGAGAAACAGGCGAGCGCGCCATGGCGCGCCGCCAGAGAGACCAAAGAGAGCAAATAGCAGCACGAAAGGCAGCATGAAAACACTTTGGGTGCGGACCAGCATGGCCAGTCCCATTGAACCCCCAACCAACAACGTCAGAAGCGGGCTCCGCCTGGAGGATTTCAACCACATAACCGCCAGCAGCGCCCAAAGACTGATCACAAGCGCGGCAGGAAGGTCAGCGAAGAACATTTGTGAAGTTGACGCCTTGTCGGTAAATGGTGTGGCGATGATCGCCGTTACCTCACGCAGGATCGCCAGCAGGGCAATTACCAGCCCGGCCGGGCGGCTGTGCAGCTCGCGGCCGATGAAGTAGAGGACTACCGGAAAACAGGCCAGGAGCAGCGTCTGGAGGACGATGATATCCTCGTATTCCTGCCCGGCCAGGGCGTGGAAACCGGCCAGCAGGGCAATATAGAGCGGGCGGGGCGGGACTTCACCGCCCTTAAAGCCGTTGCCGATCAGGATGCTCTGCGAAAACAGGCCGTAATAAGCGCCGTCTGAGAAGGGATAAATTTCATAATTGGGGACGCGACCGGGCGTGGCAAAAAAAGCGGTGCGCACCGGCTGTCCCAACCACAGCCCGGCTGCCAGCAGCCAGATGGCAGCAGCGACGATCCAATCCCGGCGGGCCGGCCAGCGGTGGTTGGCCAGAAATAGCAGGAACAGCACCCCGACCAGCCAGGCCAGCCAGATCTGCCACTCCAGCAGCGCAACGGCTGGCTCGCCCCAGCCGACCAGGTCGGGGATGATGCCGATGCCGGTCAGCGCCACAAAAATCCAGACCAGGGCAAACAGCCCCATCATCACTCCGGCCGCCCGGAACACGCTGCGCTGAAAGCGAAGCGCCGGCCAGTTAAACCCGCCCGCCCAGGCCAGCCAGAGTGCGCTCTGCAGGCAGACCAGGCCAGCCCAGACGAAGAAAGGCAGCAGCCGTTCGTAAAAGGCAAAATAAACGAAATCCCCGCTGGCGCGGTAAAGACTCATCAGGCCAAACGGAACCAGCAGGCTGGCGGCTGCGCCAACTGGCAGCAGCACCAGCAGGAGATTGAACACTGCCCGGCTGCGAAGCGGATCCAGCCAGCGGCTGCGCCAGGCCGGCCTGCTGCTCAACCCCGCCAGCCAGGCGAAACCGGCCGCCAGGCCTGCCAGCACCGCCATCAGCGCCAGCCGCCGCGTTGAAAAACCCAGCAAGCCGGCATTTTCCGCATCCGCCGGCAAGCTGGCCAGGTAAAGCAGCGCAGCCAGACCCTCTACCGCGGCCAGGCCGAGCACCACCGTCCAACCGCAGGCCCGAACATTCTGTGTTTGAGGGTTTGTTTCCATGATCCAGGCCTGAATTATACCCGATGACTGTACAGGTCTACGATTTGGGCGGCATAGTCCATCACGGTCAGGCGCAGGGCTTCTGGCTCGACGACTTCGGCCGCCCGCCCCAAGCTGAGCACCCGGTCGCGGGCTGCTTCGAGCGATTCGAATGACAGCCGGACACGAAACCACCCTTGCGCATCTGGGGGGCCAACATTGGAAGCCTGTTCCATGATGCGCTGGCCAAAGTACAAAGGCAGCACCTTCAGCAGGTCAGGTGAAACCCGCAGCACAACCGGGTAGCCGCGCTGCTGGGCTTCGTATTCTTTACACCACCCCGCCCAGAAGGCCGCCAGGTCGAACTCTGGCGGGTGGTCAAAGCGCTCATCCAGTAGAGCAGCCTCCAGCAGCCAGGCGATTCTATAAACCCGCGCGCGGCCGCTGACCCCCGCGACCAGATACCATATCCCGGCTTTCGCCACCAGCCCATATGGTTCCACATCAAGGTCCGTGGGATATAACAGGTAAGTCATGTGGCGCAGGCGCAACCGGCGGTCTTCCCAGACCGCCTGGCGAACGGTTGACAGGTGCGGGACAGGCTCCTCAGCGTGAAACCACCAGGACCAATCCAGGTAAAACCGCCGGTGAATCGTCTCTTCGCTGGCCCGCCGCGCGTCTGGCAGCGCCGCCGAGAACTTCTGCATGGCAGACTTCAAGTCCCGGCTGACTCCCAACCGGTCCAGTGGCCCTGGGGAGCTTAACACCATGAACAGCGCATGCAGCTCGCCTTCGTTGAGCCCGGTCAGGTTCGTGCGATAGGAATCGACCAGCCCAAGGCCGCCGCCCGGTCCATGCTCGGCATAGATCGGCACCCCCGCAGCACTGAGCGCTTCAACGTCACGATAAATCGTCCGCTCGGAGACTTCGAGCTCATCCGCCAGCCGGCGGGCGCTCATCCGCCCGCGGCTTTGCAGCAACATCAGAATAGAAATCAGGCGATCGGCGCGCATTTTCTGTTCCCCGGTCAATCGAATACCTGACATAGGTTGTCAGTCATTCTATTGTACTATCATACTGCAAGCGCATCCGCGCGAGCCGACAAATAACCAGATCTTAGATGGAGCATAATGATGAACAACGTAGACGTTCGAATTGTCCGCCTTGAGCCACAGCGCGTGGCCGTTTCTTACGGGTTTGGTCCAGGCCCAGAATCAATCGCCTGGGAAAAAATGATCGCTTTCGTCAAGGAGAAAGGGCTGGACCGCGATGGTCAGGCCCACCGCTACCTGGGCTTCAACAACCCGAGCCCGGCTCCCGGCAGCCCGAATTATGGGTACGAGCAGTGGGTGACGGTCGGCTCGGAAGTTACCGCCACGGGCGATATCAAGATCAAGAATTTCGAGGGCGGGCTGTATGCAGTAGCCCACTGCCAGCTGAAAAATATTTTTGAGAGCTGGCAGGCGCTGGCTGCCTGGCGCGAAAAGAGCCCCTATCGAACTGGGAATCACCAGTGGCTGGAGGAAGTGCTCACGCCTCCCCTGGACGAGCCAATCACCGAAGAAATGGAAATCGACCTGTATCTGCCGATCGCAGAATAGGCGCCGCCTGAGGACAAACAATATTTTGGCGCAGATGTCAAAAATTCACGGCTTGACATCTACCCATCATGCCCTATAATGTTTTCTATGCAGCTTATTTCCGACCGAGATCGGAAGAGCGTCGTGTAGGGAAAGAGTGTAGGATAGGGTG
>CAZBDC010000202.1:0-9362 GCA_964490575.1 uncultured Anaerolineaceae bacterium | reverse complement strand
GGAATGGGGGTAATGAGGCTCGAACAACTCCCGCGCTTTGGAACCGGTATAATTTCACCAAGGCACCCCTCTCCGTTTCGGAGTGGGGCCGGGGGAGAGGTTCCGCTCTGGCGCTGGTTCTTCTCGTTCACCCAGATTAAAATGGATTGTAATTCATTGGAAAAGCGAGGTCGGCGTGCCGCGAAATATCATCATCGGACAAAAGGTCATCTCGGATAAGGTAGAGCGTGCCAGGGAGATGCGCCGTCATCCAACCGCTGCGGAGGCGACGCTGTGGGAGGCACTGCGCGCCAACCGGCTGGAGGGCTGGCATTTCCGCCGCCAGCAGGTCATCCAGGGCTTTGTGGTTGATTTCTACTGTCACCGGGGCAGCCTGGTGGTCGAGGTCGATGGCCCAATCCACGCTCAGCAGGCCGCCGCTGACCAGGAGCGAGAGCAGGCGCTTGAGGAAATTGGGCTGCGGGTGATGCGTTTTTCAAACAGCCAGGTTTTGGAAGAACTGCCGGCCGTCCTGCACGCCATCCGCGATGCGCTCCGGGCGACTTCCCGCCCCGTGAAATAACGAACCCTATGGGTAGGGCAGAGTTGGCTGGTCGGACCTATCCCCCGAGTTTCGATCACTCCTAAGCTATGGAACCAATATTATCTCAGCAAGGCACCCCTCTCCGTTTCGGAGAGGGGCGGGGGAGAGGTTCTTGTCCGGGGGAGAGGTCACCCCACCACCGGGTAGCAGGTGAAGACCTGGTCCTCGATCTCGTGGTAGGGCAGGTATTCATAGCCTGGCTTGCCGGCGATGGTGAAGTGGCCCGGCTTGCCTGCCACCGGCGCCAGCCACTCCGCGACCCGCGCGGGGTCGTGCGGGATGCGGGTGTAGCGGCCCATGAAGTCGAGCGGGCCGGTTAGCCCGAGCAGGAGCGGGCCGTACTCGATGGCCCAGCGCTCGTGGCCCGGCACGGCATCCAGGCCCTGGTAGCGGGTGATCCGCAGCGGCATGGGCAGGCTGAAGCTCAGGCGGTCGCCGGGCTGCCAGGCGCGGGCGAGGGCCAGGTAGGTCCCCGGCGCGCCGGTCGCGATGGGCTCACCGTTCAGCAGGACCGGGACCTCTGCGCCGGCCCAGCCGGGGATGCGCAGGCGCAGGGTGAATTCGAGCGGGGTGGGCGGCCGGACCTGGATGGCGACCTCGCCGCCGGCGGTCTGCTCGCTGCGCATCGCCAATCTAACCGGGTGCCCGCCCTGCTCCCATTCGATCTCGGCGTCCGCGTACAGGTGGACATACAGCCCATCCGCGGCCAGCGAAAAGATGAACTCGGGCAGCGAGCCCAGCACGCGCGTGCCCAGCCCGGCGCAGCAGGAGACCGGTGTGGAGCGGTCGTTGTCTTTCTGGATATCGAGGTAGGCGTGGTAGCGGATGTGCTCCGCCCCGGCCTGGTTGGCGATGACGATGTTGTAGAGCGACTTCTCGATCTCGCTCGCGTAGCGCTCGTCGTCCGGATCGAGGCGCTGGAAGCGCTGGTTGAGGTAGATCCAGTGGGCCGAGCAGCACAGCTCGTTGTATTTATGGACCGGGTCGAGCCAGCGGCAGCCGGGGAGGATGTCGGTGTTCTCGATCGCCACGATGCCCCCGCCTACGTGCTGCCATTTCTCCTGGAACATGCGGTAGGCGGCCCTGACCGCGTTGCGGTAGAGCGGCTTGCCGGTGGCGATGTACATATCCAGGTAGGCGGTGATGGCCTCCAGCTCGGTGCCGTGCGGGGTGGGGCGTTTGTGCACCGCGCCGTCGTCGCCGCGGATGAACTGGGCCAGCCACCAGTTCTCCTGATAATAATCGACCACCGTCTGCAGGTCCTCGGGCAGCCCGGCCTCGCTCAGGTAGACGGTCGTGTTGGCGATCACCCCCTGGAAGCCCAGCATGAGGTCTTTGGCGATAGCGCGCTCGTCGCAGCGGTTGAACCAGGTTTGCATCGCCCGCATCAGCGGCAGGGCGCGCGAGTCGCCGATGCGGTGGGCGGCCTTGAGGCCGTAGTTGAGCCAGACACGCACGTAGTTGGGGTATTCCTTCGTCCCGAATTCCTCCTTGGGGATCGGCTCGAAGAATCCGTCCGGCTCCTGGCAGGCGGCGATGGCGTCGACTACCCGGGCCACCCGCGCGCGCAGGTCGGCGTCCTCCTGCCAGCGCAGGCTGTTGGCGGCGCCCATCAGCAGCAGCCCGGCGGTCTGCCCCTTGATGTTGTCCTCGAAGTGGCCGCGGTAGGGCTGGCCCGGCGCGGGCAGCCCGGCCTTGACCCGGAACCAGTACAGGACCGAATCCATCGACAGGCTTTTCAGGTAGGCGATGTTGTTCTCGAAGGCCTGCTTGAGCAGGCCGCCGGTCAGCCGCACGCCCCGCTCGGGGATGCGCGCAGGCAGGGGAAGCACTTCGTGGGCCATGGGGGAGTCTCCTTGGGATGATTGTACTGCCGATCCTGCGCCTGGGGAAGAACCTCACCCCGGCCCTCTCCAAAACGCAAGCGTTTTAGAGAGGGAGCGATCCTCATCCCCGCCCCGGCCGGTCGGGTTGAAACCCTCCCTCAGTTCGTGGAAGCCCGCGGCGGGCTAAGAGAAGAACGCAGCGGGTTACCTTCTTATCCCCGGCAGGGGTTTCCATGGGCTGCGCGAGGGTTTCAGCCCGAAGCGGGTGGGGTCCGTAGGCCGGGAAAAACCTCCCCCGGCCCCTCCATTATCGCAAAAGCGGCGATAATGGAGGGGAGTCAAGGCCGCGGCGGGCTCTGATCTTAGTCCCGCCAGGGGTTTCCATGGGCTGAGCGAGGGCTTCAGCCCGAAGCGATCGTGGTGAGCGAACCAGGCGGGTCTTTTTCCGCGTCCCATCATCTTAATGCCTTTTGCGGCGCTTTTCGGCGCTGGCCCGGCTGGGGGGCGGGGACGCGTGGCCGGGCGGGGTGTAGCCGTGCGGGGCGCGGTGGCACTGCTCGACCGGCCTGCCGCTCCCGCATGGGCAGGGGGCGCCATCCGGAAGCTCGCGCAGGGGCGGGTCATTGGCCAGCATGGCCATGATCTCGGCCGGGGCGCGCTGCTGGCGCAGCAGGGCCGCCATGATCTTCATCGGGCGGTCGACGTAGTTGAAGAAGGCGCGGTAGCCGCTGCACAGGTAGTTCAGCCCCGGCTCGCCCTGCGGGGTGGCCAGCACGCGGTTCTTGGGGCAGCCGCCGTTGCAGATGAAGCGCACCTCGCATTCGCGGCAGTAGGCCGGCAGCGTATCGCGCTTGGCCATGCCGAAGGCGTACTGCTGGGGTGAATTGACCAGCTCGGCCAGCGGCTGCGCGCTGATGTTGCCCAGGAAGTGGCGCGGCTCGACGAAGTGGTCGCAGGCGTACAGGTCCCCGTTGAACTCCATCGCCATGCCCAGCCCGCAGGTCTCCTCGTAGATGCACAACCCCGGGCGCTGCCCGGCCCAGGCCGCCAGCGAGCAGTCGAAGTCCTGCACGTAGACCTTCGCCACGTCATTCCGCACCCACTCGTCGAAGACCTCGATCAGGAAGCGCCCGAACCGCGGCCCTTCTACCGAACGGCCGGTCAGGCGCAGGCCCTCCTGGAAGCCGGTCTGGTTGTCGCGCTCGACGATGGGGATGAACTGCAGGTAGCGCGAGCCCAGCTCGTCGCGCAGGAAGCGGTAGACCTCCAGCCCGTGCGCGGCGTTGGCGGCGCTGACGCAGGTCAGCGTGTTGAAATCGACCTGGTGCTTTTGGAGCAGCTCCGCCGCGCGCATGACGCGGGCGAAGGTCGGCTTACCGCCCTTGTCCTGGCGGTAGAGGTCGTGCAGGGGAGCCGGCCCGTCGATGCTCAGCCCGATCAGGAACTGCTGGTCGTGGAAGAAGCGGCACCAGTCGTCGTCGAGCAGCGTGCCGTTGGTCTGGAACGAGTTGTGGATGGTCATGCCCGGGCGGCGGTATTTCTGCTGGAATTCGACCGCCTTCTGGAAGAACGCCAGCCCCATCAGGGTCGGCTCGCCGCCCTGCCAGGCGAAGGTCACCTCGGGGACGGACTGGGCTTCGATGTACTGGCGGGTGTAATCCTCCAGCAGCGCATCGCTCATGCGGAAGTGGGCGTCGGGGTAGAGCTTCTCCTTTTTGAGGTAGAAGCAGTAGTGGCAGTCGAGGTTGCAGATCGAGCCGCGCGGCTTGACCATCACGTGGAAGGCCCGCGGTGGGGCCGGCCAGGTGGGGGAGGGGTTAGTCATGATGACAGATTGTATCAGATTTGGGGGGATTTAATCGCTCTTTGGAATATCTGCCAGCCAGGCCAGCGTATCATCGATGAGCTGCCGGACCGTCAGCGCCTGCCCGCTTGCCCAGGCTGCCTGAAAGTCTTCTTCAGGCAGGGCCGCCCGGGCAGCCGCCAGCGCTTCCGCGAACTCATGCTGTTCGGTTAAAGTTGCCACGTGAAACCTGGCCCGCTCGCCGTGCCGGTCCAGCGCGCCGGCTACGATTGCCGCCCAGCGTGCCTGGCTTTCAAGGATTGCCAGCCCGGCCGAGCCGGCGATCGCGCGAAAAGCCAAACTGCTGAGGAAATAGGAATAGTCCCGGGCCGTCTCGAGGACGAGCCTGAGATAGTGCCTGGCCCGGGCAGTTTCACCGCGCGATATGGCAACCCGGGCCAGGATGAAATTGGGAAAGTAATTCTCCACGATTGAAGGAGTGGGTGTATTGGCCAGGATTTCCTCACAAAGCAGCTCAGCCCGTTCGTATTCCCCGCCGGCCCAGGCGGTTAAACCCTCAAACCCGCACGCATGGTTTGACAACTCCCGGCTGCCGACCTGGCGGGCCGCGGCGCGTATCAAGGCTGCCTGGCGGAATGCTTCAGGGTAATCCCCCTGCGAAGCGGCGATCGCGGCGAGAACACCTCGCAAGCCTTCAGCCTGGCCAGGTTCCCCGGCCGTTCTCAGGCAGGCGATGCCCTCGTTTGCCAGCGCGATGGCCCGGCCCGGATCGCCGCGCCAGAACTCGCAGTATGCCAGGCGATGAAGCGCCTGTCCCTCGCCGTATCGATCCCCGGCAGCCCGAAATATCCCCAGGGCCTCTTCGCCGGATTGGATTGCTTTCTCATGGCCGAATGGATACACCAACCACATGAGCACCAGGTCGCACTCGGCGGCCCACAGCCGGTCGCCAAGGGCCAGGAACTGCTCCCGGAGCGCCAGTAAAGCCTCCGGGCTGCGGGTCCGGCAGGCCGCATTGAAGCGCGCGCGCGCCAGGTCGGGCAGGTAGGCTTCGCCCAACCCGAGGAAGATGGCCTCGCTTTCCTGGTCTTCGGCTGCCGTCGACGCCTGAGGGCGGAGGAGGAGCGTGCTGGCTCTGGCGGTGGTGACCATATGGCTGAGCACGTTCAGCGCCCTGCCGCGGGCCACCCGGGCGGATGATTGCCCTTCCTGGGCCTGGAGCAGGCGCTCCAGCCAATGCGCGCCCTCGAAGTGGTGGCCGCGCAAATGCCAGAAGTGGTGCAGCGCGGCTGCCAGCTCCAATCCCTGTTCGAGTGAGCCAGACGAAGAGCAGTTGGGGTCGGAAAGGGATCCGTCTAGCGCGCGGCGAATATTGTCCAGCTCACATTCCAGGCGGTCTGCCCACGATTTTGCCTGGCTGGTGCGCAGGTGCGGCGCGGCGAGCCGGGCCAGGGCGTGGAAACAGGCCAGGTGGCGCCCGCGCAGCAGGTCGCTCTCCCCGGCTTCCGCCAGGCGCTCATTGGCGTACTGCCGCACCGTTTCCAGCATGGTGTAGCGCGCTTCGCTGGCGTCGCCCGGCTCGAATTGGACCAGCGACTTATCGACCAGCCTGCCCAGCAGTTCGAGGATCTGGTCTTTCCGCAAGTCAGGTTGCTCTACCTGATCATTTTGCCTGGGATCAGAACATACCTGCTCGGCTGCCTCCAGCGTCCACCCGCCGGCGAAGACTGCCAGGCGCCTGAGCAGGATCTGTTCTTCCTGGGCGAGCAGGTTGTACGACCAGTCGATGCAGGCGCGCAGGGTCTGGTGGTGCGGCAGGGCGGTGCGGCTGCCGCCGGTCAACAGGTGAAAAGCATCGCCCAGGCGCTCCGCGATCTGCTCAACCGAAAGCAGGCGCGTGCGCGCCGCCGCCAGCTCGATGGCCAGGGGGATGCCGTCCAGCCGCCGGCAGATGCGGACGATCACCGGAAGATTCTCGACCGTGAGATGGAAACCCGGCGGGATGGCCCGCGCGCGCTCCACAAACAAGCGCACGGCTTCAAAGGCCAGGTAATCCTCCACCGCCTGGGCCTCAAATGCGTCTGGAAAACCCAGGGATGGCACGGAATAAATCACCTCGCCGCTCACCCCCAGCGACTCGCGGCTGGTGGCCAGGATTTTCAGGCGGGGCTGCCGGCTAAGCAGCGCCTGGGCCAGCTCGGCGCAGGCGCTCACCAGGTGCTCGCAGTTATCCAGCACCAGCAATACCTGCCGGTCGGATAAATAGGCCTGGATTGCCTCCAGGATCGGCTGCCCTGGCCCGGGCCGGATGCCGAGCGCACTGGCCAGCGCCTGAGGAACCAGGAATGGGTTTGCCAGCACGGCCAGCTCGACATACCAGGCGCCGTCGCTGAAAAGATCCACCAGCGCCCCGGCCGCTGCCAGCGCCAGGCGGGTCTTGCCCACCCCACCTGCGCCGGTCAGGGTGACCAGCGGGTGGGCCGAGACCAGCCCGACCACCTGGTCGATCTCGCGCTTGCGCCCGATGAAGGAGCTGATCTGCCCTGGCAGGTTGTGAGCGGGCTGTGTGAATGCGGCCTGGCGGGCCAGGAGACCCAGCTCGCGCGCCTTTGCCACCGCCTCCTGGCGGTTGGCCACCCCCAGTTTGCCGAAGATCTGCTGGTTATACCACTTAATCGAATTCAAGGACATCACCAGCCGTCCGGCGATCTCGCGGTTGGACAGGTTTTGGCCCAGCAGGCTCAGGATTTCAACCTCCCGCCGGGTCAGTGGTTCGACAAGCGGGCTAACAGGATCCATCACTATCATTATACGGAATTTTGCCGGGAAATGCTCAATATTTGTTACGCGGCGCCATACTTTTTTCCATGCCATCATTCCATACCGGGGGAGGGGTGACAAGTCAACCGCGCTGCGCTATTGTAGGCATAGACAATTCGAGGGATGGCTCGAACGGAATTCAAAAAAGGAGGTATGAAATGTTCCGCTCAGGGAATGCAACCTGGAAAGTTTATCTC
Source organism: uncultured Anaerolineaceae bacterium (assembly GCA_964490575.1). Lineage (GTDB taxonomy): Bacteria > Chloroflexota > Anaerolineae > Anaerolineales > Anaerolineaceae > DSYU01. The sequence goes on along the minus strand of CAZBDC010000202.1, from coordinate 2,132 downwards.
ATCGCGGGGTTGGCGCTGCTCTTGACGCTATCCGCGGCCGGCTGCACAGCTAAAGCCTCCATCCCGGTAACCGGCCCGCAGCAGCTCTACGTGCCCGAGGTTGCGGAAGGCAGCCTGCTGGAGATCTACCTGCACACCGGCAAGCCCAACCCGGTTATCGCGCCGGATGCCAGCCTGGATTTCGGCACCAGCTACTGGTTGATTGTCGGCCCGGCCGGCGGGGAGCCCATCTCGACCAACCCGTGAGCCTGGCGGGCAGACCCGGGTAAGGCTCACCCGGCGCGGGGTGAACCTTACCCACTTCAGTTCTGCCGGGCAAACCCACCAAACCGCGAAAATGGAGGGAGATGCCTTGCAACGACGCTGATTCTCCGCGCCCGGTGGATGAATATCAATGCATGTGGCTGGCCGTGCCGAAAGCGTGTTCGTAGACCAGCATCAGGTAGTACTGCCAGTCAAAGCCGGGCAGGTAGGCGCTGGATTGGCCGGTATTTGTCGCGCCGGGCTGGTTGAGCGAGGCATCCAGGAAGCGGAGCATCTGCGCCCAGGCCTCGCCCTGCGCGCCGCCGGCCCGGATGCCGGCCATATCCTGTACAAATGCGTGCGGCTGGCCGGGGTAGACGGTGATTTCATGCGGAACATCGGCTTGCGCCAGGGCCGCCTCGAAGGCGCTGACCTCTTCCAGCGGGATGGACTGGTCGGCGCCGCCGAAGATGCCCAGGACGGGTCCAGGCAGGTTCTGCAGCACGGCCGGGTCAGTCTCGGGCGAGCCGTAGAAAACCACCGTGGCGGCCACCCGGTCGTTGTGCAGGCTGTACACCAGCGAAGTGCGCCCGGCGTAACAGAACCCGGCCACCGCCACCCGGGCGCTGTCGACCGTCCCTTGCGTTTCCAGCCAGGCAAATACCGCATCCAGGTCCGCATTGACTCGTTCGGGTTGGGTGGTGATCACCTGGTAGATCGCGCGCGGGATCCAGGATGTGGTCGAGCCGCGGAAGGTGTCTGGCGCGACCACCAGGTAGCCTTCGGCCGCCAGCCCGTCCGCCTTGCTGACGATCGATTCATTCAGGCCGTAGAACTCATGGATCAGCATGACCGCCGGGAAGGGGCCGGAACCCTCCGGCCGGGCGACATAGGCTTTGACATCCGGCGCGCCGTCCAGGCCGGGGAGGGTGGTATTGGCAATCTGCTCCATCCGCCCCGCGCCCAGGAGGGTATCCACGGCGACCGAGCCGGCCAGCAAGACCACCAGTAAGACGACGATCGATAAAAGGCCTAACAAAACCCGCCGGACGATTTTCATATTCAACTCCATATCCTGATCTATGATTGCGAGGAGGCTTTGCGACGGACGCCATTTGTTGGCGCGCAATCTCCTCGATCGATTTGCGCAGCGGCTTATTGAACTGGAAAATTCCCGTCTGAGAGTTGCTCAACCGGCCGCCTGGCAGTTGAATATACCATCTGGATATGGGCCATGAAAAGGCCGGGTGTTGTACAATGGCGGGTTTGTACAGGCTTTGGGGGTTCTTATTCTCCTGGCGTTTCAAACCCCCACACCTGGGGATTTGAAACGCCAGATCAATGTTTTGAGCCCCTGCTTTACCGCAGCGTGACCGGCAGGTAGACCTGGTGGAACTCGCCGACGCACCAGACCGGGCCGACGAGGCTGCAGGTGAAGGATGTGGCGTCCCACGGCCCGATGTCGCCGGGAGCGGTTTCCCAGGCGGTGGACAGGCGAACGGACACGCCGTAGCTGGCTGGGTCGGCGCTGGTCCAGTTGAGGCAGTTGCCCGTGCCGGCGGTGGCGCTGCCCAGGCTTTCATACCCGGTGCGCACCCAGCCGTACCAGCCTGATGGCGGGCCGGAGCCGCTGTCGGCCTTGGTGTAGGCCAGGGGGTTGGCATAATCGTAGGTCAGGTTGGAGATGTCGTACAGCTCCCACAGCGAGGCCATGTGGTAGCCGGGCGCGCAGGCGGTTTTGGCTGTGTTGGGATAATAATTTAACGTGGTCAGGTACACCAGCCGGCCTCCTCCGCCGGCCCCGGCGCCAGGCTGAGGTCGGCCAGGGGCTCGCTTTGCACAAGATCGGAAGAGCACACGTCTGAACTCCAGTCACGAGATTCCATCTC
>CAZBDC010000201.1:0-9444 GCA_964490575.1 uncultured Anaerolineaceae bacterium | reverse complement strand
GAGCGCCTGCCCGATGAGATGGAAACGGCGATCTACCGGATCGTGCAGGAAACCCTCACCAACATCATCCGGCATGCCCAGGCCTCGCGGGTTGACATCCTGTTGGAGCGGCGTGATCAGCGGCTGTGCCTGTCCGTGGAAGATGATGGGGTCGGTTTTGACCCACACTTTTCTCAAACCAGCCATCTGGGGATCCTGGGGATCCGCGAAAGGGCTGATATGCTGGGTGGAAAAGTCGCCATCGAAAGCTCGCCTGGGAAGGGGACAATGATTTTGTTGGAGGTGCCATGGCCATCCGGATCCTGATTGCCGACGATCACCGCATTTTGCGGGCCGGGCTGCGGACGCTCTTGAGCGTCGACTCGAACCTCGAAGTGGTTGGCGAGGCGACCAGCGGTGAAGAAGCCCTGTGGTCAGCATTGGAATTGCGCCCTGATATTGTCCTGATGGATATCAGTATGCCTGGGCCAGGCGGCTTAGAAACGGTTCGGCTCCTGAAGGAGGCTGCCCCAGGCGCGCGGGTTCTGGTGCTGACCATGCACGAAGACAGCGCCATGATTCAAGAGTACTTGAGGATTGGCGCTTCCGGGTACATCACCAAACGCGCCGCCGAAACTGAACTGGTCGACGCGATCTACGCCGTCTGGCGGGGAATGATTTATCTTCATCCTTCACTGATGAAATCGCTGGTTGCGCCATCCCAGCCGATTGACAAAAACGCCACTGGTGAGCCGCTGACGCCGCGCGAGGCGGATGTCCTGCGCCTGATTGTGCGCGGCAATACCAACCGGGAAATCGTCAACCGGTTGACCCTGAGCGTTCGAACGGTCGAGACCCACCGGGCCAACATCATGGAGAAGCTCAACCTGCACAGCCGGGCCGATCTGGTTCGCTACGCGGTCGAACAAGGCCTGGTTAAGCTGGATGATCCGTAGTTTTTACGGAGATGGTATGGGAAGGAGTTCGATAAATCCGTAGTAATTACATGAATAATACAAAATAATTACGCTTCAAACGCCACCTGGAAAGACTTATTCTATTCCAGGTGGCGTTTATTTAATCCAAGAGGAAACCTGTAATGGGGGTGTTGGTGCCGGTTCTGCATGTTCCTGAAGACACTTTTCATGCTGCGCGAAGGATCTACAGCATTCAGCACGGTTATCTGCGGATCGGGGATCAACTCAGCAAAATCCTGGCCGCGATCGACCTGAGGCTGCTCGATCCTTCGGCCGGGTTGGACGGTGATACGGTGCTCAGGCTGGCGCTGACAACTGCTTTTCAATATAGCGAGGGTTTGCCTGACCAGGCAGCCTCAGAAGCGACCCTGAGGCGGATCGACTGGAAATATGCCCTTTTCCTGCCTGTCAATCACCCGGGCATTTCACCGGCGGCCTTATGCGCGTTTCGCCAACGTCTCTATCCAAGCCGGCGGGGGATGCGAGAATTTGGCCTGTTTTTCGATCAACTGGTAAAGATTGGCCTGCCTGCTGGGCTGCCAGCCGACTCTGCTGGTACTGAACAACCCTGGTGCGCCGAACAAATCCTATCATTAGTTTGTGATCTCTCGCGCCTGCACAGATTGAAGCTGGCGATGAAAATGGCGCTGGGCGTGCTCAGCTCGACACGCCCTGACTGGCTTAGAACCGTCGTCCGTCCGTACTGGTACGAACGTTACAGGACGGGGCAGCTTTATCAATCCACTGTCTCAGGCCTGGGCGGCCCGACCGTAGAAGCGAGCGCGATCGGCGTTGATATCCAGGATTTGCTTTTAGCGCTTCAGAAGCCGGATGCGGCTGACCTGGCCGATTTGCCAGAGATCCGCAGCCTGGCGAAGGCATGGGAAGAGCAGTATCAACCGGGGCCGGGAGATTTTTCCTGGCGCGTATCCGGCTGCGCCAATTGCAGGTTGTGGCCTGGGGAAAAATTGCATTGAAAATCACCGGTACCTGCCACCGTTACTCGTGGGCTTGCAGCATATTAGAGGGGACAAAAAAGGAGGCAAAAAAGATTTGAGAGATAGGACTGGATCGCAATGTGTTGACGGGGGGCCAGCCGGATATCCGGTCATGGCCTGGGGTGGACGCCGGAGCGCTCTGCGCAAAGGCATTTCAGTTTGTCAGGAGAGAAACCATGTACGTGCGTAAAGTGTTGAATATCATCGTTTTGATCATGGTGGCTACGTCCCTCATGTTTGGATGGACTGGCCAGGCGTTGGCTCAGAAAGACCAACCTCTGCCCGATAAGAAGGTGAAGGATAAAGAGCCAAAAATAACCCAGGCGGATCGCGAAGCCGCCGCTGCCCGTGCCGCGGATGCCGGGCTGGAACTGCCCACCCTCGGGGCGGCGGCGATGGCAATGCCGGCGATGGGTGATGCGCCGCATTACTTCAGCGTGCCAAACTACGCCAACAGCCCGCTGCCCGGTAACGCGGTGGCGGAATGGAATGCGATCACGCAGCAAATCCTCCAGCCGATGCCTATGCCCGGCATGCCGATGACCATGAGCGGCATATCCATGTCGACTGCCTTTGTCTACCTGGGCTATGTCCAGGCGGCTATTTATGATGCGCTGGTGGCAATTGAAGGCGGTTATGCCCCTTACGCCTACTCCGCAGCGGCTCCGGACCCAACTGCCTCGCGCGAGGCGGCTGTGGCCACCGCGGCTTATACCGTCCTCCAGCACTACCTTCCCGACCTGGCCCCCACGAACCAGTACCAGGACGCGCTGGCGACCGTGGTTGATGGGCCGGCCAAGGATGCCGGGATTGCGATTGGCCAGGCTGCTGCGGACGCGATTATCGCCCTGCGCAGCGGCGATGGCTTGCTGGATCCTGATGTTTACACCGTTCTTCCGCCTGGGCCTGGCATCTGGGAGCCGACCGTCATGCCTGACGGCACGGTGGTGCCCCCCGTTGATCCCTGGATGGCTACCTTGAAACCTTTCTTGCGGGCCACGCCAGAGCAGTACCGCCCCGCGCCCCCGCCGGCCCTGGACGACCCCGCCTACCTGGCGGACCTGGCTGAGGTGCGAGATTACGGTGGGGCGATGAGCACCCTGCGTACACCCGAGCAGACCGCGATCGCCAACTTCTGGACCACCAATATGGTGATCCAGGTGAATACTGCTTACCGGCAGGTTGCCGAGACCCGCGGGCTGAACCTGCTCGATACCGCCCGGCTGATGGCGATGGGTAACATGGTTGCCACCGACAGCCTGATCCTCACATTCGACTCAAAATACACCTACAGCTTCTGGCGGCCAATCACCGCGATCCGGCATACCAACCCGGATGGCAGCTATTCGCCGACCGAGCTGAACACCTGGATGCCTGCGGTGATGATGCCGAGCTTCCCTGAATATGTCACAGGCCACAGCTCTTTCATGTCCGCGCAGGCGGAAGTCTTCACCCAGTTCTTTGGCACACCCGACATCAATATTGACCTGATCAGCACCTCCACAGGAACAACCCGGCATTACCTGAATGCCCAAAACCTCAGGGATGAGGTTGGGAATGCCAGAATCTGGGGTGGGCTGCACTATCGCTCATCCAATATGCTGGCCGAATCGCTTGGGCAGCAGTTCGTGGTCGATGCGCTGGTAGGGAACCAATACTTTGCCCCGGATGCCACGACCGACACCGGCGTGCACGTGCAGGTTTCGGGTGGGCTGCGCAAATTTGTCGATACCCTGCCTGGCCTCGGCGCGGGGAATTCCAATAACCTGGGCCAGTACCTCTCGGTCGCCGTGCCTGATACGACCACTTATCCCGGCTCAGATTACTACGAGATTGCCGTGGTCGAGTACGAAGAGCAGATGCACTCCGACCTGCCCCCCACCAAACTGCGCGGCTACGTGCAGCTTTCGACCAGTGTAGTGCCGGGCAACCAGGTGCCCCTGAGAAACCCGGACGGCAGCCCAATCCTGATGCCAGATGGCACGCAGGCGGTCGCAGTGGAGCCCCCCCACTACCTGGGGACAACCATCCAGGCGACGAAGGATCGCCCGGTGCGGGTGAAGTTCTATAACCTGCTGCCCACCGGTGTAGCTGGGAACCTGTTCATCCCGGTCGACACCACTGTGATGGGCTCTGGCATGACCGCCGATGGTTATCTGGCTATGGAAGCCAATCCGGACATGCTGGATCCACAGAACCCGATGTGTGACATGGTAGCCCCCGATCCGGCGAACTGCTACACAGAGAACCGCGCCACGCTGCACCTTCACGGCGGCATCTCGCCCTGGATCAGCGACGGCACCCCGCACCAGTGGATCACCCCGGCTGGGGAGAACACGGCCTACCCGCAGGGCGTGAGCGTTGCACCGGTGCCTGATATGGGTGACTCGGGCGACCCGAATGACGGTGTGATGACCTTCTACTACACCAACCAGCAGAGCGCCCGCCTGATGTTTTACCACGATCATGCCTGGGGTATCACCCGCCTGAATGTGTATGCCGGTGAGGCGGCTCCATACCTGATCACCGACCAGACCGAGGAGTCGCTGGTTGCCCAGGGACTGATCCCAGCCGAGCAGATCCCGCTGGTCATCCAGGATAAGACCTTCGTTCCGAGCGCCTCACAACTGGCCATTACCGATCCGCTGTGGGATACGCAGCGCTGGGGTGGCTTTGGCGACCTGTGGCTGCCGCACGTCTACGTGCCTGCCCAGAACCCGGGCGATTCATCCGGCGTCAACCAGTTTGGCCGCTGGGCTTACGGCCCCTGGTTCTGGCCGCCGACAAACGGCATTGAGTATGGCCCGATCGACAATCCTTACTATGATCCGAACTGCGATCCCGACCTGCAGTGGTGTGAACCGCCGCTCATGCCTGGCGTGCCATATAACTCCATGGGCATGGAAGCTTTCATGGACACCCCGGTGATCAACGGTACGGCTTACCCGACCCTCACCGTGGATCCCAAAGCGTATCGCTTCCGCGTGTTGAACGCAGCCAACGACCGTTTCTTCAACCTGTCGCTTTACCAGGCGGTAGACGCCAATGGCGTGTTGTGCGACGCGAATAACCCCAACCCGGTCCCCGAGATCACCGGTGTTACCTGCACCGAAGTGGCTTTGAACCCCGACGAGGTGGCTGCGGCGCTGGACGATCCGACCATCTTCCCAACCCCACTGGCGGGCACCGAGGGGCCGGCGTGGATCGCGATCGGCACGGAGGGCGGTTTCCTGCCTTCCCCGGTCGTTGTCCCGGCCCATCCGACCACCTGGGTCAATGACCCGACCGTCTTCAACGCGGGCAACGTTGACCAGCATTCGCTGCTGACCGCCCCGGCTGAACGGCACGACGTCGTCGTCGACTTCTCGCAGTTCGCCGGCCAGACGCTGATCCTCTACAATGATGCACCGGCGGCGTTCCCGGCGCGCGACCCGCGCTATGACTACTACACCGGCAACGGCGATTACCGCGACACCGGCGGGGCGCCTTCGACCCTGGCTGGCTATGGCCCCAACACCCGCACCATGATGCGCATTGTGGTCGCCCCGGCCACCCCGGCCCCGGCCTACAATTTGCCGGCCCTGCAGACTGCTTTCAAGGCCACCAGCCTGGGCGGGCAGGGCGTGTTCCAGACCGGTCAGCACCCGATTGTCGTTGGGCAAAGTGAATACAACACTGCCTACGGCACGTCATTCAAAGTGAATGATGGCCTGGTGCAGATCTTTGATACATCGCTCACTTTCAAGACCCTGCTGGGCACCTCGCTAACCATCAATCTCAAGCCAAAGATGATCCAGGATGAGATGGGTGAAGCGTTCGAGCTGGAGTACGGGCGGATGAGCGGGTTCCTGGGCGTGGAAACGCCTAACGCACAGGCTGGCCTGCAGAACATGATCCTGCACCCTTATACCTATCCACCAGATGAGATCCTTGATGGGATCGAGCTGCCGGCGGGCGTTGAGCTCACGCCGATCGCGACAACCGATGATGGGACGCAGATCTGGAAGATCACTCACAATGGCGTAGACACGCACCCGATCCACTTCCACCTGTATGATGTACAACTCATTAACCGGGTTGGCTGGGATGGGATCATCCGCAAGCCGGATGCCAACGAACTGGGCTGGAAGGATACCGTCAGGGTAAGCCCGCTGGAAGACACGATTGTCGCCATGCGGCCGCTGGTCCCGCAAATTCCCGCAGCCTGGGGCGGCCTGCCCAACAGCATCCGCCTGCTCGATCCGTCCATGCCTGAAGGCGAGTTCCTGATGGGTGCAAACACGACCCAGCGAGAAGCGGTCGGGCTGCCGATCATGGCTTTCAACCCCGACGGCGAGCCGGTCGACATTATCAACCACTATGTCAACTACGGCTGGGAGTACGTCTATCACTGCCACATCCTCAGCCACGAAGAGATGGACATGATGCACTCGCAGGTGGTCGGGGTAGCCCCGGAGGCGCCGACATTCGTGTCCGCCGTCGCCACCGGCAGCGGCGGCAATAGAAGGTACGTGGTGAGCTGGATTGATAACTCCAAGAACGAGACCGCTTTCGTGTTCGAGCGCGCTACCAGCCCCACCGGTCCGTGGAGCTACCTGACCACGGTCGCATCCGAAACGCTAGGAGTGGTCCCTTACGTTGACACCGGCGTTGGCCCCGGAACCGGCTTGCGGACCTATACTAACACAGGTGTGGGCAAGACGGTGTATTACTACCGGGTGTATGCAGTCAATACGGTTGGTGATGTTTGGGATTACTCTGACCCGGCCCTCAACAATATCCCACCGGGCGGTGGCTGGCCCACCCTGACGCTCGACTCGCGCGGCACTTCTTACACCACGATCACGGCGCCGACCAACCTGACCGGCAGCGCTGTCGCCAAGAACAAGAAGACCGCCACGGTGAACCTGAGCTGGACAGACAACAGCACGGTTGAGACGGGCTTCCTGGTCCAACGGGCCGATAACGCCCTGTTCTCGATCGGCGTGGTCAATGCCACGGTTGGGCCAAACGTCACCAGCTTCAGCCAGGATGTCTCCCGCGCGAAGACCTACTATTACCGGGTGCTGGCGTTTACCGACACGATCCAATCGGGCTGGTCAAACACTGTCACGGTGACCACACCGTAACCAAAACCACCGGCATCTGTCCGGAGATAGGGTGGGAGGGGGAATAGCCTTCCTCCCACCAGCCCCTCCCAGCGCCAACCCGCTTATGAAGGTTGGCGCTGGGAAAAATGGTTTAAAATCAGGACTATGCAAGAAGAACCTATCCCAGGAGAACTGCTGTATGCCTGAAACATTCCTTTCTCATCGCTTTACACCTGATATGCTCCTGTCGCCGGCCGAATGGCAGCCGTACCCACGCTGGATAGATCGGGCCGCCTGGCAAAGTATCTCCGAGCCAGTGCGCCAATCTCACCTGGCGCACGGAAGGCGCGCGCTGGATAAAACCTGGCCACACCTGCCTGCCACGCTGTACCTGCAGTACGCTCGCAATGGCAACCGGCGTAATTATGAACGCCCCTATTTTAAACGCCGCGATCTGCTGGCGCGCATGTTGGTGGCCGAGTGCATCGAGGGCGAAGGCGCCTTCTTCGACACGATCGGCGACGCGGCCTGGAGCATCTGCGAGGAGTCGACCTGGTGCGTGCCGGCTCACGTGGGCGTTCAACAGGCCGGGGTGGGGCTTCCGGACATCACCGAGCCAATTGTGGATCTTTTTGCGGCTGAAACGGCTGCGCTGCTGGCCTGGACGCTTTACCTGGTTGGGCCGCAGTTAGAGCGAGTCTCGCCGCTGCTGGCCCCGCGCCTGCGCCGCGAGGTTACGGAGCGGATGCTCACGCCATGCTTGAACCGCAATGATTTCTGGTGGATGGGTTTTACCCCGCGCAAAGTCAATAACTGGAACCCGTGGGTCAATTCGAACTGGCTGGCCTGCGCCCTGCTGGTCGAAGAAGATCCGGCGCGGCGGGCAGCGGCGGTGGAGAAAATTACCGCCAGCCTGGACCGCTTCCTGGTTCCCTACCCGCGCGACGGCGGCTGCGACGAGGGTCCCAGCTACTGGGGCCGGGCGGGCGCTTCCCTGTTTGATTGCCTGGTTCTCCTGCACAGCGCCACAGCCGGCCAACTGGACGTGTTCAGCGAGCCGCTGGTTCAGGAGATTGGGCGTTTCATTTACCGCGCGCACATTGCCGGCCAGTATTATATCAACTTCGCCGACGCGCCGGCCCGGCTGGTTCCCGACTCGCTGCTGGTTTTTCGCTATGGCCACAGCATTGGCGACGAAACCATGCAGCGGTTTGGCGCGTGGTTAGCCGGTGAAAAAGAAATTTCGACATATGGCTTTGTCCGTGAAGGCGAAGTGGCGCCGAGCCTTGGGCGGCTGCTGCCTGGCCTGTTTGCGTTGGATGCGCTGGCTGGGATCACGCCTGAGCCCGCTTTGCTGCGCGATGTGTGGCTGGAGGAGATTCAGGTGATGGCGGCGCGCGACCGGGAAGGCAGCGCGGAAGGGTTTTACCTGGCGGCGAAGGGCGGTCACAATGACGAGAGCCACAACCATAACGACGTCGGCCACTTTGTGGTTTACCGGGACGGGCTGCCGCTGATTGTCGATGCCGGGGTCGAGACTTACACGAAGAAGACTTTTAGCTCGCAACGCTATGAAATCTGGACCATGCAGTCGGATTACCATTCGCTGCCGGGCATTGGCGGGGTGATGCAGGCCCCCGGGGCGGAATTCGCGGCTCGTGACGTACATTATTCAGCGGGTGACGATGCTGCCTGGCTCGACCTGGATATCGCCGGGGCCTACCCGCCCGAGGCCGGGTTGAAACGCTGGCGGCGGACGATTCGCCTGGAACGTGGGCGGCAGGTGAAAGTAGTGGAAAATTACGCTTTGGCGCGGCTGGCGCCCGAAATAACGTTTCACCTGGTCACCGCGGCGCGGGTCGACCTTTCGGAGCCGGGGCGGGTGGCGCTCCTTCCAGGCGAGCTGGCGGATGGGCGTGTATCGGCTGGCGGTTCGGTTCGGTACGATGGCAGCCGGCTGACCGCCTCCAGCCAGGAGATCCCAATTTCCGATGAGCGGCTGGGCCCGGTCTGGGGCGAGCGGTTGGCGCACATCACCTTCCGGCTGGAAAACCCCGCGATGGAAGGCCAATTGGAATTCACGATCGAATAGTTTTTCGGACTTCGTTTGTTTTGTGTGGGCGACGCAGTCGCCCACACAAAACGATACAAGTATCAAAAAAGGAAAGATCAGCATCCAGCAACGGGTCGGGCGATACAGCCGCCCGACCCGTTGCGATTCTCTCTTACTCTCCAAACAACCACTCGGCGGTTAACTGATCGTTCAAGATCAGCCGCGAGCCGGGAGCAAAAACAAAGGTGGCCGGGGCGACCGAAGGACGGGCCATTTTCAGGTGCAGCGAAGACAGCCGGTAGAGATCGGAAGAGCACACGTCTGAACTCCAGTCACCGCTCATTATC
>CAZBDC010000200.1:0-9505 GCA_964490575.1 uncultured Anaerolineaceae bacterium | reverse complement strand
CTACGTCCAGCCTTACCCCTTTCCTTCTCCCATTGTTAAAAATGCAAAACTACTCCTTAATATACATCACCTGTTTTTAATAATCATAAAAATAAAAACGAAAGAAGAAATTCTGATCATTGACGGTTATCTTTAACCTTGTATATTGTTTATAGCTGGCAATTTTCCCAAATATTCGTTATTTCGTAAAACCTGGAGTGGGCTGGAATGCAAAAAAACCGAATCAAAGTCTGGAATCGCATCGACGATCCGGAAGAGAATCCATATTTTAACAATCGTGCCAACCGCCCGGTGACTCATGCAGACCTGGGCGGAGAAAACGCGATCCTCACAGCAGCACTTCGGGGGTTTGACCATGAAATTCTTCAGATGGACGATGTTCCACCGGAAAAGGAGCGGTTTGGTCAAACAACTGAGGCTCTGTTCCAGGTAACGGAAGGTCGGGCCAGAATACGGGTCATTAACTTCCGCGAAACGCTAGATCTTTACACGGTAAAGTATGATTTTGGCGATGGCATCGCACCATGGCACAACTTCCTGTTCGCAGAAAATTACCAGGAGGTTATCGACGAGATCGCACAACGGGGGTTATGGATCATCAATATCGCCGGACACATTCCCTTCCTCACGCCCGCTGCACCCGAGAAGGCTGTGGCATACGCACGTGAGAAACTGGGCGGCCGGTTCCTGGGCCTTGACAACGGAGAGCACGACTGCCGGTTCGTCCTGGGCGCCTGCGATAAGGTTTACGAGAAGCCTGCATCCCTGCAAGATGGTTGGGAGCATTTCATCGATTACGAATACCGCATACAAAACTACATCGCGAAATACCCGATCACGCTAAGCAACAATACCTTTCAACATTACCTGGCCGACATTCCATGGACGAGGATGCTCGGCTGCCAGATCTGCGAGAGCAAGCCCAACATCCCACTGTGGATGTCCATCTTGCGTGGAGCTGCCGGCCAGTACGGGCTAAAATGGTGGACCTCTCCTGCAGAATGGAACCTGTGGGGTTCCAAAGCCTACGGCGGGGAAAGCTGGGGGTCTCCGGAAAAAGGTTCATCCCTGGCCCTGCTTCGGCGGGCGTGGCTTCTGAGCTACCTGTATGGCGCATCGGCGATCATGGGGCAGTGGGCTTTCTTCATGCCAGACGGCAGCCTTTCGCCAGTGGGAAAAGTCTTCATGGAGTCAAAACAATGGATCCAGGCGCACCCGGACCGGGGCGTTATGTACCGGCCCGTGGCGCTCATCTGGGATTTCTATACCGGATATGTTACCGCCCGCCATGCGCCCGTACTCGATAAGGCTTACATAGCCTGGGGGAACATCCCCTATACACGCGGCCATTACCAGATCGATGCTGTCAACGATGCCTTCTGGCCCGGCATGGCCGACTCTGGTTTCATGCACAATGAAGATGGCTTCCTGAGCGATACACCTTGTGGTGATATTTTCGACGTGCTGCTCTCGAATACCTCACTCTTTACCCTGAGTAAGTACAACGCCGCGGTCGTACTGGGAACGAAGATTGAGGGCGGGTTGTTTGAAACCCTCAAACAGTTCGTGGCACGCGGCGGAAGCATCGCCACCAGCCTATCGCAGTTCACGGAAGAGTCGTATGAATTCTTCGGCATCCAGAGCATTGGTGAGGCTAAAACAGGCTACACCGGCGATGCTTTTGGGGTCAGATTCAACGAGTTTGATTTTCCGTATTTCCAGGCTCAGCTCAATACGCGGGCGCGCGTGGTGTCCACCACGTATTCCGGTGACCCGCTGGCCTATGAGATGGAAACGGAAGCTGGCGGCTCGCTACTCGTCTTTTTGAGCGATCATATGTTGACGAACCAGGCCTGCGACATCCCCACGCTGGCCCCTACAGACAGCCCGCTGCCCCGCCCCTTCCAACTGCTGCGCCACGCCCAGTCGCTGTTGTTTGAGTTCGTCACGCGCTGGAACCTGACCGAGGTGCGCGCCACAGATCGTCTACAGTGGTTCGTCAACTCCGGCGAGCGCGACGATGAACTGCTGGTAACGCTAGTCAACAATCACCCAACCCCAACCCGGGGCGATGCCCGATTCCTCCATGCGAAGGTGGCCTGGGGCGAGAACCTGATGACGGGTGAAAAGCTCCCTGCGGGCAACGCCGCGGAATTCGCCATCGAACCAAACGGCGTTATTGTTCTGCGCCTGCGCGCAGAACAATCGATCATGACGCACGATTTCGGTGAGCGCCCGTCCGGCGAGCAGCTCGATTTCATCAGCAAGCCAGCCTTTGATGCCTTCGAATGCGGACAGCGCGAAGCCATTGCCCTGAAAATCGGTTACGCGCCAGCATGTGGATAATCCAAAAAATATTGCTTAACAAACACACAACACAATTTAGGATAAGTTCTCAATGGTGACATTATCCTCTTATTGGTAGAAAGGGAGGCTGCCCCAGAGCACTGTTTCTGGGGCAGCTTTGCCATTTTCGCCAGTTTTTGGGTGTTTACCCCACCTTTCGCAGTAAAGAGGAGCGATTTTGAGGAATTTCGGTTATGCTTAGCGGATGAGCACCGAACCGACCTACGAAACACAACGGATAGATCATCTCGGGATAGTGGCAGGGGTATGCCAGGAGATATCGCTGATCGAACAGATCGATCGACAAGTCAAAGACAGCGAACGGAAAGTGAGTTGCGGCCATGGCACGCAGGCGATGATCCTGAATGCATTGGGATTTGTCGGGCGAGCGCTGTATCTGACACCGGGATATCTGGATAACAAGCCGGTGGACGTGCTGATCGGGGAAGATGTATGCGCCGCGGACTTCAATGATGATGCGCTGGCGCGGTGCCTGGACGATTTGTATGCAGCAGGGGTGACCGAAGTGTTCTACCGAGTTGCGGCGCATGCGCTGCAGGTATACGGGATCACGTCGAAATATGTGCATCTGGATAGCAGCAGTTTCCATTTCCATGGCGCCTATGACCGGCAAGAAGCGGAGCGAGAAGCGATCCGTATCACGTATGGGTATTCGAAAGATCACCGGCCGGATCTGAAGCAAGTGGTGGTGCAGCTAATCACCAGCCACAAGAGTGCCTTGCCGGTCTGGTTTAAAGCCTTGCACGGGAACAGCAATGACAAGAAGACGTTTACCGAGAGCGTAACGGCCTACTGCAAACAGTTGAAGAGCAGCGAAAGGCCCTATTTGGTGATGGACAGCGCCGGGTTTTCAGAAGCGACCTTGAAAGCAGCCCAGGAACAAGGTATCTACTGGCTGATGCGGGTGCCGGAAACCCTGACGCAAGCAAAACAGTTGCTCAAAGACACCCTGGCCGCGGATCTGCTCGAGCTTGAACCTGGCTACCGGGGCAAAGAAGGGGAATGCGAATATGGTGGGGTGAAGCAGCGTTGGTTGGTCGTCTTTTCAGCCGCAGCCGAAGCTCGGGAGATGAAAACGCTAGAGAAAGCGCAGGCCAAAGAGCATGAGACCGCGCAGAAAGAATGGCGCAAAATCGAGGGGCAAACCATCAATTGTCTGGCGGATGCAGAGCAAGTGTTGGGACAATACAATCAAAAGTGGAAGTATCACCAGGCGAAAGCGCAAGCCAATCCGGTCAGCCAATACCCACGGCGGGGTCGGCCGTCGGTAAGCGACCAGAAAGAGATCGTGGGATACAATCTGCAAGGCGAGGTTGGGGTCAATGGAGCGGCGGTAGAGGACGCCCAACGCATCCTCGGACGGTTTATCATCGCCACGAATGAGTTGGACACCACTCGCCTGTCAGCGGTTGGCATGTTGGAGAACTACACCGATCAAGGTATTTCCGTTGAAAGAGGTTTCTGGTTTTTGAAAGACCCGATGTTCTTCGCCAATCCGCTGTTTTTGAAGAAACCAGAGCGCATCATGGCCTTATTGATGATCATGGGATTGGCTCTCTTGATTTACTCCTTGGCTGAACGCAAATTGCGTCAGGCGTTGAAAGAAATGCAGGCTACCATCCCGAACCAGCTCCGCAAACCCACTCAAACGCCGACCATTCGATGGGTCTTTCAACTGTTTGAAGGCCTGGACATTCGCCTTATCCGCCAAAATGAGCGGGTTGTGTTCCGAAAACTGGTTAACTTGCGCCCCGTCCAACAGCAAGTGATCACTCTACTCGGCCCTCACGTGCAAAAATGTTATTTGATGGCTGTTTGAGGTGCGAAATGTGGGACAATTGTACCCGCGACCCACTCGCCAAAGGACGCAATCCATCAAAACCGAAACCGGCATCCAGAAACAACAGAGCAGTCGCGTAACCCAAAATCCAACAGGTAGTGATATGAATAAAACTTTGACTGTAAGCTCACTCGCCCTCACTCCGCCGATGGGATGGAATAGCTGGGATGCATATGGGCCATCAGTTCGCGAAGAAGAAGTAAAAGCCAACGCCGAATACATGGCCAGGCATCTCTTAAAATTTGGTTGGGACACGATCGTGGTTGACATCCAATGGTATGCTCCGGAAACCAGGACGCATGGATATATTCCCGATCCCCACAATGTTACCCTGGATGAAGTTGGACGTCTGTTCCCCGCCCCCAACCGGTTCCCTTCATCAATAAATGGGGTTGGATTTACAGCCCTTGCCGAGTATGTCCATAGCCTGGGGCTTAAGTTCGGCATCCACATCATGCGCGGGATCCCACGGTGGGCAGTCGAGCAGAATCTGCCAGTTAAGGGAACTACAGTACATGCGGCGGAGATCGCCGATCGAATTCATCTATGCAAATGGTTGAACCAGACAGATATGTTTGGGATCGACCACAGCAAACCTGGAGCGCAGGCTTACTATGACTCCATTGCAGAATTATATGCAGGTTGGGGAGTAGATTTCGTTAAAGCAGATGATATGGCGCAAAGCCAGGATCCGAATTCCCCATACCATGATGCGGAAATTGCGGCGCTCAGTAGAGCATTACAAAAAACTGGCCGCCCGATGATCCTCAGCTTATCACCAGGGCCCGCCCCCCTCGAACAAGCGAAACACTTACGAACTTATTCCAACATGTGGCGGATTTCGGGCGATTTTTGGGATGATTGGGATGCTCTTAAGCGGCAGTTCCTGCGCGCGCATTACTGGGAAGCTGAAATCCAACCAGGTGGGTGGCCAGATGCCGATATGCTGCCGCTGGGGCGGGTAGGAATTCGAGCGGAGGTGGGAGAGGAACGGTGGACAAATTTCAGTCACGACGAGCAAATGACCTTAATGTCACTGTGGTGCATCTTCCGTTCGCCTTTGATGTTTGGTGGTGATCTTCCAGGTTGTGACGAATGGACCCTTTCCCTCATCACAAATCCTGAGGTTCTTGCCGTCGATCAGAACAGCAAAAATAACCGCCAGACCTACAACCAGGACGAGATCGTGGTCTGGATAGCAAATGTACCAGACAGCAATGACCGTTATGTGTCTGTCTTCAATTTAAGCGAGGAAAAAAGGGTTGTCAAACTGCCATGGAAAGCTGTAGATGTGCCGGCCAGCCGTGCAATGGTCCGTGATTTATGGGCCAGGCAGGATCTGGGTGAAAGAGAGGATCTACAAGTAACTCTTTCGCCACACGCATGCCGCCTGATTGGAATCACGCCATCTGAGATAGAGAAATGAAATAGATCCCCAGCTTTACGAACTGGAGGAGTAGACGATCGTTCCATGCTGCGGCAAATTCCGCCGCTCCTCGCCCGCGTCCAGCGAGACATGCGGCGTCGTCCAGCGCCAGATCCACTTCGCGTCTTCGATCGAGACATTCACACAGCCATGCGAGCGGCGCTCGCCAAAAGCGCTGTGCCAGAAAGCGCCGTGAATGGCTACCCCGCCCTGAATGTACGTACACCAGGGAACCGCCGGCGTGGAGTAGCCGCTGGCCTCATCCCCAGCGGTCATGTTTTTTGAAATAATTTTCCAATGGGTCAGCAGCTTCCCAGCCGGAGTCGAATAATCCACCATCTCGCTGGTGGCAGGATCCGTATAAACGATGCCGGTGGAAACGCGGCAGAAGTACACCTCGCGCGACCCTTCGTAGCAGGCCAGCGCCTGCCGGCTCAGGTTGAGCTGGATAGTCTTCTCCGCTGGGTCAACATCCGGGCTGATCGGCGACACATCCGCATCCGTCAGCACCCGAAAGCCGGCGCCGTCCGCCCAGTAGAATTCGCCATACCCGCCGTAGCCATACCCCCGCCCGTTGGCGCCCTCGTTCCAGCGATATTCGATGAAGCCGTTATTGCTGCGGACCTGGTCCATCCAAACCACCTGTCCGTAATACAGGCGCGGCGGGAAGTTGTAGGTAATGTGATCGCGCAGCCAGGGTGAAGCCTGCACGCCGTCCAGCGCCAGGTCCACGTAGGGCACAGTCACTTCCGCCCAGAACCCATCTTTGCCGGCCGGGATTTCGGCGATCGGGACATTGATCTGGTTCCCCACCGGCTGGACCATCCCACCGTAGATGAATCCATCAGGGGTTTGGATATATCGCGAATACGTCAGGCCGCCGACGACCGTTCCAACAACCTCCCGTTCCCAAACAACCAGGGTGTCCGCCGGCACGCGCGTGATCAGGTTTTGGTCCCCCGCGCTGTTGCTGGGGGAGCTGCGCAAGGCGATTCCCGGCTGTGTCACCCGACCAAGGCGGGGAACATCCGGGAAAACAGGCAGGCGTTTCGGGGATGTCAAATCGATCGACTGCCAGTAATCCAGTGATCGAAATGCCAGTGATCCCAATCCCAGGGCGGAGAGTTTAAGCAGTTCACGGCGGGTTAATTTACGCATCACGGATACTATTATATCGGATCCAGAACGATTAGCCGGATATCAAAACAGGTAGGATGTATGCTATGATAAATCAGGCGATACAGGTCAGCGAAAACAATGGCGACGCAACTGTTGGCCACAAAGCTCTTCATTCCCTCCCTTCGCGCAGAGCATATTTCTCGCGTGCGCCTGGTTGCGCGTTTAAACACCTGCTTTTCCCATCAGCCCACCCTGGTCTCTGCCCCCGCCGGGTACGGCAAAACCACGCTGATCAGCGAATGGGCAAAATCGTGCGCCTGCCAGGTCGCCTGGCTGACCATCGACGAAGGGGACAACGACCCGGTGCGTTTTCTGGAGTACCTGAACGCCGCCTTTCAAAAAGCGGGTCTACCGGTCAGCAGCCTGCCGCCCTCTTCGCCAGTCCTACCGGATTGTCTTCGTCCGTTGATTAATTCGCTCAGTGCTATATCGGAGCCGGTTGTTCTCATCCTCGATGATTACAACCTGATTTCATCCCAGGCAGCCCATAACTGCCTGGTCTTTCTTCTGGATCACCAGCCAGATCACCTGCACATCATCCTCGCCACGCGCGCGGACCCTCCCCTTCCCCTCGCTCGCCTGCGCGGGCGCGGTCAACTGGCTGAGCTGCGCCTGGCGGATCTGCGTTTTACAGAAGAGGAAGTCATCCGGCTGATTCGTCAAATAGAAGGATTCGAGCTTTCATCGCCAGATGTAAAAACATTGGCTGCGCGCACCGAGGGTTGGGCTGCCGGGCTGCAGATGGCAGCAGCTGCCCTCCAGATGCTACGCCAAATCAATGATCTTCAGGAGATCAGCCGTTTTATTCAGGCGTTTAGCGGCAGCAACCGGTACATCCTCGACTATTCGATGGAAGAAGTTCTGGCCAATACTTCCGATGAAGTGCGCTCTTTTTTATACCAGACTTCGATTCTGAAAAGTTTTACCGCCGATCTTTGCGCAACGGTGATTGGCACGCATCAGATCACCCAGGCCGGTGCCATACACCGTGCTGTATGTCATCGCAACGGTCTTGAACATACGGCCCCATTAAACGTTCCTCCAGGTCATCTTGTTTTGAAAGTATGAAACTGGCAGCGATACAAAGTGACGCTCTGGCGTTGGAACCATGATTTTTTAGACTGGAGGCAGTTCATGTCTAAAACCGGATTTTCACTCCCTGAACATCCCTGGCTTTTCCTGCTGGTCTTCATCCTCATCACCCTCGCAGGAAATGTCATATTCACCATTCTGCTGGCTTATCCTCTTAAATTACCGCGCACCTCACCACTCTTCGACTTTTGGGTGAATGTGTTGAACAATACCGCGTCATCGTCTTTCTCATTATGCCTTTTGTGCTGGGGTTCCCCGGGCGGTCGCACTCTTACGCTGCCTACCTTACCGAAATACGCCTTGCCCAATGGCAGCCCGTGCTCAGACTGCTTCTGCTGGGCGTTTCCTGCTGGCTGATCATGGCCTTCTGCCAGTTCACGGGCACTTTGATTTACCGTCTTTCGCACGGCGGGGCAGTCGACCTGGCATTTCTCCGCAATGCATTTCCACTCCATAGCGAGTTTCCACCCCATTCCTCAGGCTGGCTGGTTTCGATGATGGCCATCACGGAAGAGCTTGCCTTCCGGGGGGTGATTCTGGCGGTATTCTTGCGGCATTACGATTCACCCAGAGCGGTGTTGTTCAGCACGCTAAGTTTTGGCGCGATGCATATTTTTAAAATCCTTGGTGGGTTTCCACCTATCTGGGCGGCAGGCAACGTGGTATGGGCCTCGCTACTGGGATTGTTTTATGGCTATGTAACCATCAAAACGGGCAACCTGCTGCCGGCGATGCTTTTTCATTACCTGAGCAATCTCTCCATCTACCCATTGACAGCATATATACAAACAAACGCTTCCATTCCGGTGCAGACCCTTTATGGGGTTACGCTCACAATGGGCAATGAACGACAATGGCCAGATTATACAGAAGAAGTCAACAACCCTTACAATAGGAGCAGTCATGACCAAAATCCACCTCCCCCAAAAACTGTTAATTGGAGTGGTCCTGCGCATTGGGCTTGGGATCCCCTTTATCGCCCTGATCATCCTCCTGCCTGCCGGAACCTGGAACTACTGGCAGGGCTGGATGTATCTCGCCACCCTGCTGCTCCCTATGCTGGTCTCCACCGCCTACTTGATCAAAAACGACCCTGCCCTGCTCGAGCGTCGCCTGCGCATGCGCGAAAAAGAAAGCGCCCAGCAAAAAATCATCGGCCTGCTGGCCATTTATTTCCTCATCGCCTTTACCCTGCCGGGCTTCGATGTGCGCTTTGGTTGGTCCAACGTTCCGCTCCTGGTCTCTATCCTGGCCGACGGGCTGGTCTTTACCGGCTACATGATCACCTTCTGGGTGCTGACGGTCAACAGCTATCTCTCGCGCACTGTCGAAGTAGACATCGGGCAAAAAGTCATCACCACCGGACCGTATGCCATCGTACGCCATCCCATGTATTTTGGTGTGGCGCTACTCTACATTGCCTCTCCGCTTGCGCTTGGTTCTTATTGGGCCACCCTACCTGCGCTGATAATCCTGCCTCTGCTCGCAGCGCGCATCCGCAATGAAGAAGAAGTCCTGCTGGGCGAACTGCCCGGTTACGCTGAATACCGCCAGAAGGTCAAATACCGCCTCCTACCAGGAGTCTGGTAGAAAGGAGTATG